>JACQTK010000285.1 GCA_016210845.1 Acidobacteriota bacterium | reverse complement strand
GCATGAAGAACATCATCATGCCGATGATGCCGACGAACATCGTGCGCAGGAACGGCAGCGCTTCGGCGTGCACGTCCGGGGCGGCGTTCACCAGGTTCAGCAGGCTCGGCGCCGCCACCCAGCCGGCCGCGCCGAGCAGCACGGCCAGGCCGGCCGCGGTCAGGAACGCCTGGTAGACGACGCGGTTGACCTTGTCGGGCTCGTTCGCGCCGGCGAAGCGCGCGACCAGCACGGCCATGCCCGTGAACACCGACGTGGCGAAGACGATCACGACGATGACGATCTGCCAGCTCACACCGATGGCGGCGTTCGCCGTGAAGCCGACGAAGTGCCCGACCATCACGTGGTCGATGATGCCTTGCAGCCCCGCGATGACGTTCTGCAGCATCGTCGGCCACGCGAGGCGCCAGACGGCGGGACGGATGGGACCTTCGACGATCGAGCGGTCGAACTTTCCGGGCTTGGATGAAGGGCCGGCCATTTCCGATATGAATCCGAAGGGGAGTCTACTACATCGCCTCCATGACACTTGGCGGCGCCTGGTCTGGGAAAATGGGGTTGGTGCCGCGTCGGAGCAGGCGATGACTGTGAGAAATCTCACACTGGAGGAGCTCGAGGCCGGACTGGATGAGATCCGCGAATCGCCGCGGGATCACGGAGTCCTGGCGATGATCGTGCGGCGCCCGGCCGTCGGCGCGCGGGAGGTCGTCGAGCAGGGCGAGCTCGACGTTGCGAGCGGCCTCGTCGGTGACACGTGGGGCAGCCGCGGCCGCTCGCCGCATCCCGACACGCAGCTGACCGTCATGAACTCGCGCGTGATCGGCCTGCTGGCGCACGACGAGCACCGCTGGAGGCTGGCCGGGGATCAGCTGCTCGTCGATCTGGACCTGAGCGCCGAGAACGTGCCGCCCGGCACGCGTCTCGCCCTGGGCACCGCGGTCATCGAGGTCACTGGGATGCCGCACACCGGCTGTGGGAAGTTCGCGAGCCGCTTCGGCGTGGACGCCGTGACGTTCGTCAACTCACCGATGGGGCGCGGCCTGCGGCTGCGGGGCATCAACGCGAAGGTCGTGCAGGCGTGCATCGTTCGCGTCGGCGACGTCGTGAGGAAGGTCCAAGGCGGCTAGACGTCCAGCTCCTCCGCCTCCTCGGCGCGCTCCATGATGAAGCGGAACCGCGCGGAGGCGTCCTTGCCCATCAGCTCGTTGATGACGCGGTCGGTCACGATCTGATCCACGATCTCCACCCGCAGCAGCCGCCGCGTCCTCGGATTGAGCGTCGTCTCCCACAGCACCTTCGGCATCATCTCGCCGAGGCCCTTGAACCGCGTGATCTCCGGGCTCCCGCGGCTTGCCCTGAGCGCCGTCGAAGGGCCTGCCCTGAGCGCCGTCGAAGGGCCGTTGCCGTGCAGCGTCAGGATCCGATCGCGGTGCGCCTCGTCCAAGGCCCAATAGGTGTCCTTGCCGATGTCGATGCGGAACAGCGGCGGCTGCGCGAGGAACACCTTCCCGCTCGAGATGAGCTGCGGGAGGTGGCGGTAGAGGAACGTCAGCAGCAGCGTCGCGATGTGATGGCCGTCGGAGTCGGCGTCGGCCAGGATGATCACCCTGCCGTACCGGAGCCTGGCGAGATCGAAGCTCTTGCCCAGCCCGCAGCCGAGCGCCGTGACGAGATCGGCGAGCTCCTTGTTCTCGAGCACCTTGGCGAGCGTCAGTCCTTCGGTGTTCATCACCTTGCCGCGCAGCGGCAGGATGGCCTGCCGCGCGCGGTCGCGCCCCTGCTTGGCCGACCCGCCCGCGGAGTCGCCCTCGACGACGAACAGCTCGCTGTCGTCGCGGCCGGCGCCCGTGCAGTCACTGAGCTTGCCGGGCAGGTTCAAGCGCCCGGACGTCGCCGTCTTGCGCGCCACCTCCGCCTGCGCCGCGCGGCTCGCCTCGCGGGCGCGCGCCGCCAGGATCACGCGGGCCACGATCGATTCCGCCGCGCTGCGGTTGTGATTGAGCCAGTGCTCCAGCGCGGGCCGAACGGCGGAGTCGATCGCCGAGGTCAGCTCCGGATTGTTGAGGCGATCCTTGGTCTGGCCCTGGAACTGCGGATCCTGGATGAAGACGCTGAGCACGCCCGTCAACCCCTCGCGGATGTCCTCGGCCGCCAGCGTGACGCCCTTGGGCGACAGGTGGTGCGTCTCGATGTAGTTGCGCACCGCCTTGCCGAGGCCTGCGCGCAGCCCGTTCTCGTGCGTGCCGCCCGAGCCCGTGGGGATGCCGTTGACGTAGCTCCGCACGTGCTCGTCGGTGGCCTCGGTCCACTGCAGCACGAGATCGAGCCGCGGCCCGCTCTCGCGCAGGTGCACGAACGCCGCGTCGTGCACCGGCTTGCTGCCGCGCTCGGCAACGATCTTCTTCAGGTAGTCCGCCAGCCCTTCCTCGTGCTGGAAGACCTCCTTGGTACGGTCCGCCTCGTTCTCGAACGTGACGCGCACGCCCTTGTGGATGTAGCTGACGATCTCGAGGCGCTCGCGAATGGTGGCGGGATCGAACTCGACCTTCGGGAAGATCGTCGGGTCGGGATGGAAGTAGACGGTGGTGCCCGAGCCGCGCGCGGGGCCGGCCTTCTTGAGCGGGCCTGTCGGCTTCCCCCGCCTGAACGCCATCTGCCACAGCGCGCCGTCGCGCCTGACGCCGGCCCGCAGCTCGGTGGACAGCGCGTTGACCACGCTGGCGCCGACGCCGTGCAGGCCTCCCGCCGTCTTGTAGGTGCCGTGCTCGAACTTCCCTCCGGCGTGGAGCATCGTGAAGATCACCTCGAGGGCGCTCTTCTTCGTCGCCGGATGCTTGTCGATCGGAATGCCGCGGCCGTCGTCTGAAATGGTGATGGAGCTGCCGTCGGCGTGCAGCGTGACCGCGATGTTCGAGGCAAAGCCGTTCATCGCCTCGTCAACGGCGTTGTCGAGGATCTCCCAGACGAGGTGGTGCAGCCCCGCCGTACCCACGCCGCCGATGTACATGCCCGGGCGTTTGCGGACCGGCTCGAGCCCTTCGAGGACCGTGATGTCCCTGGCGGTATACGTGGACATGAAGGAATGGTGCCTGGAGCGCCCTGGGGCCCAGGGCCTGGGTTTTAGAGTAGCATTCCCTCGTGGCCGGGCGTCTGCTCGCCGCCGGCGTTGCGTCGGTCGCCGTGATCGGCCTGTTCGCGGCGCTGCTCCTGGTGTCGTCGCCCGTGCGCCGCCTGAACGTCGGACCGAACTCGACGTCGGCGCTCGCCTGGGAGCTGAACCGTGCCCAGGGCGCCTCGCTCTGGCCCTCGTGGACGGTGGTCCGCGCGAACTCGGCGCATCACGCGCTGGTCGTCGATGTCGAGGCGCGGCGGGTCGAAGAGGCGCGTGAGATTGCGGAAGAGATCATCGCGCCCGTACGGAATCAGGGATACCAGGAGATCCTGATCTACATCCGCCCGGTCGACGATCCCAACGGCGCCATGCGGCGGATCCAGTGGACGCCGCGCACCGGGTACGTCGAGAGCGCGTACCGGGCGCTTCCCTGATCGAGGTGGCCGTAGGGCGCGGCTTCACGCCGCGCCAAGGCGGGCCGTAAAAGCCCGCCCTACGTCGCAAGACCGGCTCTTGGCTTGGACGCGCGCCGCGTCCTTGTCGGCTTCGTGGCTTTGGGTTCCCCTGCTGACCGAGGCGTGGTGCGGCGGCGTCGGCGCGCGGGCCTCTTCGGCGGTTCTTCGGCCACGACCTCGACGGCCGGCTGCTCCATGGGCTCCGCGTCGACGATGGGCGGCTCGGCGACCGGCTCGGCAACGATCGGCTCTGCGTCGGGCGCTGCGGCGGGCCGCTCTGCCAGGTTGGGGCCTGCGAAGATCCGGACGGCCCCCTGCCGATCGCGCTCGACGCGAAGCACCCCTTCCTTGCCCGCCGCGCGCAGCAGATCGACCACGGACGCAAAGCCGTACTGCTTCTCGTCGAAACCGGGGATGGCATTGCGCAGGAACTGCTTTGCCTGGCGCACGTACATCGGCCAGCGCGGCGGCGTGGCTGCGCCCCCGAACGCCTCCTGCACGACCCGGATGCCATCCTGCGGCGTCATCGGTGAGGCCACGGCCGGCTCCTCCTCCGCCTCCACGTCCGCCGGCTTCCCGGGGGGCGTCGGTCGCGCGGTCGCCGCAGCCACGTCGCGCGCTTCGACGAGCATGCTGCGGCCGGCCTGCCGCAGCGCCACCGCGCCCGCCTCGGCCACCTTCTCCATGAAGTCGCGGAAGCTGCCCGCGCCGTACTCGCGCTCCGAGAAGGTGGAATCGAGCTGGAGCAGCGTGCTCTTGAGCAGCCCGAGCTGCGGCGTGACCTCGCGCTCGGAGAGCACTTTCAGCGCACGCTTCACCAGCGGCAGCGCCGAGGCTATGTCGCTCGTCCCCGCCGGACGTCCGCGCCGATCCGCGCCGCGGCTGCCCCTGGTGCCCACGAGGTTCTCGTACGCGATGAACTCGTGGCAGTTCTTCTGCATCGTCGCGCTGGTGAACTGACGCCCGCCGACGACGATCACCTTGCGGCCGTACTGCTTGAGCTTCTCGACCAGCGAGATGAAGTCGCTGTCGCCGCCGACGATGACGAAGGCGTTGATGTGATCGTGGGTGAAGGCCATCTCGAGCGCGTCGAGGGCCATCGTGATGTCGGCGCCGTTCTTGTCGCCGCCGGGCGTCACGTTCCGCTGCACCATCCGGATGGCGTGCTGCGTGAGGAGACGGCTGTAGTCGCCCGCGCGCTTCCAGTCGCTGTAGGCGATCTTCGTGACGATCTCGCCGCGCTCCTTGATGGCCTCGAGGACGAGACCGATGTCGAACGGGCCGCCGATCGTGCTCTTGACGCCGATCTCGACGTTGTCGAAATCGATGAAGACGGCGATGCGGGTGCGTGAATCTGTTGTGGTCATTCAGCCTCTTGCCTTCCCGTCGGGAAGCTGGCAAATCGAGGATGGTTCGAAAGGCAGGATCCCAGGAGGACGTGCGGTCCCTTTCAGTATACGTCAGCGCCCGAGCGCCTCGATGAACCGAATGGCAGGCTCCCAGTAGGCCTTGTGGCCGGAGTCGAAAAAGTCGTTGTGGTCCGCCTGGGGCACGGCCACGAACTGCTTCGGGCCGCCCAGCCGTTCGAACAGCCTGCGTCCGAGGGCGAACGGCACGATGCGGTCGGCCTCGCCGTGCATCACCAGCACAGGCCGGTCGAAGCCGCGCAGCAGATCGACGAGGTCGAACCGGTACGAGGCGAACACGTTCAAGAGGCCAAGGACGGGCTGCGTCCACGCCACCGAGGCCTTGTCGGGGAATCCGGCCTCGAGAATCAGGCCGTCGGGGGTCACCACGCGCGTCGCCGCCGCGGCGATTGCCGCACCGAGGGAGCGCCCCCAGAATACGAGCGGACGTCCCGCCACACGCCCCGCCTGTGCGTGGCGCGCTGTCGTCTCCGCGTCGCGATAGACACCCTGCTCGGTCGGCGAGCCCGTGCTCCGGCCGTAGCCGCGATAGTCCACGGCGAGCACGCGGTAGTCCAGGCGATGCAGCGTCGCAAGCACGGGCAGCCAGAGCGAGAGGTTGCCGCCGTTGCCGTGAAAGTAGACGATGTCTGCTTTGGGCCGCTCGGGCTCGAGCTGCCACGCGGTCAGCTGCTCTCCATCTGGCGTCGTCAGCCTGATCTGCTGATACGGGAGCCCGAGGCTCGCGGGGGTCTGGTCCTCTCCCTTGTACGGAAAGAACACGAACCCTGGCTCCAGGGCCGTGACGACGACCTTGAGCGCCACGGCTGCCGCGACGATCACGAGGAGCAGCCACAGCACCTTCATGTCACTCAATCGCCGCTCAGGGGCTGGGGATTCTCGACTTCGGCGTGGACGACACGCGTGAACTCGCCGCGCTGGAGCAGCTCGCGTCCCTTGCCGCCGCGGCCCGTCACCTCGTACTTGGCGGTGCTGAACGTCTGCTCGCCGCCGCGGCTCGTCTCCACGCGCAGCAGGTCGCGATCGCCCGAGGAGGCGACGAACCCGAGCACTCGGTCGTGGCCGCGCGCGAGCTTGATCAGGATGACGCCCTTGCCGGGCCCGGACAGATAGTTCACCTCGTCAGCGCGGCACAGGATGCCCCTGGCCTGCTGCGTGGCCGCGATGATCACCTCGCCGCCGGTGACACGCGCCACGCCCACGACCTCGACGCCCTCGCCCGGCCGCGCGTACCGCCGTCCCGCGCGCGTGCTCGGTTCGACGAACGGCTCGAAGCCGAATCGCAGGCTGTAGCCGTCGCTGGTCACGGCGAGCGCGTGCGCGGGCGGCGGCTCGCCTTCCTTTCGCGTGCCGATGTCGCCCGCGATCCGTGGGTCGAGGCTGAGCGCCGCAATCACCTTCTCGCCGTCGCGAAGCTTGAACAGCTTCTGGATCGGCTCCCCGTACCCCGTGGAGGCGGGCACGTCGATCATCCGGGCGGTGTACGCCACGCCGAAGTTCGTGAAGAAGACCGCCGCGGCGCGCGTGCTCCCAGGCAGCACCGCCAGCACGGCGTCGCCTTCGCGCAGCCGCGTGGTCGACAGGTCGCGCACCTCCTTCTGCCGCTTCACCCACCCGTCGCGCGACACGATCACCACGTTGTCTTCCTCGACGATGAAGTCGTCTTCGGTGAAGGCCACGTCTTCGGCGGCCTCGATCAGCGTGCGCCGCCTGTCTGCCTTCCCGTACGTGTCCTGAATCTCGCCAATCTCCTTTCGCACGATCGCCCAGCGGCCTTCCTCGTCCTTGAGCAGCCCGCTGATCTGGCGGGCCCGCTTCCGCCTGTCGGCCAGCTCGTTCCGGATCGTCAGGATCTCGAGACGGGCGAGCCGGTACAGCTTGAGCTCGAGGATGGCGTCGGTCTGCTCGGCGTCGAGCCCGAAGCGCTTGACGATCTTGTCGGCGGCGTCCGCCTTGCCGTCGGACGTGCGGATCAGACGGATGATCTCGTCGAGCGCGTCGAAGATCTTCTCGAACCCCTCGAGGATGTGGATCCGCTTCCGCAGGGCCTCCAGCTCGTGCTCGAGACGGTTGGTCACGACTTCCAGGCGGAAGTGGAGGAAGTGCCAGAGAATGGCCTTCAGATCGAGGCGCTCGGGGCGCCCCACCTCGGGGTTCTCGGTCGGGATCAGGCACGTCAGGTTGACGGCGAAGTTGGACTGCAGCGGCGTGTTCTTGAACAGGTACGCCATCACCATGCGCGCGTCCGCCTCCTTCTTCACCTCCAGCTCGATCCGCACATCGTCGGTCGATACGTCCTTGATGTCGACGAGCGAGGGGAGCTTCCGCGAAAGCGCCACCTCGGCGATCCGCTCGACGAGCGCCGCCTTGTTCACCGTGTACGGAATGCTCGTGACGAAGATCTTCCGGCCGCCTCGGAACGGAGGCCCCTCCTCCCAGGTGGCGCGCAGCCGAACGGTGCCCGAGCCGGTCTTGTAGATGTCTTTCAGCTCGTCGGCGGAGTTGAGGATCTGGCCGGCCGTGGGAAAGTCCGGACCCTTCACGTACCGACAGAGCTGCACGCTGCTCAGATCCGGGTTGTCGAGCAGCCTGAGCAGCGCCGCGCACACCTCGCCCAGGTTGTGCGGCGGCACGTTGGTGGCCATGCCGACGGCAATGCCCGTGGTGCCGTTGATCAGCAGGTTGGGAATTCGGGCGGGCAGCACCACGGGCTCCGTCTTCGTGCCGTCGTAATTCGGCCGGAAGTGCACCGTGCGCCGGTCGATCTCCGAGAGCATCTCGTCGGCAATACGGGCCAGGCGGCATTCGGTGTACCGCATGGCCGCCGCGCTGTCGCCGTCGAGCGACCCGAAGTTGCCCGATCCGTCGATCAGCGGATAGCGCAGGGCGAAGGGCTGCGCCATGCGCACGAGCGTCTCGTAGAGCGCGGCGTCGCCGTGCGGGTGATAGCCGCCCATCACGTCGCCCACGACCTTCGCGCACTTGCGGTGCTTGACGTCGGCGGTCAGGTTCTGCTGCCACATCGTGTACAGGATGCGGCGCTGCACGGGCTTCAGGCCGTCGCGCACGTCGGGCAGCGCGCGCGACGTGATCACCGAGAGCGCGTAGTTCAGATAGCGGGCCTGCGCGGCTTCGTGCAGCGCCACCGCGTCCGCGAAGCCGCCGGGCGGGGGCGGAGGCGCGGTGGGCGGCTCCGCGGCTTCAGCCAGATCGAAGAGCGGACGCGAGGACTTGCGGGGCTGACGTGCCATCAGACACGTATTATCCGGCCAAGCCGACGCGGGCGGAGCCCAGGACGGCGGCAAGATCGCCTGCGAATCGCTCCGCGTCGGATGGCATCAGCGCCGCGGTGGTGACGCGGATGCCAGGAGCGGCCTGGATCCGGAATCGCTCGCCCGCAGCAACGGCCCACCCCCGATCGGCCAGGCCGCGCACCACCTGCGCTTCGCCGCGCACGGGCACCCAGACGTTCAGCCCCGATCGGCCGTGCGCCTGCACGCCGCGCGCCGCGAGCGCGGTCAGCAGCGCCGTGCGGCGCTGCGCATACACCGCCGCCGCGCGCGCGAGCCGACGCCCGCCAGCCGGATCGGCCCAGAGCGCAAGGGTCAGTCGCTGGAGGATGTGACTGACCCAACGCATACCCAGCGCCAGGCGACGCTCGACGCGCGCGGTCGTGAGGTCGTCGGCCGCCACGATCGCCAGGCGGAGATCCGGACCGAGACACTTCGAGGTCGACCGCACGACCGCCCAGCGGCGGCGGGACGCGTCCCGCAGGGTGACGGCTGGAGCACCCGCGATCGGCCCCGCGCAGTCGTTCTCGATGAGCAGGACGTCCGGAACCCGTCGCAGCACACGGCGCAGCTCGCTGGCGCGCGACGCGGTGATGGCCGCGCCGATCGGATTCTGGGCGCGCGGCGTCAGCACGAGTGCACGACACGGGGACTGCAGGGCACGGTCAATCCCGTCGGGCGTCGGGCCCTCGTCGTCGAGGGTGCAGGGCACGGCCACCAGCCCCGACGCCTTCACGAGGTCCGCCACCCCGGGAAAGCAGGGATCCTCGACCGCCACGCGATCCCCGGGCCGCAGGTGCTCGCGGACGATGCGCTCGATCGCGTCGAGCGCGCCGCTGAGCACGGTCGGCGCCCGCACTGGGATGCCGTCTGCCTCGAACTCCTCGGCCGCGAAGGCCGTGAGCGCCGCGAGCTGCGGCGCGTCGCCGTACCGTCCGGGCTCCGCCGCGATCGCTCGCAGGGCCGGCTCCCAGGGCGGCAGCAGCGCAGGGTCGGGGTTTCCAGAGGCGAGATCGACCGTACCGGGAGGAACGACGGAGGCGGCAGCCAAGGGCGCGGCGGCGGGGCCGGACACGACACGCGTGCCGCGACGGCCCTGTCCAGCGACCAGACCGCGCGCCTGCAGCAGCCTGTACGCGGCCGCCACGGTGGCGGGGCTGACCCGCAGCGCGGAGGCCAGTTCACGGACCGTGGGCAGGGCCTCGCCAGGCGCCAGCCGCCCCGCGTGCAGCCGCTGCTCGACCGAGGCGGCGATGGCCGCCGCCGTGTCGCCCGTGATGCCTATCTGTGCTGTCACGTAATTATGTTTGTACTATAACATATTGAATCGCCCGCATCACGCGCAGGCTGAAGCCTGCGCTCCACATCAACTCACCTGTAGCGCGGCGGCTTCAGCCGCCGCGGGGCTAGAATGGCGTGTGCCTTCCGCCCCAGGCGAGGAGTATCGGGCGCGCCTCGGCCTTCGGCGGGGTACCTTGACGGTCCAGGCCGCGCTCGACGCCCGGCTGAGCTACGCCCGCCTGGCCACCTTCGGCGCGGGCGTCCTGGTGGCCGCTCTCGCCTGGGCTGGCGTGATCCCGTACTGGTGGCTGGCGGCGCCAGGTGTCGTGTTCGCCGTGCTGGCGCACCGCCACGACAGGGTCATCCGCGCGCGTGACGCCGCGGCCCGTGCTGTGGCCTTCTACGAGCGGGGACTTGCCCGCCTCGAGGATCGCTGGGCTGGCACCGGTGAGCCAGGCGACCGCTTTCGCGACGACCAGCATCCGTACGCCAACGATCTCGACCTGTTCGGCTCGGGCTCGTTGTTCGAACTGCTCTCCATCGCCCGGACACGCGCAGGCGAGCAGGTCCTGGCCGCGTGGCTGAAGTCTCCGGCGGATCCAGACGAGGTGCAGGCCCGGCAGGAGGCGGTCGCCGAGCTGACGCCCGCCCTCGACCTCCGCGAGGCGATCGCGCTGGCGGGCGCCGACGTGCGCGCGAGCGTCGACGGTGAGGCGCTGGTGGCCTGGGCGGAAGGCACGCCGCTGCTGGGCGCCCGAGGGCTGCGCGGCGCAGCCTGGGTACTGACCGCGGCAGCGGTCGGCACGGCCTTCTACTGGGCTTCGACGGGCCGCGCGGCGCCGTTCATCGCCACGGTCTTCCTGGAGGCGCTGTTCTCGATCCCGCAGCGCGCGCGGATTCAGCAGGCGCTGCACGCCGCCGACGGCCCCGCCCGCGACCTCGACGTGCTGGCGCACGTGCTGCGGCGGCTCGAGCGTGAGGAGTTCACAACGGCCCGCCTCGCCGCGCTCCGCGGCCGCCTCGACACGGACGGCGTGGCCGCCTCCCTCGCCATCCACCGCCTGCACCGGCTGGTCGAGCTGCACGACTGGCAGCACAATCAGTTCTTCGCCCCTCTGGCCGCCGTGCTGCTGTGGGGCACGCACCTCGCGTGGGCCATCGAGCAGTGGCGCCGCACGCACGGCGCGCACGTTCGCGCGTGGCTCCAGGACGTGGGCGACTTCGAGGCCCTCGGCTCCCTGGCGGCCTACCGGTACGAGCATCCCGGCGACGCGTGGCCCGAGATGCTGGCGCCCGCCGCGCGCGGCGTCTTCGAGGGCGTCGGGCTCGGGCACCCGCTGATCCCCGCGGCGCGCATGATCCGCAACGACGTCTGTCTCTCGGGCACCACGCAGCTGCTCGTCGTGAGCGGATCGAACATGTCGGGCAAGAGCACGCTGCTCCGCACGGTGGGCATCAACGCGGTGCTCGCACAGGCCGGCGCCCCGGTTCGCGCGAGTGCCCTGCGGCTCACGCCCCTTGCGTGCGGAGCGACGCTGCGCATCCAGGACTCGCTGCAGGAAGGGCGCTCGCGGTTCTACGCGGAGATCACCCGGATCCGCGAGCTGGCCGACCTCGCCCGCGGCCCCCGCCCGCTCCTCTTCCTGCTCGACGAGCTGTTCCATGGCACCAACTCCCACGACCGCCTCGTGGGGGCGTCGCGCGTGCTCCGCAGCCTGCTCGGCCGCGGCGCCATCGGCCTGATCACGACGCACGACCTCGCGCTGACCGCCGTGGCCTCCGACCTCGCCCCACAGGCGGGCAACGTCCACTTCGAGGACCGGCTCGAGGGTGGCGAGCTCCACTTCGACTACCGTGTGAGACCGGGGCCCGTGACGCGCAGCAACGCCATCGCGCTGATGCGCGCGGTCGGCCTCGATGTCGACTGACACCTGGTGACGCCATGAGTGACACCACTGCGGCCGTGACGTACGGGAGCTACCTGAAGATCGACGAGCTGCTGTCGCTGCAGCAGCCTCGCTCGGCGGGGCCGGAGCACGACGAGATGCTCTTCATCATCATTCATCAGGTGTACGAGCTGTGGTTCAAGGAGCTGCTGCACGAGCTCGATCACGTGGTGCGGCTGCTTACCGCCGACGAGACGCACCGCGCGCAGCACACGCTGAAGCGCATCCTCACCATCCTGAAAGTGATGGTCGCCCAGCTCGACATCCTCGAGACGATGACCCCGCTCGAGTTCCTGTCGTTCCGCCAGCGGCTGGAAGCGGCCAGCGGCTTCCAGTCCGATCAGTTCCGCCAGATCGAGTTCCTGCTGGGCGTCAAGTACGAGGCGGCTATCGCCCGCTTTCCGGACGGGAGCCGCGCGCGGGCCGCGCTCCAGCGACGGCTGGCCGAGCCGACGCTCTGGGACGGCTTCCTCCGCTATCTGTCGCGCGAGGGCTACGGGGTCCCGTCCGCCCCGCTCGCGCGGGACGTCACGAGGCCGACCGAGCCGTCGGCCGACATCCAGCGCCTCCTCATCGACGTCTATCGCACGGACGCCAAGAACGCGGAGCTCTGCGAGCGGCTCGTCGATCTGGACGAAGGGATGCAGGAATGGCGGTACCGCCACGTGAAGATGGTGGAGCGCACCATCGGCACCAAGAGCGGCACGGGCGGTTCGAGCGGCGCGGCATACCTGCGCACGACGCTCGGCCGGCCCATCTTCCCCGATCTGTGGGCCATCCGGACGCAGCTGTGAACCCGCTCGCCGCGCATTACCGCCGCTTCCGCGTGGCCGAGCGGCTGCTCCTGACGGGGCACTCGCATCAGGCGTGGCCGGACGTCGGGTTCGAGGCGCAGCAGCGCGCCTGGCTGGACGCGGCGGCGCTGGTGGACGACAAGTGGGATGCCGCGGCCGAGCAGGCCGCGCGCGTGCGTGAGGGATACGCGCGCCTGCTGGGCGACGCCCCCGCCAACCTCGCCCTCGGCCACAACACGCACGAACTGGTCACGCGGTGGCTGTCGGCGCTGCCGCTGCGCACGCGGCCGCGGATCGTGACGACCGACGGCGAGTTCCACAGCATTCGACGTCAGGTGGATCGGCTCGCCGAAGAAGGGCTCTTCGAGATCGTCAAGATCGAGGCCCACCCCGTCGACGCGCTGGCCGGGCGTCTCGCGCGAGCCGTAGACGATGCCACCGCGTGCGTCATGGTGTCGTCGGTGCTCTTCGAGACGGCCGAGATCGTCCCCGGACTCGACGTGGTGGCGAGCGCCTGCGAGCGCCGCGGCACCGCTCTGCTCGTCGACGCCTATCACCACCTCAACGTCATCCCCTTCGACGTCGGCGCCATGGGCTTGCCCAGCGCGTTCGTCACGGGTGGCGGCTACAAGTACTGCCAGCTTGGAGAGGGCAATGCGTTCTTGCGCGTCCCACCAGCGTGCCGTCTGCGGCCGGTGCTGACGGGGTGGTTCGCGGAGTTCTCGGACCTCGGGGACGGATCACGCGGCAGCGGGGTGACGTACGGCCGCGGCGCCGACGCGTTTGCAGGCGCCACCTACGATCCCACGTCCCACTATCGCGCCGCCGCGGTGCTCCGCTTTCACGCGGAACAGGGCCTGAGTCCGGAGCGGCTGCACGCGATCAACCGCCGCCAGGTTGCGCTGCTGAAGGCAGCCATCGAAGCCCTCGACCTGCCCGAAGGGCTCGCGGCCGTCGTCCCGATCCCCGACCACCAGCGCGGAGGCTTCCTGGCCCTCCGCGCGCCCCAGGCCGCAGCGCTGTCGCGTGCGCTGCGCAGCCGCGGCGTGCTGAGCGACGCGCGGGGCCAGATCCTGCGCCTGGGCCCCGCGCCGTATCTGGACGACCGTCTGCTCCGAGATGCCGTGGCGGGGCTCGGCGTGGTGGTCCGCGGGCTGCCGGCCCGCGGCGTCCGCGGCGGCTAAAGCCGCCGCGCTACAGGAGGTGTCGCGCGCGGGCTTCAGCCTGCGCGATCGCTATTTCGCGCCCCGCGCCGCGTCGGTGCTCCAGATGCCGGAGCCGCGCGTGGCGAGGTACAGGAACGCGAAGCAGAACAACACCGCGGGGATGCCGCCGTTCTGCACCGGAAGCGCCCCCGCCGGCTGTCCGATCTCGATCCCGTGGAACTGGTGGACCCAGAAATACGCCACCGCCATTTCGCCGGACGCCACGAACGCCGCCACCTTGGTCAGCAGGCCGATCGTGATCAGGAGGCCGCCCAGGATCTCGATGATGCCAGCGATCCCGAACGGAAAGCTGACGAGCGGGACGGCCTGTCCGCCGAACATGCCCAACTTCTGCAACCCATAGGTCAGGAACATCAGACCGAAGACGATCCGCATCAACGCATACGTCTGCGGTGCAAGGCGATCTGGAATCATGGTCTGCATCTCCTCCAGCAAAAGGGGTGGCGAACGCGCCACATCGCAGTACCGGCTCTGACTTGGGGAAACGTGGGACGCTACAATCTACACCAGCCAAGGGGCTCCGCCCCTTGATATCTCCGCGGAGCCCCTTGGCTGGTTGCCAGTCTCTCTGGCCGCGCTCCGCGCGGCGAGGACCGCTATGCGGTCGACACAAGCGAGTACAAAATTCACGTTCTGGGCCGCATAGCGGTCCAAGTCACCGGCCTGGACGTCTGAGGCCTGGGGCCTGGTCCCTGGGGCCTGTCATGCCGGTGGCGTGGCGGTCTTGCGGGGCGGGTTGAAGAACGGCGTGGCCACGACGGTCGCCCCCGCAAAGTGCCGCACACCTTCGATGGTGACCTCGATGCGGAGCTCGGTGCCCTCCACAAAGTGGGGCGCATCGACGGTCGCCAGGGCAATCAGCCGCTTCAAGGTGGGCGACCACGCCGTCGTCGTGGCCCGACCGACCTGCTGCGTCCCGCGCACGACCGGTACGGGCACGCGCGACGCCGCGGTCGGTGCCACCGGTGGAAGCCCGAACTCGTCGTAGAGCCGCTCCACCTCGACCCAGTCCACCTCGAGCCCCACGATCCGGCGCGCGGGACCACGCCGCTGCTCCGCCGCCAACGCCGCGCGGCCGACGAACGGCGCCTTGTCGATCGTCACGAGGCGTCCGAGCCCCATCTCGAACGGCGTGTACTTCTGCATGCCGATCAACGCCTTCTTGCTGCTGTGGAAGTCCACGTCGATCAGCAGCAGGCCCGCCTCGACGCGCGCCACGTCGAGCGCGAGCATGCCCGCGGGTCGGATGTCGAACGGCCGCCCCTCGTGCATCAGCGCGTCCCAGACGCGCAGCGCCGACCCCGCGGGCATCCAGATCTCGTATCCCAGGTCGCCAGTGTAGCCCGTGCGGGAAACGTCGACCGGCACGCCCGCGATGCGGCCGCTGGTCATGCGGAAGTACCGCAGGCGATCGATGTCCGCCTCCGCGGCGGCCCGCAGCACGCGCGCGGACGTGGGCCCTTGCAGCGCCAGCGCCGCCACCTGCTCGGAGATGTCCTCGACGTCCACGCGCAGCCCCGCGGCGTTCTGATGAAACCACCGCAGATTCGGATCGGCCGCGGTCCACCGGTACGTCTGCTCGCCGACCCGCGTCACCGTCCCATCGTCGATGACCTTGCCCGCCTCGTCGCACCAGGGGGTGTAGTAGACCTGGCCCGCGCTCATGCGCGTGGCGTCGCGCGTGATGACGCGGTCCACCAGGCGCGTGGCATCCGGGCCGGTGACGCGGTACTTGAACAGCGGGGAGACGTCGATGAGCGCCGCGGCGTTGCGGATGGCGCTGTACTCGTGCTCGTGGTGGGCCTCGTAGGCGCTGACGGTGTAGTAGCCCGACCACTCGCGGTAGTTCAGCGACTCGCACAGCGCGAATGTCCGCTCGTGAAAGGCGGTCCCGATGGGCACGGCACCGATCTTACGCTCTTCCCTCGGTGCAAGCCTGATCCTTGTCGGTGCGAGCTCGATCTCTGTCGGTGCAAGCTCGATCTCTGTCGGAAGCCCGACTCGTGTTCAGTGATGATGGAGGGTCGAGACGGGATGGATCCGTGCGGCCCGCCAGGCGGGCAGGAGGGAGGCACCGACCGTGATTCCGAGCACGAGCACACACGCACCCCCGAATGCGATCGGATCGGTCGCGCTCACGCCGAACAGGAGCGCAGCCATCAGGCGCGTCACGGCCAGCGCCACCGCGACGCCGAGCAGGGCGCCGAGAGCCCCCAGCCGCAGGCCTGCCCGCAGGACGCGCCAGACCACGTCGCCCCGCTGCGCGCCCAGCGCCACGCGAATGCCGATCTCATGGGTGCGCTGCCGTACGGTGTACGACACGAGACCGTAAATGCCGACGGCGGCCAGGCCCATCGCCAGCAGACCGAACAGCGCGAGCCCGCTGGCCACGGCCTCGTAGAGGAAGGTGCCGACGCGCGCCTGCGCGGCCAGAGTCTGCGTGTCGATGATCGCCAGGTTCGGATCGAGCGCGGCCACCTCGGCACGCACCTGCCGGATCAGGCTGTCAGGAGCCAGCGAGGCACGAACGTGGACCATCATGTCCGGGCGTGAGTCCTGCGCGAGGGGCAGATAGAAGTACGACATCGGCCGCTCGGTCAGCGTTTGATACTTGATGTCGCGCGCGACGCCGACGACCGTGCGCCAGTCGTCCTCCCTGCCGACACGGATCAGGCTGCCGAGAGCGCCCCGGGGGTCTGCCAGAAGCGGCGGGCCATGGTCTCGTTGACGATCGCGACGAGCTGCCCGTCGGCGACGTCGGCGCGCGCGAACTCACGACCCGCGACCAGCTCGATGCGCATCGTGTGGAAGTAGCCGGGCGACACGACGTTGTAGGGCAAGCGCATGTCTTCGTCGGCTGCGGCGTCGTAACCCTCGACGGCGACGGCGCGCGACGCGGCCTCGACCATCCGCAAGGGGGCAAACGCCGCCACACCGGCCGAATCCACCGCAGGCATCGACCGAACACGGTCGAGGAGCTGCTCGTAGAACAGGAGTCCCCTGGCAGGGTCGTAGCCGTTGGGCTGCAGATCCAGCGACACTGACACCGTGTCGGCGGGGTCGAAGCCGATGTCGGCGTTCTGCGCCGCGCGCACCGTCCGCATGGTGAGCCCGGCCGCCACGAGCAACACCAGCGACACCGCCACCTGCACCACCACCAGAGCACCGCGGAACCGCATTCGGCCGCGGCCGACGGTCGTGCCCTCTTCCTTCATGGCCGCCGCAAGCGGGACGCGGGAGGTGTGAAGCGCCGGCAGGAAGCCGAAGAGCAGCGTGCTCGCGCACGCCACGACCAGGGCGACGCCCACGACGAGTCCGTCGATCGAGGTGTCGAGCTGACTCGGCGCCACCGATGCGACCTGCGCGCTCGACGTGTCGATCGCGGCCAGCGCCCCGGCCACGAGAAGCCCGGCAAGGCCCGCGGGCAGGGCGAGCATCAGGTTCTCCAGCAGCAACAGCCGCACGATCCGCACGCGGCTCGCGCCGAGGGCGACGCGCACGGCCACCTCCCCGCGCCTGTCGAGACCTCGGGCCAGCACGAGGTTCGCCAGGTTCGTGCAGACCACCAGCAGCACCAGCCCGCCCATGACGCCGAGCACCGCCACGACCGGCAGCAGGAACGTCTGCGCGCCGTACGGCGACTGCCACAGCGGGATGACATCCGCGCGCTGGCGAACCTCGGGCAGCGGCTCGGCCGCCTCGAGCTGTGTGGCCAGGACGCGGGTCTGAGCGGCCGCCATGTCGAGCGTCGAGCCCGGTGCGAGGCGGCCCAGCACGATCAGCCACCGGTTGTTCGACGACTCCAGACGCTCCACGCGCGTGCCTTCACGTCTATTGACTGTTTTGTCTATATTGGTCACAATGGACACATGAAGGGACGCGTTGCACGTACGGATATGAGAGCGGGCTCGTCAGTGGCCCGACGCCGAAGCACTGGACGGGGCCACGTCGGTACTTTCCGAAACAACCGCGGCGAGACACTCGAACCTCCTTCGGTGACCGCGAGTGAAGCGAAGAGCGGATTCGGGCGCGTCTTGGAGATGGCGATGCACGGTGGCGCCGTGGTGATCACGAAGCACGACGCTCCAAAGGCAGTGCTGCTATCCGTGGAGAGCTTCAACGCGCTCTCGCGTGCAGGCGAGACGAGGCTTGACACGCTCAGCAGCGAATTCGATGCACTTCTTGCGAAGCTGCAAGCACCCAAGGCGCGATCGGGAATGAGAGCGGCATTCGCAGCGTCGGGACGGCAGCTGGGAAAGGCGGCGGTGGCCTCGACGCGAACGCGTGGCTAGGCCGCGTCGTCGTCACTGCATCTACGTGCTCGCCGGAACGAACGGCGCCGGCAAGAGCAGCGTGGCCGGCGCGATGTTCCGGCAGTCTGGCGCCGGCTATTTCAATCCCGACGAAGCGACCATCCGGATCTTGGCTGCCAACCCGGGGATCACGGCAGCGGAGGCGAACAGTGCCGCCTGGCACGAGGGAAGGCGCCTTCTGGAACGAGCGATTGCGGAACGCCTCGACTTCGCCTTCGAGACAACGCTTGGCGGGCACGCCATCCCTGCGCTTCTCCACAGGGCACTGGCGGCAGGAATCGAGGTCCGCATCTGGTTCGTGGGACTCACCAGTCCGGAGCTGCACGTGGCTCGGGTTCGATCGCGGGTTGCCCGCGGTGGACATGACATTCCCGAAGGGAAGATTCGTCAGCGCTACGACCAGAGTCGGATCAATCTGATCGAGTTGATGCCGACGATCACCGAGCTGAGGGTGTACGACAACAGCATTGACGCGGACCCCTACGCGGGCCACGCTCCACAGCCAGTGCTGATCCTTCATCTGGCCAAACGGAAGATCGTCGAGATGATTGACTTGGCCAAGACGCCAGATTGGGCGAAGCCTGTGGTCGTCGCCGCGCTCACACTGGCCGAGTGAGTTCCTGAGAAGCCCAACCGCGCCATAGAATGGCGGCGTGACGTACGACGTCATCGTCGTCGGCGGTGGCCACAACGGATTGACCGCCGCCGCCTACCTCGCGCGCGCCGGGCGCAAGGTGCTCGTCCTCGAGCGGCGGCACGTGCTGGGAGGCGCCGCCGTCACCGAAGAGATCTTCAAGGGCTTCAAGTTCTCCGTCTGCTCGTACGTCGTCTCGCTGCTCCGCCCCGAGATCATCCGCGAGCTGGACCTGCCGCGTCACGGGCTCGAGATCCTGCCGCTCGACGGCACGTTCACGCCGATGCCGGACGGCAACTACCTGTGGCGCATGAACGACCACGCCAGGACGCGGCGCGAGATCGCGCGCCACTCCCGCCTCGACGCGGAGGCGTACGACGAGTACGGCCGCGCGATGGTGGACATGGGGCGCTTCGTCAAGCCCATCCTCGGCATGGTGCCTCCGGATCCGACCTCCCTCCGCCCGCGGGAGCTTCACCAGCTGTTCACGATCGTTCAGCGCTTCCGCCGCCTCGCGCGGCAGGACCAGTACAACCAGATTCAGCTGATGACGATGAGCGCGGTGGACTTTCTCGACCAGTGGTTCGAGACCGACGTGCTCAAGGCGACGATGGCCGCCTCGGGCATCATCGGGACGTTTCTCGGCGTCCGGTCGCCGGGCACCGCGTACGTGTTGCTGCACCACTACATGGGCGAGATAGACGGCGCGTTCCGCTCGTGGGGGCTCGCGCGGGGCGGCACGGGAGCCATCTCCAACGCGATTGCCGACGCCGCGCGGGAAGCGGGGGCCGAGATACGCACCCAGGCCGCCGTTGCCCGAATCCTCGTCCGCGGCCGTCGCGCTGAGGGCGTCGTGCTCGACAGCGGCGATGAGATCCGCGCCAGCGCCGTGGCATCGAGCGTCGATCCGCGCCTCACCTTTCTCGGGCTGCTGGACGAGGGCCTGCTTCCCGACGAGTTCCTGGAGGACGTCCGTCGCTACAAGTTCCGCGGCTCGTCAGGCAAGGTGAATCTGGCGCTCGACGCGCTGCCCGCGTTCACGTGTCTTCCAGGCGACGGCCCCCACCTGCGGGGCGCGATCTCGATCTCGCCCGGCGTGGACTACATGGAGCGCGCCTACGACGCCGCCAAGTACGGCCGTTTCTCGCCCCATCCCTACGTCGACATCGTGATCCCCTCGCTCACCGATCCCAGCGTGGCGCCTCCGGGGAAGCACGTGATGTCGTGCTTCGTGCAGTACGCGCCGTATCACCTGAAGGAGGGGACCTGGGACGAGAAGCGCGAGGAGTTCGGCGACACGGTGGTGGGGACGCTGGCGCAGTACGCGCCGAACATCCAGAACCTCGTCCTCCATCGCCAGATCGTGACGCCGCTCGATCTCGAGCGCGAATGGGGCCTGTCGGAAGGCAACATCTTCCAGGGCGAGCTGACGCTCGAGCAGCTGTTCTTCCTCCGGCCCGCACCGGGCTGGGCGCAGTACAGGACGCCGATCGAGCGGCTCTACATGTGCGGCTCGGCGACGCATCCCGGTGGTGGAATCATGGGCGCTCCTGGCCGCAATGCGGCGAAGATAATCCTCGCCGACACCAAATTGTAGGATGCGAAGCCGTTTCATCACCATCGGGCACATGCCCGCGTCAACAGCTGCGAGGGTGTCCACACACTCGCCACCGCCTCGGCTCACGCCGCAAGAATGGCGCCGATGATCGACGTCATCATCATCGGCGCCGGTCACAACGGTCTGGCCGCCGCGTTCTATCTCGCGAGAGCCGGACTGAAGCCGCTCGTGCTCGAGGCGCGCGCCGAGGTAGGCGGCGGTGCGTCCACCGGCGAGCTGCATCAGGGCTTCCGAGGCCCGACCCTCGCGCACCACTGCGCCCTCTGGGCCGACGTGGTCCGCGACATGGATCTGCGGCGACATGGAGTTGAGCTCCTGGAGGCGCCCGTCGAGGTCTGCGCTCCAGATGGCACCGGCGGTGCGCTCGTCATTCATGCCGACACGCGGCGCACGGCCGAGGCCCTTCGACCGATCAGCGCGCGAGACGCACGCGCGTATCCGGCTTACCGCGCGTCGATGGAACGGATCGCTGGCGTGGTGGGCTCGCTGCTGTCGTCGGTGCCACCCGATATCGACGAGCCGAGCGCCCGCGACCTCTGGGCCCTGATCGGGACCGGGAAGCGCTTTCGCGGTCTCGGCAGGCGCGACGGATATCGTCTCCTGCGATGGGCGCCGATGCCTGTTGCCGACCTCACGCGCGAGTGGTTCGAGTCGGAACTGCTGTGCGCCGCCACGGCGGCGCCTGGCGTCTCGGGGACGATGTTCGGACCGCGCTCGGCAGGCAGCGGCCTGGTGCTGCTGCTGCGCGAGGCCCATCGGCTGCGCGCCGAGCAACCCAGCCGCGTGCGCGGCGGACCGGGCGCGCTCACGCAGGCAATGGCCGCGGCCGCCCGCGCCGTGGGCGCAGAGATCCGGACGGGCGTGCGCGTCGATCGGATTCTGGTGACCGACGATCGGGTGGCTGGCGTCGTGGCGGGCGGAGGCGAGATGCGTGCCGGTACGGTCGTGTCGGCGGTCGATCCGAAGACCACCTTCCTGCGGCTGGTCGATCCGATCGATCTCTCGCCGGACTTCCTCGCGAAGGCCCGCAACTACCGCGCCGCGGGCACGCTGGCCAAGGTGAACCTGGCGCTCGCGGGACTGCCGCCGCTGGTGCCACGTGATGGCCCGCAACTGCTGGCGGGACGGATTCATCTCGGCCCGGACATCGATTATCTCGAGCGTGCCTTCGATCACGCGAAGTACGGCGAGCTGTCCGAGGACCCGTGGCTCGAGGTGACCATTCCATCGCTGCTGGATGACACCCTTGCCCCGCGCGGCGCGCACGT
The DNA here is from genome assembly GCA_016210845.1 of Acidobacteriota bacterium. Lineage (GTDB taxonomy): Bacteria > Acidobacteriota > Vicinamibacteria > Vicinamibacterales > UBA2999 > JACQTK01. Next base: position 5,400 of record JACQTK010000285.1, on the reverse strand, counting down.
CATGTCCATCTACGCTCATTGCGCCCCGTATCGGCTGCGACGTGGCGAGTGGGCGGCCTCGAGGGACACGCTGCTCGCCAGTGTGCTCGCGGTGCTGGAGCGATTCGCGCCTGGCGTCAAGGGGCTGATCCTCGCCGCCCAGGTCATCACGCCCATCGATCTCGAAGCAGAGTACGGGTTCGCAGGGGGCCATCCGTTCCACGGCGAGCTCGCGCTGGATCAGCTGTTCGCCATGCGCCCGCTCCTCGGCTACGGGCGCTACGCCGGCCCGATTCGCGGGCTGTACCTCTGCAGCGCGGGGACCCATCCAGGCGGTTTCATGAGCGGCATCAGCGGCAAGCTCGCCGCGCGGGAGGTTCTCCGAGCGATCAGGTCTCGCGCACGCTGATGTCCGAACGCGCACGCTGATGTCCGAACGCGCACGCTGAAGCGTGCGCTCTACAGGTGAGTGAGCTATTCACCTGTAGAGCGGCGGCTTTAGCCGCCGCGGACCCGGCGTGGCGCTTCGTCCGACTCCTCCCAGGCGGTGTCTAATCCCTCGCCGTGTCACGCGCCGCCCTTCTCGCGCTGGCGCTTCTGCTCGCCAGCCTGCCGCTTGTCGCCGGACGACAAGCCCCGCGCGACCCCCGCGACCCGGATCGCGGCACTGGTCTGATCCAGGGCCGTGTCGCCGTCTCGGACACCGGCTTGCCGCTGCGCCGCGCCCAGATTCGGGCCTCGGCCCGCGGCGTCCCCCTGGCCCGCTTTGCCTCCACCGATGCCGAGGGACGGTTCGAGCTGCGGGACCTCGCCGCGGGCCGATGGACGCTGACCGCCTCACGCGCCGGATACGTCACGCAGCGCCTGGGCCAGCCCCCGCCGACGGTCGGCATGGTCACGTCGCTGGGCGGCGGCATGGCGGCCCTGGACGAGCGATCTGCCGTGGGAGCGCGCCTCATCGACATCGGTCCGGGGACGCGGTTCACCGGGGCCGACTTCGCCCTCGTGCGCGGCGGCGCCATCAACGGGCGCGTCTTCGACGAGGTGTCCGAGCCGGTGGCCGGTGCGCAGGTCACCGTGCTGCGGTCCCAGTTCGATCGTGGCCGACGCCTGCTCGTCAGCACGGGCACCGCCGGTCAGACCGATGACCGCGGCGCCTTTCGCGTCTTCGGACTGCCCCCTGGCGAGTACTACGTGAGCGCGACGCTTCGCGCCAGCCCGCTGGAATCAGCCGATCTCCTGCCCGACGCGTCGGGCACGCTGCGGCCCGACGTGATCACGTACGCGCCGACGTACTTTCCGGGCACCACCAACGTGGCCGAGGCGCAACCTCTCGCGCTCGGCGTCGGCCAGGAAGCCGACGTCACCATCTCGCTGCTGCCCTCGAGGCTCGCGGTGGTCTCGGGAACCGTCATCGCGTCGAATGGACTCCCGCTGGGCAATGGGCGCGTGACGCTCGCCGCCGTGTCCGAGCCTGGCGCGCCCGAGTTGACGGGTGGAAGCGCAGGCACCGTCCTGCCTGACGGGTCGTTCGTGCTCGCCAACGTCGTGCCAGGGTCGTATCTGCTGGAAGTGAGGGCCGGAACGGGGCGCGCGAATGCCGAGCCGGAGGTGGCATCGGTCCCGATTACCGTCGGGGGTGCCGACATGACCGGCCTCACGATCTCCACGGGCCCGGGGACGACGATCACGGGAACCGTGGCGGCCGATCGCGCGGGGGCTCGGCTGCCCGCAGGCATCGAGATCAGCGGCGAGTCGATGCGCGGGCCCGGCATGCCGACGATGAGCGCTCAGGTCTCGACGCCTGGTACCTTCCGTCTGTCCGCCATGATGGGCCCGTGGACCGTTCGCGTGACCGGCCTGCCGGACGGGTGGAGCGTCAAGTCCATCGAGCTCGACGGCACGGACGTCACCGATCGGTCCGTGGACTTCATGGGAAACCAGCAGATCGCCGCTCGCGTGGTGCTGACGGATCGGGTCACCGAGCTCGCGGGTACGGTGACGGCCCGCGGCGAACCGGTCAGCCAGTTCGGTGTGGTTGTCTTCCCTGAAGATGCCTCGAAGCCTTTAACGAACGGTTAACATCTTCCGTCCGCGGATCCCGTCTAATTGATCTGTCATGAGACGGAGGCTCATCCTTCTTCTTCTGTCGGTTGCGTTGGGCGGCGCCCTGTCGCTGTCGGCCCAGGGGCCCCCGTTCGGGCCGCTCCAGGGGCGCGGCGCCGACCAGCCCCTGCAGGGGCGCGGCGCGGGACGGGGGCAAGCGCCCGTGCGGGACCCGCGCGAGCAGACCGCTGGGAGCTCGATCATGCGAGGCCGCATCGTGGCCGCAGACACGGGGACGCCGATTCGCCGCGCGCAGGTGCGCGCCACGTCCGGTGCGCAGCGCGCCCATCTGGCGAGCACCGACGCGGACGGCCGCTTCGAGTTCGACGATCTTCCCGCGGGGCGCTGGAACCTCACGGCGTCCAAGGCGGGCTTCGTGACCCTGCGCTACGGCCAGCGTCGTCCTTTCGAAGCGGGACGCCCGATCGAGTTGGCCGACGCGCAGATTCTGGATCGCGTGGACTTCGCGCTGCCCCGCGGCGCGGTGATCACCGGCCGCGTGTTCGACGAGTTCGGCGATCCCGTGGCGGGAGCGCGCGTTCAGGTGCTGCGGTACCAGCTCGTCCAGGGCACGCGCCGCCTGATGCCGACCGGCGCGGCCGGACAGAGCGACGACACGGGCGCGTTCCGCGTGTACGGCTTGATGCCAGGCGACTACTACGTCAGCGCCACGCTCCGCGCCCTCCCCGTCGACGACCCGGACGATGTCACGACGTACGCGCCGACGTACTTTCCGGGCACGGGCAGCGTGACCGAGGCGCGGGCCGTGTCGCTGGCGCTCGGCCAGGAGCTGTCGGGCATCAACTTCGCCCTGCTGCCCGTCCGTGCGGTACGGCTGAGTGGGATGGCGCTCGACTCCACGGGCATGCCGCTGTCGAACGGCACTGTCATGCTTTCGCTGGCCGACCAGGGCGTGGGACCGGTGGCGCAGGTCGGGGGCGGCACGCGCATCGGCACCGGTGGCCGCTTCAGCATCCCCAACGTGGCACCGGGCTCGTACACGTTGACGGTCGTCAACGGCGGCGGCCGCATCGGGGGCGGCGGGCGCCTCGGCGGCGGCGGCGACGTCGAGCTCGCGTCGATGGCGCTGACCGTCGGCAGCGAGGATCTCGACGGCATCACGATCGTCACGGGCAGGGGCGCGACGCTCAGCGGAACGATTGCGGCGGCTCGCGACGCGACGGCCACGCTGGCCGTCAACGGCATCCAAGTCAACGTCCAGACGATCGGCCCCGTTCGCGGCGTACCGGCCAGGCCAGGCCGGGCGGGCGCCGACGGCAGCTTTCAGCTGACGAACCTCTTCGGGCAGGGACTCGTCCGCGTGAACGGGATTCCGCAGGGCTGGACCCTGAAGTCGGTGACCGTCGGGGACACCGACGTCACCGACACGCCGCTGCTGTTCAGGCCTGGCGACGAGATTCGAGGCGCGCAGATCCTCCTGACCAACCGCATCACGGCGCTCACGGGCACCGTCCTCACCCGTGACGGCCAGCCCACGCGCGACTACGCCGTCGTCGTGTTTCCGGATAACGAGACGAAGTGGACCGCGCCGTCGCGGTACATCTGGTCCACGCGACCGGATCAGCAGGGCATCTTCAAGATGCAAGGCGTGCCCGCAAGCAGCCGCTACCGCGCCGTCGCGGTGGACTACCTGGAGGAGGGCGAAGCCAACGATCCGGAGTTCCTCGCCTACGTGAAGGCGGTGGCCACGCCGTTCTCGCTGGGCGATGGCGAGTCGAAGAGCCTGGAGCTGCGGCTCGTGGAACGATGAGCGCCGACCTGAGCTACCCGATCGGCCGGTTCGATCCCGAGGCCCCCGTGATGCCCGGGATGCGCGGGCCCGCGATCGACGCGATGGTTCGCGGCACCACGTCGCCCACATTACGTCGCTGCGGGGCCGCGAAGGCTGCTAGGATAAGAGGCCTCACATGGCCGCCAAACCAGCTGAATCCCGAACGACCGAGACGGCCGAAGTCGGCGACGCGCTCGGCATGATCGAAACGCGCGGTCTCGTCGGCATGATCGAGGCGGCCGATGCGATGCTGAAGACGGCGAACGTCGTGCTGGTCAGCTGGCAGAAGGTCGATGCCGGACTGGTCACGGCGCTGGTCCGCGGCGACGTCGGCTCGGTCAAGGCCGCCACGGATGCGGGCGCGGCGGCGGCGCGGCGCGTCGGCGAGCTCGTGGGCGTGCACGTGATTCCCCGCCCGGCCGACGGCCTCGAAAAGGTCTTTCCGATCACTCCTTCGCGATCTTCGTGAGCTTCGTGGTGGCCCGCCGGCGCCGCTCGCGCGCGGCGAGCGGCCGCATCGACACCTCTTCGCCGACCATCAGCAGCGGCTGCGTCGGCTGATCCAGGTTGAACAGGCGTCCGTCCTGGGTGCGTGCGTACAGCTGATCGCCGCCGATGAACAGCGTCATCGGGCCGCCGTCGCCGATGGCCTCGTAGAGCCGGACGCCGAACACCTCCCGCAGCGCGGCAAGCAGGCGCCGCAGGCGAGGAATGGAGAAGCCCCTGCGGCGCAGGTCGGCCAGCACCTGCAGCTCGAGGACGTCCAACGGCGTATACCGCCGCTCCGTGAAGCCGCCTGCGTCGGTGCGATGCGGGGCAACGGCGGGCCGGAAGAGACGACGGGCGTCCCACCACTGGAGCTGGCGGGCGGTGAGGCCGGTGAGCGCCGCCACCTCGCGCGACGTGTAGTGCTTCTTGAGCCTCACGGTCACGAACTTTCGACGCCCTTGGGAGTCGGCAATGGCGTCATAGCCCGAACCGATCCGGCCGCGTCAGCGCGAGCTCCGGCCGCTCGCGCCCTTCCAGGACGAGATCGGCCACCATCGCGGCCGTCAGCGGCGCCAGCAGCACGCCGTTGCGATAGTGTCCGGTGGCGTAGTACACGCCGCGCATCCTGGACGAGGCGCCAATCACGGGCAACTCATCGGCGGTCTCCGGCCGCAGTCCCACGCGGACTTCCCCGAAGCGCGCGCGGTCGGCGGCCGGCAGCAGCTCGCGAGCGAAGTCGACCAGCCCGCGCACGCCGGCCACGGTGGCGCTCTCGTCGAACCCGACGTCCTCGGATGTGGCGCCCACCAGCACGCTGCCATCCTGCCAGGGGACGAGGTATCCGCTGGTCGAGAAGACCACTCGCGCTATCGGCGGCTGTGGAAAGTGCAGATGCAGCAGCTGTCCGCGAATCGGCTTGACGGGAGCTGGCGGTGCCGGAGCGATGGAGATGGCCCCCGACCAGCTGCCAGCGGCGATCACCACGGCATCGGCGCTGCTCGTCCCGGCCGAAGTGACGATCTGCAGGCCTCGAT
>JACQTK010000024.1 GCA_016210845.1 Acidobacteriota bacterium | reverse complement strand
GGCAAGGAGTGTCACACGCACGAGCGTCCGCGGTGCGACCGTCATCGAGTCGATTATACGGCCGACCTTCGCCCGTGGTTCGATTCGGGCGAGGACCTTGCTTTCCGATACAGCAGGCCCCAGGGCTCAGGCCTCAGCCCGAAGGCGTGCTCGACGAGCAAGGATGGCTGCACACGGGCGACATCGGCGAGCGCGACGCCGAGGGGCGGCTCTTCATCAAGGGCCGCAAGAAGGAGATGATCGTGACGCCCGAAGGGCTCAACGTGTTTCCCGAAGACGTCGAGCGCGTGCTCGATGGGCTGCCCAGTGTGCGCGAATCGGCCGTCGTCGGCACGACACAGGACGGTGAAGAGCGCGTTCATGCGGTGCTGGTCGTGGAGTCCGGCGCGAACGTCGATGCCATCGTGCGGGACGCCAACATGCGCCTCCAGGACCACCAACGAATCCGCGGCGCGTCGGTGTGGCCGACCGGCGCGCTGCCAAGGACCGAGGGGACGCGCAAGCTGAGGCGCGCGGCGATCCGCGACTGGGTGGCGTCGGGGGGGAGGCGGCTGGACGCGCCGCGCGACGATACCCTCGAAGCGCTCGTCGCCCGCTTCGCTCGCGGGCGCGACATCAGCGGCGAGACGACGCTCGAGGAGCTCGGACTGAGCTCGCTCGAACGCGTGGAGCTGATGGTGGCGCTCGAAGACCGCTTTCAGACCCGCGTCGACGAGGCGCGCTTTGCGGAGGCCAGCCGCGTCGGCGACCTGAAGCGGCTCGTCGAGCGTGGGCCATCGGTCGAGGACGCCGAGGAGCCCGTGGACTTCCCCGTCTGGAATCGCGCGTGGCCCGTGCGCATCATCAGGCGGTTGTCGCTCGCGACCTGGATCGTCCCGCTCGCGCGCGTGTTCGCCCACGCGCGTGTCGAGGGCCTGGAACATCTGGCGCATCTCGAGGGACCAGTCGTCTTCGCCTCGAATCACCAGAGCCACATGGACGTACCCGTGATCGTGGCGGCGCTCCCAGGCCGCTGGCGCGCGCGGGTGGCGCCCGCCATGCTCAAGGAGTTCTTCACGGCGCACTTCTACCGCGCGGAACATCCCTGGCGCCAATGGTTCACGAATTCGCTGAACTACTATCTGGCCTGCTTCTTCTTCAATACCTTCCCTATTCCGCAGCGGGAGGCTGGGGCGCGGCACACGCTGCGGTACATGGGCGAGCTGACCGGGAGCGGCTGGTCGATCCTGATCTTTCCCGAGGGCGTGCGCTCCGAGACGGGCGACATCAAGCCGTTTCGCGGCGGCATCAGCATGATCGCGTCGCGCCTCGACGTGCCCGTCGTGCCCGTGCGCCTCGACGGCGTGGACCACGTGCTGCATCCGACGTGGAAGATGGCGAGACCTGGCAGCGTGCGCGTGGCGTTCGGGGCGCCGTTTCGCCTGCGCGGCGACGACTACGCGACGCTCGCGAAGCAGGTGGAAGCACGCGTGCGCGCTCTGTAGCCTCCTCTCTCCAGGCTGCCCCCTGGACCAGCCCTGTCCCCTTCCCCCTTCCCCCTGTCCCCTCGATGTGGCACACTGATTGCTAGGTAGCGCGAAAGGATGAGCTGTTGAGCAAAGACGATCTCATAGACATGCAAGGGACGGTCGTCGCCGTGCACTCCGGAGGGCTCTATCGCGTTCAGTGCGACGCGGGGCACGAAGTGCTCGCGCAACTGAGCGGGCGGATGCGGCGCTTTCGAATCAAGGTCGTCCCTGGTGACCGCGTGACGGTCGGCGTCTCCCCGTACGACCCGGTCCGCGGCATCATCACCTTCCGCGCTCGATAACCTCAAATGGGGGCCGACCTTCAGGGCGGCCCGTTAGAAGCGATTTTGAAAACCGACCATACCAAGCCTTCCACACACAGACACAACGGCCACAGGCGGCCGACACGGCGCGGATCGCGCTCGTCAACGCGCGCGCCGCGCCCACACATCCTGGCAATCACTCCTGACACGGGCGTGCTTCCGTACGAGCTGTCGCCGTTCGACCCCGCGCCGATCGCGTTCGATCGTCTGGGCCTCGACGCGCATCTGCTCAGCGGCATCCGCGACCTCGGGTGGCAGGAGACCCGCGCGGTCCAGAGCGGCGTCATTCCCCTGGCGCTGGCTGGGGACGATGTGATCGCGTGCGCGGAGACGGGCACGGGCAAGACGGCGGCGTTCCTCGTTCCCATTCTTCAGCGCTTCCTCCGCGAGGGTCCGGCCCGTTCCGCCGCGACGCGCGCGCTCGTGCTCGCGCCCACGCGCGAGCTCGTCGTTCAGATCGAGGACCAGGTGCAGGGCCTGACGTATCACACGACGATCTCCAGCGTGGCCGTCTACGGGGGCGTCCCCATGGACGCGCAGGAACGCGCCCTCCGCGCGGGCGTGGACATCGTCGTCGCCACGCCAGGCCGTCTCATGGATCACATGCGGCACGAGTCCACGGACTTCGGCGCCCTCGAGGTGCTGGTGCTGGACGAGGCCGACCGCATGCTCGACATGGGGTTCTGGCCCGACGTGCAGCGGATCCTGAGCGCATTGCCGCACGCGCGGCAGACACTGCTCTTTTCGGCCACGATGCCCGCCGAGGTGCTGACGTTGACGCGGGAGTTCCTGCGCCATCCGAAGTACATCCAGGTGGGGCGCCGCGGCGGTCCCGCGCAGACGATCTCGCATGCCATCCAGAGCGTCTCCAAGGGGGAGAAGGCGGCATGGCTCGCGCGCTGGCTTCGCCAGCATGCGGAAGGCCCCGTCCTGGTGTTCTGCCGTACGAAGATCGGCGCCGACCGGCTGGCCAGCCGCCTGATTGGCATGGGCATCCGCACGACGGCGCTGCACGCGGACCGGACGCAGCAGCAGCGGATGGCGGCGGTCGAGGGATTCAGGACCGGCGCGTACCCGGTGCTGGTGGCCACCGACGTGGCCGCCCGCGGGCTCGACATCGACGGCATCGCGCACGTCGTCAACTTCGAGGTCCCGGACACGCCGGAGGCGTACGTGCATCGAGTGGGCCGGACCGGCCGCTCGGAGTCAACGGGGAGCGCGCTGACGCTGGTGGCTCCCGAGGAAGTGCGCGCGCTGCGCGCGCTGGAGAAAGCCGTTGGGGTACAACTTCAATAACAGCACATCCGGATTGACGACGCCCGACGCGCACGACGGCGGCACGACGCCCGCACCCGCCGAGGCGACTGCGCCCGCGACCTCCGACAGCCCGCAGTCGGCCGCGGTCGTCCGGTTCCGGTCGTGCCGGTGGATGCAGCCCGAGGAGAACGGCAACGCCGCGTTCTGCACGCACCGCGAGGTGAAGCCGTACGCGGGGACCACGGGATTCGATGCCGACGCGTGGTGTCCGGACTGCCAGTACTACAAGCTCCGCCGCGTGCCGAAGAAGCGGACGCCGAGCGAGGACTATTCGTACTGAGCATCGCGGCGGCCGAAGCCGCCGCTCTACAGGGGGACGGCTTATCACAGGTAGAGCGCACGCTTCAGCGTGCGCGATCGATCAGTCCGAGAACTCTTTCGCCAAATCCACCCATTCTCCGTTCGGGGCGAGTCGCTGGTAGGCGCGCCAGTGCGAGCGCGCCTCCTGCGACTGGCCGTCCTTTTCCAGCGTCACCGCCAGATAGAAGTGCGCGGCCGCGTAGGCGGGATTCAGCTTGAGCGCGTCCCGGTAGCAGGCTTGCGCCGCTCGGTACCGCCCGAGGTCGTGGAAGATGTTGCCCAGGTTGAAGTGCGCCTCGAAGACGTCGGGCTCGAGCGCGATTGCGCGCTCGTACAGCGCCTGTGCCTCGGCGATCTCGTCGCGGGCATAGTGGATGTTGGCGAGGTTGATCAGCGCCGGCACCAGGTAGGGATCGACTTCCAGCGCGCGCCGGTACGCAGCCGACGCCTCGTCGACGTTCGCCGGATCTCCGTCATCGAGAATCGAGCCCGCTACGAAGAACTGCTCCGCCGACGACGCTCCCTGCGGCGCGGGCGCGGGGTCCATCAGCGCCGCCAGCGGCGGCAGCTCGCGCCGCTTGAGCTTCAGCACCTTGGCGGGCTGCGCGTCGAGGCGGAAGTCCAGCGTCAACTGTCCCGATCGCGACGCGAGCAGATGGCGCAGCACGGCGCGAAAGCTCGCGCCCCCGGCCAGCGCCTCGTCGGCCTGGCGGACGACCGCCAGATCCCGAAACGCGTACTGCGTCTCGCCATCCCGTCCTCTCGACGGACGGATGAGCCCCCACTTCTGCATGTAGCGGAGATGGTCTTCGCGCACACGCGGGTACCGCTCGAGCAGTTGACGTCTGGACATGGACGCGGGGCCGGTGGACGTCACGCTGCCAATATAATCCACTGGTGCTTCTCGCAGGCGACGTCGGCGGCACCAAGACGCTGCTCGGACTCTTCGAGCCTGCCGGCGAGCGTCCACGGCCCGTGGCCGTTCGCGCCTACGAGACAGCTGCCTTCAACAGCTTCACCGAGATCCTCGACGCGTTCGCGCGGGACGTGCAGCGCCCGCTCACGATCGACGCGTTCGTCAGCGGCGTGGCGGGCCCCGTCGTCGGCGATGCGGCGCACCTGACGAACATCACCTGGAACGTGAGCACGGCCGAGATGGCGGCGGGCGCCGGCACGACACGCGTGCGCCTGCTCAACGATCTCGAGGCGATGGCCAACAGCGCCGAGGTGCTCACCCCCGGCGAGGTCGTGCCGCTGCAGCACGGCGTGACGCGCGAAGACGGGAACGCCGTGGTGATTGCCGCGGGAACGGGGCTGGGCGAGGCCTACGTGCCCCGCGTCGGCGGCCGGCTGCGTCCCGTGCCGTCGGAAGGCGGGCACGCCGATTTCGCGCCGCGCACGGACCGCGAGATCGAGCTGCTGCGGATGCTGCGGGCCGAGTACGGGCGGGTCGAGGTCGAGCACGTCGTCAGCGGACCGGGCCTGGTGAACCTGCACCGGTTCACGCACGGACGCCGGGAGTGCTCCGCCCTGCGCGGGGTCACGGCCGCTCTGGAACCGGCGGCCATCTCGCAGGCCGCTCTGGCGGCGCACTGCCCGGCCTGCGTGGAGGCGTTGTCGATCTTCGTGAGCGCGTACGGCGCCGAGGCGGGGAATCTGGCGCTTCGGGGCGTCGCGACGTCGGGGGTCTACGTCGGCGGCGGCATGGCGCCCAAGATCCTCCCGGCGCTGCAGGACGGGCGGTTCATGGAGGCGTTTCGCGCCAAGGGTGTGATGTCGGATCTCGTGGCGCAGATGCCCGTGAAGGTCATCCTGAATCCCGAGGCGGGGCTGCTGGGGGCGGCGGTGTACGCACAGGAGATGATCCGGACGTAGGGGCAGGACGTGCCCCTATCGGCGATCCAGTTCCTTCAGCGCGCGGACGCCCGCGCGCATCGCCGTCAGCCACGTGCCGAGACTGAGCGCGGCGGCCGCGGCAAAGCAGACCCCGAAGCGGATCTCGTCGGCGCCGCGCAGCGGCAGCCCGCGGACCTGCCGGAACAAGTAGATGGACGAGGGCCAGCCGAGCAGCGCAATCATCACGAGGATGTAGAGGACCGCCAGGATCATGAAGGCCACGCCGCCATAGGATCCCGCCACCTGGTTGGGATCCGCCCCGAACCTCGGATAGCGCGCACCGAGCCCGGTGGCCAAACCCACCAGCGCGAGGCTCATGAAGAGGATCGCGCCGGCGGACACGACCTTCAGGAACGGATCGATGCCGAGCAGCTCGTTGGCGGCCATCGTCAGCGTCTCCGTGAGCACGAATACCGGCACCAGGCCGGTCCAGAACTTGGACCAGAGGAAATCGTGCATCGACACCGGGGCGGTCCGGATGATCCAGAACGCGCCGCCCTCGGCCGACACGGCCGGAAACACGAACCGCACCGCCACCGTCGCCATCACGAAGCCCGCCATGCCGAGATTGACGAACCCGTAGGCGTTCTTGATGACGCCGCTCATGTAGGGGATGCGCTCCAGATCCAGCACGCGGAAGTTGTAGAGATAGAGCAGCACCAGCGCGAGCAGCGGCAGCAGCTGCAGGATCTGGCTGATGTCGCGCAGGAAGATCTTCGCGTCCTTCAGCAGCAGGTGGCGCCGTACACGTGACAGCGGCGCCAGCCGTGCCAACCGATCGAGGCTGCGGAGCTGGGTGAAGCGGGCCTTCGGGGCTTCCTGCGACCGGCTGTAGCCGGCGAAGTGCCAGCGCTCGCTTGCCGCCCCCACCACGAGCGTGCACACCAGGGCCGTCGTCCAGAGCGCGCCCGTGTGGAGCCAGTCGAGGCCGCCTTGGAGGCTGGCGAACAGTGATTCCCCCGCCCAGAACGACGGCAGCATCGGCGTGATGGGCGATTGGAGCGTGGCAAAGAAGTCGGTGATGTCAGGCAGCGATTCCACTCGGAGCAGCCGCTCCGGCCGGATGAAGCGCAGCAGCAGGATGAGCGCCGCCGCAAACAGCAGCCCCATCAGCATGAGGATGTCGCGGGCCCGGCGCGCGGGGAGAATGTTCACCAGCAGCAGCGTGGCCGCGGTCCCGCAGGCGACAGGAATCATGGAGAACGGCAGGACGGTGGCCACCGCAGTCGCGTAGAACAGCGGCGGCGCGCAGCGCGCCGCGCCGATGCCGATCAGGACGGGCGTCAGAAAGATCACCACCATCCAGGACGCCTGCCCCAGCGTGCGCGCGAACCGCGCGTGGAACAGCCGCCGCGCCGCCACGGGCGCCGCCATCAGCAGGCGCAGGTCGTCAGCCAGGAAGAAGGTCGAGAGCGCGGTGACCACGCCGCTGAACGCGAGAAACGCGAGGAACGTGAGGAACAGCCACGAGAGCCCGAGCCGCAGCAGGTAGTCGCCGAACTCGGCGTACTCGAGCAGCTGCCCCGTGAGCCAGTACGCGCCGCCGAAAAGCGCCGCGCAGACCGCGACCCCGATGGAGCCGAACAGCCCGGCCCGCACGAGGTCGCCCCGCTCCCTGCGCCGCACGCGGTTGCGCGACGACCACAGATGCGGCACGAGGAGGTACGGGAAGGCCTGCGCCGTCATACGACCTCGTCTATCTCCTGCAGGCCGCTGCCGCCGGTCAGCTTGAGGAATACCGACGTCAGGTGCTCGTCGTGGCCCCCCGCCATCCGGCGCACCTCGTCGACGGTGTCCTGGGCAATGATGCGCCCCTTGTGGATGATGCTGACGCGATGGCACATCTCCTGGGCGACCTCGAGCGTGTGCGTGCTCATGAGGATCGCCACGCCGTGCGCGCTCATGCGGCGGAACACGTCCTTGATCAGCCGGGCGCCTCTGGGATCGAGGCCGACCATCGGCTCGTCCACCGCCACCGCCCGCGGCCGGTGCAGGAAGGCCGCGCTCATGACGAGCCGCTGCTTCATGCCGTGGGAGAAGCTCTCCACGAGCTCGTCCTCCCAGCGCCGCAGCTCGAACAGGTCGAGCATCTCGCGCACGCGCGCGTGAATCCCGTTGCCGTCGAGCCCGTACAGCCCGCCATGAAAGCGCAGAAACTCACCGGCGGTCAGCTTCTCGTAGATGAACGGCCGATCGGGGATGAAGCCCAGCGAGGCCTTCGCGGCGTCGGGACGGGCGGCGAGGTCGTGCCCGTTGACGACAATCCGTCCCGAGTCGGGCTCGAGCAGCCCCGCGATCATGCGGAGCGTGGTCGTCTTGCCGGCCCCATTCGGCCCCAGGAAGCCGTGGATCTCGCCAGGCTCCACCTTCAGGCTGACATCGTCGACCGCCGTGAAGCGGCCGTAGCGCTTGACGAGATGCTCGACGGCGATCATGGCTCGTCGCACCCACAGGGATCGGGCCGTGCGCGAGTCACGGCCGGCGCGAGCGGCGGCAGGCCGGCCTGCTCCCGTCCAACGATGATCGGCGTGGCGGCGGGATCCTGCTCGAGATCGAGCACGGTCATCTCCAGGCGCCCGACGAGCGGCACGATGGCGGCCTGTCGGTCGAGACCGCCGCGTGCGAGCCGCACGTGCGTGGCGTCGGCGGGAAACTGATTGAGCGTCGGATCGACGGGCAGCCACAGGCCGCGGCCGTTCCCTTCGTCCAGGTACACCTCGGGCCACGCGTGGTAATAGAAGGCCCCCTGCGCGCCCAGCACGTAGACCAGGCCCACCGCAATCCTCGCCGGAATGCCCGCCGCGCGTGCCATGGCCACGTAGAGCGCGGTGTGCTCGTTGCAGTCGCCCACCTTGGTGCGCAGCACGTCGCGCGCAGACGGCAGGCTGACGGTGGGCTTCTTTTCGAGCAGCGCGTTCACGTAGCGCGTCAGCCGCTCCGCCCGGGCCCGCGCACCGTCGACCCCACGCAGCGCCATCTCCGCCTCCGCGCGGATCTCGGGCGCGTCGCTCTCGATGAGCGGCTCCGGCTCGAGATACGGCTGGAGGTCGCGTTCCAACGGGGCCGCGGCCAGCGTGCGCGGGTCGACGATCTCGATCTCGTTGCCGCTGACCTGCTGACCCGCGCCCTGGAGATCGGGCCCGGACAGGTCCGCCCCGTCGAGGCGAATGCGGAGGCGGAGCACCGCGCGTGGATCCTCGATGCGTTCGCGCGTCCGGGGCACCACCGCGGATGCCTTGAGCAGATCGGCCTGAACGCGCCCGGGGACGGCGAGCCCCTGCGCCCGCTCCGGATCCTCTTTCACCGTCATGAGCCCCAGCGGGCTCTCTTCGCGGACGACTTCGCCCGTATCGGTCACCCAGGACGTCGTGCGAAGGCCTTCGAACGCCATCTCCACGCGGAACGCGGGCACCCGTGTATCGCCCACGCGCACCACCTCGCGGCGTCCGACTTCGACGTCGATCGGCGCGTTCCGCAGCGTGGCCGGATCGAGCACCATCCACCGGTGGCGAGCACCTGGAGTCAGGCCCCCGCTCGCCAGGATGCGCGACAAGTTGAGCGTCAACACGGGCGCCTCGGCCACATCGCGCTGCTCGGTCCGTGTGCCGCCCGCCGACGTGATGGCGATCGTCAGGCGATGCGGACCCGAGCTCCCTTGCGGAGGCGCATCGATGCTCCCGCGGACCTCCACGGCACCGGTGCCGGGATCGAGCGAGAACTCGAACGAGCGCAGCCGGAATCGCTCGTCCACGCGCGCCGTGGTGCGAATGGCGGCGGCCGACGTCGACCCGAACAGCGTCATCTGCAGGCGACCGTCTTCCTGCAGCTCGAAGCCCTCTCCCGTCCGGACGACCTGGCTGACCGTGAAGCCCACCTTCTCCCCGCGGTAGTACACGCCGCGCCAGATGGCCGACGGCCCGTATCGCGCGAGATCGGTGGCGAGGTTGGCTGGTGAGGCCTGCAGGTACGAGCGGTTCACGAGCACGGCCATGCAGCCCACCCAGGCGATCAGCACGGCGAATGACAGGGGGCGGGTGACCGTTCGTGGGAGGGGACGAAGGAGCTTCATGGAGACAGGGATCCCGGATCGGATATCGGCCTTGACGTCGTCGGCCTGTAGCGCGCGGGCTTCAGCCCGCGCGGGGGCTGCGCGGGGGCTGAAGCCCCCGCTCTACTACACTGGGACGCTGAATCGGGTCAGCACGAAGCGCGCGCTGCGATCGATCCACTGCTCGCCGCGGCCGAACCCCGCGGCGAGGCCTTCCTCCAGCACCTGGGACGGCTCGTACTTGTACGAGCTCTCGGTCCAGATCGTCTCGTCCGGCTCGAACGTCAGCTCGAAGCCGGCGGCGGCGATGCGCACGTGCTGGCGGAGGCGGCTGACCAGATGCATCTCCACGCGGCGCGCGCCGGCGTTCCAGGTCGCGCGGTGCGCGAAGCCCTGGAGGTCGAAGGTGCCGCCCAGCTCGTCGTTGATCCTCCGCAGGAGATTGCGGTTGAACGCCGCCGTCACCTGGAGCGGGTCGTCGTACGCGAGCAGCAGTTCGCGCTCGGGCTTCACCAGGTCGCTGCCCAGCAGCAGCGCGTCGCCCCGCCGCAGCACGCGACGAATCCGGGCGAGCAGGTCGCGGGCCATCGGCGGATCGAAGTTGCCGATGTTGGAGCCGAGGAAGAGCACCAGGAGCGACGCGCCGGCCGGACGATGGCGGGCCGCCCGCTCCAGACCGTCTTCGTACGTGGCGCGATGCGCGAGCGACGCACGGACGCCCAGCGCCTCCAGCCGGTACCGCGCCGTGTCGAGCGCCGCCGGCGAGACGTCGACGAGCTGAATCAGCGGAAAACGATCGACGGCGCTGCTCACCAGAATCGCCAGCTTCTCGCCGCTGCCGCATCCGAGCTCGGCGAGGCTGACTGGATGGGGAAGCGGGCGCAGGATCTCGCGCGCGTGGCGGGCCAGCAGCGCGGACTCCGCGCGCGTGATCCGGTACCACGGCAGCCGGCCAATGGCTTCGAAGAGCGACGAGCCGAGCTCGTCGTAGAAGTACTTCGACGGCAGCTGTCGCGGCGTGCGCCGCAGGTACTCGGTCACGTCCGCCGCAAAGGCGTCGCGCAGCATCGCCTCGGTGGGGACGCTCATGAGCGCCGTGGGGCGGGCCACGGCACCCCGCCGCGCAGGCGCGGCGGGGGCCCCGCCTGCGGGCCCGCCTCGCGAACCCGGCAGGGTTCGCGCCACGTCACGCCTCCCCCACGCATCGAAATGCCGCGTACACGTACGGATAGCGCGGACGGAACCAGTTGCGGAAGCCGGGCCGCACGAGCGTCCGTGGCGTCGCGGGCGATGCGCCCTTCATGACGAAATGATCGCCGTCGAAGAAGTCGGCGGAATACTCGGGATAGGACGGCAAGGGCTCGAAGCCCGCAAACGGCGCAAAGACGGTGGACGTCCACTCCCAGCCGTTGCCGACGAGCTCGTGCACGCCAAACGCGCTCGCCGCCCCGGGACGGGCGCCGACGGGCTCCGGATCCCACCGCGCGAAGTCGAGGTTCGCGGGCATACGCCCCTCGGCCGTCTCGCCCCAGGGGAAGCGGCGCTCGCGGCCTTCGGGAGTCCCGAACGCGGCGCGATGAAACTCCGCTTCCGTCGGCAATCGTCGTCCGACCCATCGCGCGAACGCGTGGGCCTCCGCCCACGTGACGTAGACCGGCCAGGCTGCAGGCAAGGGGACGCGCTCGAACATGCCCCGCCAGTACCACGTGCCGCCCTCGTGCTGCCAGAACGGCGGGTGGGTGATGCGTTCCGCGGTGCGCCAGGCCCAGTCTTCTGGGCGCCACCAGTGGGGATCCTGATACCCACCCGCCTCGACGAATGCCATGAAGCCGGCGTTGGTGACGTTGTGGGCGTCGATGACAAAGGCGTCGACGAAGGCGTCGTGCGAAGGCCGCTCATTGTCCCACGCGAAGTCTGCGTCGCCGGCCGTGCCCAGCGTCACGCGGCCGCCCGGAATCCTCGCCCGCTCCGGGCGCGGTGCGCCATGGGTCAACCGCGGCGGCGTCGTGAAGTATGACTCCGGCTTCCGCTTCAAGGCATACGGCACCCGGTGCCACATGTACGCGAGCGTTTCCTGGTGCATCTCTTCGTGCTCCAGAATGGCCCAGAGGGCCTGTGCGCCGCCCAACATCGCTGCGTCCCCGTGGCGCCCCGCCGTCCCTTCCACATCCGCTTCCGCGATCGCCCGCTCCAGCAGCCGGTCGGCCGCCCCGGTATAGGCGCGCACGGCCTCGCGCGGCGGCCACACGGGGTTGCCGCGGGCCACCGCGTCCGCCTCGGCCTCGGGATCGATGCCGCGCGCGAAGATCGCTTCGAGGTGGTCGTCGATTCCGGGCAGGCCCAGCGCCTTCTTGACCAGCGTGTTCACGGCAAACGCCGAGACGTGCCCCTCATAGAAGACGATGGGGTTCCGCAGTGCGATCGGGCGCTCGTAGTACGCGGCCGGTTCGAGGAGGTCGAACAGGGCCCGGGTGCGCGCGCGCATGCGCCGGAAGCGGCCGAGGACGGCGGTGCGGTCGATCGGCATCGGGGAAACGCGTATCATAACAAAGGCCCCAGGGCCCTGGCTTTGACGTGTTCATCACGCTCAACGGCGAGCCGTACGAGCTCGACGAGCCGCTGACAGTGGCCGACTTGCTGACGAAGCTGGCTATCGATCCGCGTCGGGTGGCCGTCGAGCACAACCTGACGATTCTCAAGCGGCCCCTGTTCGCCGACACGCTCGTGCACGAGGGCGACCGAATCGAGATCGTGAACTTCGTCGGCGGCGGTTGATCGCGTGCGCGTCGTGACCGGGGATTCGTGAACCCTTTCCGTGTATGACTGACACACCGTTCGTCATCGCCGGCCGGACGTTCCGGTCGCGGCTCATCGTAGGCACCGGCAAGTACTCGTCGCATGCCGTCATGGCGCAGGCGCATGCGGCCTCG
Source organism: Acidobacteriota bacterium (assembly GCA_016210845.1). GTDB lineage: Bacteria > Acidobacteriota > Vicinamibacteria > Vicinamibacterales > UBA2999 > JACQTK01. The sequence goes on along the minus strand of JACQTK010000024.1, from coordinate 45,353 downwards.
GGCGCCGACATGGTCACGGTCGCCGTGCGGCGCGTCAACATCTCGGACAGGTCGCGCGAGTCGCTGCTCGACTACATTGACACCAGCCGCATCTTCATCCTTCCCAACACGGCCGGCTGCTACACGGCCGACGAAGCCATCCGGACGGCGCACCTGGGGCGCGAGGCCGGACTCTCGAACTGGGTCAAGCTGGAAGTCATCGGCGACGAGCGGACGCTGTTTCCCGACAACGAGGCGCTCGTCGAGGCCACGCGCGTCCTGGTGCGCGACGGCTTCGTGGTGCTGCCCTACACCAACGACGATCCGGTGGTCTGCCGCAAGCTCGAGGACGCGGGCGCCTCGGCGGTGATGCCGCTGGCCGCGCCGATCGGCTCCGGGCTCGGCGTCCAGAACGCGAACAACATCCGGATCATCCGCGAGTTCTCTCTGGTGCCGATGATCGTGGATGCAGGCGTGGGAACCGCGTCGGATGCGGCGCTCGCCATGGAGCTCGGCGCCGACGGGGTGTTGATGAACACGGCGATCGCTGGCGCGCAGGAGCCGGTGGCCATGGCGGAGGCCATGAAGCATGCGGTGATCGCCGGACGCCTGGCCTGCCTGGCGGGACGGATTCCGCGCAAGATGTACGCCACGGCCAGCAGCCCGATCGAAGGGATGGTCGGACGCTGAGTCCACTCGATGAGTGAGCCCTCGCCGCCGCGTCCGGCACCCATTCCCCCTCCCGATCGTCACCAGATCGAACGTCTCAACACGCTGTACGACCTGTCGGTTCCCGCGGCGTCCGACGGCTGGCGCGGCCGGCTGGCGGACCGCCTGCGGACCTTCCTGGCGCGCATCCTGTTCCGCCAGCAGCAGTTCAACGCGGCCCTCGTCGATCACATCAACCGGAACGCCGCGATCGGCATCGAGGCGCATCATGCCAGCGTCCAGACCATCGAATGGACGAGGCAGACGATCGAATGGACGAGGCAGACGATCGAGCGGGTCGAGGACACGCTGCGCGAAGCACATACCGCGCTGCACACCTCGCTGGAGACCGCGACCGCGCGCCTGGAGGCGGCAGTCGACGATCTGCGGCGCCACCAGCAGGCGAGTGCCGCACGCGAGCGCCGCAGCGACGCCGCCGTGGCTTCACTCGTGGCCTCGCACGAGGAGCTGCGCACCTCGATTGGCGTGCTGCAGCAGGCGGCCCAGAGCCTGAAGCGCGAGGTCGCGCGGCTCGCGGAGAGCGGCGTGCCGAGCGCACGCGAGCCGACGGCTGTGGCGGCTGGCGCGGCGGCGCCTTCCGTGTCTCCGTCACCGCAGCTCGACAGTCACGTCTACGTCGGCTTCGAGGACCAGTTCCGCGGGTCGCGAGAGGACATTCGGCGCCGCGTGGCCGAGTACTTGCCGTGGTTCCAGGGCGCCAGCGACGTCCTCGACGTCGGCTGCGGCCGCGGCGAGTTTCTCGCGCAGCTCCGCGAGCACGGCATCAATGCCCGGGGCATCGATGTCAACGCCGCGATGGTCGACGTCTGCCGCCAGGACGGTCTCGAGGCCACGGAGGCCGACGCCCTGACGTACCTGCGGGCGCAGCCGGACGGATCGCTCGGCGGGCTGTTCGCGGCGCAGGTCGTCGAGCACCTCGAGCCGCGCTATCTCGCGGCCCTGCTCGACACCGCCTTTCACAAACTCCGCCCCGCCGCGCCCATCGTCCTCGAGACCATCAACCCCGGGTGCTGGTTCGCGTTCTTCGAGAGCTATCTGCGCGACCTGACGCACGAGCGCGCGATCCATCCGGACACGCTCGAGTATCTGCTCGTGGCGGCGGGCTTCCAGCGCGTCGAGATCCGGTACCGGGCGCCCTATCCCGAGCACGACAAGCTGCAGCCGATCCCTCCACACGCCGCGCTGGGCGATTCGGTCGAGACGCTGAACGCCAACATGGAGCGGCTCAACCGGCTGCTGTTCACGTGGCTCGATTACGCGGCCATCGGCCGCCGCCCGTGACGCTGATGCGTCTTTCACCCCTACAGGCCACAGAGACTCAGAGTCACAGAGGCAAATCCTCTTGTCTCCACTCTGTGTCTCTGTGACTCTGTGGCCCGTTGATGTGAAAAGCGCCCTGACTGTTGCGATTCGGCTGGGGCTCGGCGCGGCGCTCGCCTGGCCCGTCGCGCTGGCCGCCGCCGCACCCGAGCTGCCGCGCGGGTGTGCGGTGGCGACCTCAGCCATCCTCGTGCTCACGCTTTGGAGGCCCGGGGCGGGACTGCTCCTCGTCGCAGCGCTCGCCCCGACGGGCGCGCTGCTCGCCCCGGCTCCCGCGCGCATCGCCGAGCTCTTCGCCTGGACGTTCATCGCGGCCTGGCTGCTGCGTCTCTGGCACCCCCTCTCGAGCTCGTGGCCGCGCGTCATCACCATCCCTGCAGCGCTGTACGGAGCTGCCGCCCTCGCATCATGGCTCTCGCTCACCATCGGTGGCGCGGGCGGTGTCCCGCCCGGTGCCCTGCCCCTTCTGGCGTGGCATTCCATTCCGCCAGATCACCTGATCTTCTCCAGCCCGGAGCCCGAAACGTGGACGCTGCTTCAGAGCCTCACCGGAGTGTCGCTGCTGCTGGCGGCCGTGGGCATCACGCGAACCGACGCGGGAATCGCCCGCGCGGTGGCGTGGACGATCGTCGTCTCGATGGCGCTGCTGGCGCTCGCCACGCTGCTCGATGTCGCCAGACAGTGGTCGGAGGTGGAGTTCGGCGCGTGGTACCTGGGACGCTACGTGCAGGGCGAACGCTTCAGCCTGCACCTGACCGACCTGAACGCGGCGGGGTCGCTGTACGTGCTGGCGGGGCTGACGGCTGCGGGGCTGACGCTGTTCGATCCCGACCGTCGTGTACGGTGGATCACACTCCTTCTGGTGATGTTGCCTGCAGTCTGGCTGACCGGATCGCGTTCGTCGACGGTCGCGTTCCTGGGCGGGCTGCTCCTGCTCGGAGCCGCCCAGATCGACTGGAGGCCAACTCGCGCTCAGATCGCCGCGGCGGCCTCGGTGCTCGTGGCGGTGCTGCTGGCCGGGGTCCTCATGGCCGACTGGCGCACCGACGTCCAGGGCAGTGCGGGGCAGGCTGTCAACCTGCGATCCCAGTTCTCGGCGACCACGGCGCGGATGTTCGCGTCGGCGCCGGTCTACGGCGTGGGCATCGGCCGGTATTTCGATCGATCGTCGGAATTCATGTCCGACCGGCTGCGCGCGATCTACGGCAACGAGAACGCCCACAACTACTTCGCGCAGCAGTTCGCCGAGCTCGGGGTGGTCGGCGGGTCGTTGTTCCTCTGGCTCGTGGGCGCGTGCGTCTGGCGGGGCTGGATAGGCGACAGGACGGGAACAGCGAAGGACCGCGGTGTTCTGATGGGCCTGTTCGCTGGCACCTTCGGGTACCTCCTGACGTGTTTCACCGGGCATCCCCTCCTCGTCTCCGAAGCTGCGATCCCTTTCTGGGCGGCGTTCGGTGTCGCGGCGGGCCGCGGCGGTGCCGACGCCGACGCGTCAGCCCTTCGCCGACCCGTTGCCGTCGCAGCCATCGTGCTGCTCCTGGCCGGCGTCGGCCAGGGCGTGGCGGCCTATGCGCGCACGGCCGCGCCGCCGCCGGAACGAGGCTTTCACCAGCCGGACACCGCCACGGATGGCACCCGGTACCGCTGGATGGTGCGTCACGGCGTGACGTACATCCAGGACGGGATAGGGTTCCTCAGGCTGAGGCTGCGTGCGCCCGATCGCCCGGCGGTGCGGACCCTGATCGTCGAGACTGCCGTGGCCGGACGAGTCGTGGATCGGCGGGAAGTGACGAGCGGCCGGTGGGTGGCCTACGACGTGGCGATTCGAGAGGCCGCCTCCACGCCCTTTCGCCGAGTCGATCTCCGCGTCAATCAGTTCTGGACCGAGGAGGTCCCGCTCGGCCGGCGAACCGCCGAACGCCCCATCGCGGTGATGGTAGGGGGCGAGGGAAGGATCGAATGGATCCCGCTGCGATAGATCGCGCACGCTGAAGCGTGCGCTCTACAGGTGGAAAATTATCCCCTGTAGAGCGGCGGCTTTAGCCGCCGCGGTCGGGCGGCATCAGCCGCCGCGGTCGGGCGGCATCAGCCGCCGCGATCCCGCGCGGCGCTGCGCTATCACAGCCGGAACACGTGCGGCGCCTGGAGGCCCTTCAGCGCGTTGCGCGTGTCGACGATCAGCGGGTAGCGGCGCACGATCGCCGGATAGTCGAACGCCCTGTGATTGGTGCAGATCACGGCGCAATCGACGCCGTCGCCCGCCTGATCCTCCGACACCGAACAGAGGTTGATGTCGCCGTGCTGGAGCCGCGGCACGTAGGGATCCGTGTAGCTGAGCACGGCGCCGCGCCGGTGCAGCAGTTCGAGGACGTCGAGCGCGGGCGACTCGCGCATGTCGCCCACGTCTTTCTTGTACGCGACGCCGAACGTGTGAATCCGCGAGCCGTTGATGGCCTTCCTGACGGTGTTGAGCGCCTCGCCGATGCGCTCCACCACGAAGGTCGGCATCGATCCGTTCACGTGTCCGGCCAGCTCGATGAAGCGGCACTCGAATCCGTTCTGCCGGGCCTTCCACGACAGGTAGAACGGATCGATGGGGATGCAGTGGCCGCCGAGTCCGGGGCCCGGATAGAACGGCATGAAGCCGAAGGGCTTCGTGCTCGCCGCGTCGATCACCTCCCAGACGTCGATGTTCATGCGATGCGACATCAGCGCAATCTCGTTGACGAGGCCGATGTTCACCGCGCGGAACGTGTTCTCGAGCAGCTTGACCATCTCGGCCACCTGCGTCGAGCTGACGGGCACCACGGTCTCGATGATCGACCGGTAGAGGTCCGACGCCAGCTCCGTGCTCACGGCATCGACGCCGCCGACCACCTTGGGAATGGTGCGCGTGCTGTACATCGGGTTGCCCGGATCGACGCGCTCTGGCGAGAACGCAAGGTAGAAGTCGGCTCCCGCCTTGAGGCCCTGCTCTTCCAGCGCGGGCTGCACCACTTCGTCCGTCGTCCCTGGATACGTGGTGGACTCCAGAATGACGAGTTGCGCGGGCCTGAGGTGCGCCTTCACCGCGTCGACGGCCTGGACGACGTAGGAGAGGTCGGGATCCTTGGTCTTGCGGAGCGGCGTCGGCACGCAGATGTCGATCGCGTCCATGTCGCGGAGCTGCGACATCTCGGTCGTGGCTCGCAACCGCCCCGCCTCGACCACGCGGGCCACGTCCTCCGTCGTGACGTCGCCGACGTAGCTGCGGCCCGCGTTGATGTGGTCGACCTTTGAACCGTCGACGTCGAAGCCCATGACGTCGAAGCCTTCCTTCGCAAACTCCACGGCCAGGGGCAGCCCGACGTAGCCGAGGCCGATGACGCCGACCCGTGCCCGACGCTCGCGAATCCTGTCTTTCAGCGTCACGGTGGCCTCCCCTACCGCGCGGCGCCCGCGCGTACCGGCTGGCCGGCCAGACGGGCCAGATCCGCGTCGACCATCATCGCGATCAGCTCCTCGAAGGCCACCGCGGGCCTCCACCCGAGCACGCGGCGCGCCTTGCCGGCGTCGCCGATCAGATGGTCCACTTCGGCGGGCCGCAGAAAGGCCGGATCGACGCACACATACTTCTGCCAGTCGAGCCCCGCGTGCCCGAAGGCGATCTCCACGAGCTGGCGGACCGAGTGACTGATGCCCGTGGCGATGACGTAATCGTCCGCCTTGTCCTGCTGCAGCATCAGCCACATCGCGAGCACGTAGTCGCCTGCGTACCCCCAGTCGCGGCAGGCGTCGAGGTTGCCGAGCCCGAGGCGGTCGGCCAGGCCCAGCTTGATGCGCGCAACCCCGTCGGTGACCTTCCGCGTGACGAACTCCAGGCCTCGCCGCGGCGACTCGTGGTTGAACAGGATGCCCGACACCGCGAAGATGCCGTAGCTCTCGCGGTAGTTCACCGTAATGTAATGGCCGAACACCTTGGAGACGCCGTAAGGACTCCGTGGATAGAACGGCGTCTGCTCCGTTTGCGGCACCTCGCGCACGCGTCCGTACATCTCGCTGGAGGAGGCCTGGTAGATGCGGATGCTCGGATCCACCTGGCGGACGGCCTCCAGGACGCGCGTCACGCCCTGCGAGTTGAACTCGCCGGTCAGCATCGGCTGGTCCCACGACGCGGGCACGAACGACATGGCCGCCAGGTTGTACAGCTCGTGCGGCCGAACGTCCTGGATGACACGGACCAGCGACAGCTGGTCGAGCAGATCCGCCGGCCGGAGCGTGATGCGGTCCAGCAGGTGCTCGATGCGCCAGGAGTTCGACGCGCTCAACCGGCGAACGATCCCGGTGACCTCGTACCCGTGTTCGAGCAGCAGCTCCGCCAGATAGGAGCCGTCCTGACCCGTAATCCCGGTGATGAGCGCGCGCTTCCCCATGAGCTCCGTTCATTGTATATGGCGTCGCGACGTCCGGCTTTCGAGGCATCGCCGCAGCGCGTCCTGCCAGGAAGGCATCGTGAAGCCCGCCTCTGCCAGCTTCCGGTTGGCCAGCGCACAGAAACGCGGACGCGGCGCCTTCAGCGGCATCTGGTCCAGGGTGATGGGCTGCACGCTCGCCCTGATGCCGAGCAGCCTGGCGGCTTCCTGCGCCACCTCGTACCACGTCGCCTGGCCGGAATTCACGCAGTGATACACGCCTGGCTGGGCCCTGCTGTCGAGCAGGTGTCTCGCGGCGCGCGCCACATCTTCCACGTAGCTCGGCGAGACGACACGATCGGTGAACACCTTCACCTCCCGATGCTGTTCGAGGCCCTCGACGATCCCCTCCAGAGTGCTCCGACGTCCCCTCCAGCCAGGGACCGCGCCGAACAGGCTCTCCACGCGAAGCACGAAGCTCCCTGGCGCGTCGAGCGCGAACCACTCGCCGATCAGCTTGGTGAGCGCGTACGTGCCGCGAGGCGACGGCGCCGCCTCCTCGTCGTACGGCGCGGTGGCGGTGCCGTCGAACACGAAGTCGGTGCCGAAGTGCACGAGCGCGGCGCTGCACGTCTCCGCCGCACGCGCCAGGCCGCGCACGGCCAGGGCGTTGACCGCCAGCGCATCGGCCGCCCGCTCCTCGGCGCCGTCGACGTCGTTGAAGGCGGCGCAGTTGAGAATCGCACCGGGCGCCGCCGCGGCGACGGTGCGGCGCACGGCGTCCGGATCGGTGATGTCGAGCGAGTCGCGGGTGTGGCAGACGACGTCGCGGTCGGCGAAGGCACGAGCGAGCGCGGCGCCGAGCCGCCCGGCTGCGCCGACCACGAGAACAGGGCCCGCCGTCAAACGTCGTATCGTACCATGTCACGAAAACCAGCCAAGGGCTCGCTCTTGGCATCCCAGTAACTCCGAGACGAGCCCTTGGCTGGTTGGCAGTATCTGCTTGGCGCGCTCCGCGCGCCTAGGACTGCTATACGGCTCACACCTCAGGCGCGCAACCGATACAAGATCCTCAATTAGGAGCCGTATAGCGGTCCTATGGACACTTCTCGCATCGACACCGTCGTCATCGGGGCGGGCGTGGTGGGCCTCGCCTCCGCGCTGGCGATCGCGCGACGCGGACACAGCGTCTGCGTGCTCGAGCGCGAGCCGCGCGCCGGGATGGGCACGAGCACGCACAACAGCCAGGTGATTCATGCCGGCCTGTACTACCCCGGAGGCACGCTCAAGGCACGACACTGCGTCGAGGGGGCGCGGCTGCTCTATGACTTCTGCGCGACGCACGGCATCGCGCACGTGCGGACGGGCAAGCTGATCGTGGCGCAGGACGATCGGGAGGTCGAGGCCCTCGAAGGGCTGCGGGCGCGGGGCGAGGCCAACGGCGTCGAGGGACTTCAGCTGGTCGATCGCGCATTCATCCGCGCGCGCGAGCCGCACGTGCGCGGCACGGCTGCACTCTTCTCTCCGAACACGGGCGTCATCGAAGCCGAGGCGCTGGTGCGCACGCTCGCTCGCCTGTGTGCGGGCCACGAGGCGTTCGTGCTGACGGGGACGCCGCTGGTGGGTGCGACACAGCGTCCGGACGGGCTCGAGCTGCGAACACCGGCCGAAACGATCCTGGCACGGACGGTCGTGAACGCCGCCGGACTCCATGCCGACGAGGCGTCAGCCGCGCTCGGCGGCGCGCCCTTCCGGATCTATCCCTGTCGTGGCGAGTACGCCGAGCTCGTGCCATCGAAGCGAGGGCTCGTCAACGGGCCCGTGTATCCTCTCCCTCACGCGTCCGGGCACTCACTCGGCGTACACCTCACGAAGACGACGCATGGCGTCGTCACGCTCGGCCCCACCGTCCGCTACCAGGCTCGCAAAGACGACTATGAGGAGAACCGGATCCCGATCGAGCGGTTTCTCGAACCGGCGCGCGAGCTGCTGCCAGAGCTGCGGCTCGAGGATCTGCGGCCGGGCGGGAGCGGCATCCGCCCGAAGCTCCACCCGCCTGAGGAACCGTTCGCGGATTTTCTGATCGCCAGAGACACGAAATGCCCGCGCCTGGTGCAGGCAGCGGGCATCGAGTCGCCAGGGCTGACGGCCTGCCTGGCGATCGGGAATCACGTGGCGGCGCTGGTGGAGGACACCCTGTAGTTCCAGTGGGAACGATGCTGCCGTTCAGGTGACACGATCATCACAACCGACGACGCGTCCCGTCCTGAGTGTTGAATATCAGATGGAGCCAGCACCTCGCGGAGAGCAGCAGGCGCGCCAGGGAGCGCTTCGGCTGGAAGGGCCCTGGAGCGACATGCGTCGCGTAATAGAGGTACGCGCTTTCGTGAAATGCGAGAACGGCCGAGGCGCGTGCGCTGCGACTGGAGTGTCCGACCCGATGGATGGCCGTGGCGATCGGCACATATCGGACGTGGTACCCGATGCCACGGAGTCGGCGACACAGGTCCGCATCTTCCCAGTAGAGGAAGTAGCGCTCATCGAAGCCGTTGACCTTCCGCAACGCGTCACGACGCGCCAACATGCAGGCTCCCGATAGCCAATCCACCGACAGACTGGGTGGTCCCTCGCAAATGGTGCCGTCGGCCACGACGTTCCGCTTGGAGATCGCCAGATCGGGCAGGAGTCGACGCAGGAGCGTAGTTCGGCCGAATAGTCCCGTGAACATGTCGGGATCGCCCCTCGCGCTTCCTTGAACGGAGCCATCCGGATCGAGAATGCGCGGGCCCACGACGGCGCAAGAATCGGACCGCTCCAGTTCCCGCCTGAGTGAAACAAATGCACCCGGAACCAGACGGCAGTCGGGATTAATAATCAACACCAGAGACGCTGAGGTCGCCCCAATTCCCTGGTTGACAGCGCGCGCGAAACCCAGGTTCTGTTCGTTCCGAATCAAGCGTGCGTGGGGGGCGAATTCGGCAACGATCGTGCCGCTGCCATCGAATGAGGCGTTATCGACGACAATCGCCTCCCAGGCGCAGGCGCCCAGTTCATCCGCGATAGAGCGCAAGGCGGAGCGCAACTCCCCGCCCGCGTTGTAATTGACGAGGATCGCGGATACTTCCGGGCCGTTCACGGGGTGCGCTCCCTGAGTGCGACGTCGAGCCGCTTCTCACGCAGCTTCATGGACAGCCACCGCGTTTCAAGATGGCGCTCGATCTCAGCGGCTCTCAGCCGTCTGGATCGCTGGACCGACATCCGCTTTCGGAGGATGGCGGGAACACCTGCCAGCGCGGCCCATTTCGCTCGGACGAACGTCCCGAGCAGACCCACACGCGTGAAGTACACCGCCGCTGCGGCGTCATAGAGCAGATGACCGAGCAGGGTTCGGACGAGGAGCGACCACGGCGTATTCTTCAGGTACATCCACTCCAGATTACGTTGACCGTGATACACGGCGAACGGACTGAGCTTTCCCAGCGTGGCGCTCACATGATGTCTGACCACGGCGTCCGCCACGTAGCGGCACCGGTAACCGCGCAAACGTGCCCGGTAAGAGAGGTCGACGTCTTCGTGCGAGGCGAAGAAGTCCTCGTCGAAGCCGCCCAGCTCCTCGAAGACGTCCCTGGACATCATGCAGGCGGCCCCGCACACGCCGAAGACCTCGGTCGATTCGTTCGCCGTGTGCGCCGCCGAGCCGTGATGCCGCTTGAACGCGCCGCCCCAACGGAGCAGTCCGTCGCCCGCGCTGTCGATGATGTCGGGATCGTGCATGTAGACGATGCGGGAGGTCGTGAGCACGAACCCCGATTCCACGTCGATTCCAGCGCGAAGGGCCCGCAGCCAGCCCCGATCCACCACGGTATCGTTGTTGAGAAAGGCCAGATGGCGCCCCCGCGCCTCGCGCGCTCCCGCATTGTTCCCGCCCGCGAATCCGCGGTTCGACTCGAGTGTGACGAGGCGTACCCAGGGGAATCGATCGCGTACGAACTCGGCAGTGCCGTCGGTCGACCCGTTGTCCACCACGATCGTCTCGGCCTCGACGCCGTCCTGTGCCGCCACCGCCGCCAGACAGGGTTCGAGGTACTGCCGGCCGTTCCACGTGACGATGATCACCGAGACGTCGGGTTCTGTGTTCCCGGTTCGGGGTTCCGGCTTCGTGTTCGACGTTCGCGTTCGGGGTTCGATATTCAAGGGTCTGCGTTCAGTGTTCCAACACGCGATGATACACGTCGAGTGTCAACAGGGCCGTCCGCTCCCACGTGAAGTCGGCGGCGCGTACCAGGCCTTCGGCCCTCATGCGTGCCCGAAGCAGCTCGTCGTTCATGATCCGGACGATCGCGTCGGTCCAGGCGGAGGTGTCCGTGGGATCGAGCAGCAGGCCCGCTGCTCCCACGACCTCTGGGATCGAAGCCGCCCGTGACGCGATGACGGGCGTGCCACTGGCCATCGCCTCCACCAGGGGCAACCCGAACCCCTCATAGAGAGACGGGTACACCAGCGCCGTCGCACATCGGTAGAGCGTTCGCAGCCGCTCCTCGCTCACCTCCCCGAGCCGAATCACTGCGTCCGGGGCGCCCGCTCGCGCGGCCGTCGCGCAGAGTCCGTCGCCGACTCCCCGATCCACGCCGGCCAGCACCAATGACGCCGCAGGGACCGCCCCGAAACGCCGCCGCGCCGTGAGCAGCGCCTCGACCACGACGCCGAGGTTGCGGCGCTCGTGCAGGTCGCCCACGTGCAGGAGATACGGCGCAGCCACACCGGCCGGCAGCTCGCACGGCACGTCGGGATCCGCGGGCGCGAACCCGGCGTCGACGCCGAGCGGAACGACGGCAATGCGAGCCGAGGCAATACCGTATCCCGCCGCAATTTCCGCCGCCGAAAACGTCGAGTCCGTCACCACGTGTGCCGCCGCGCGCGCGCTTCGCCGGTAGAATGCCCGCCGCAGCCAGTCACGGCGGTACGGATACCACTCGGGATGACGCTCGTAGCTGACGTCATGGATCGTAACGACGACGGGCACGCCGGACCATATGGGCGCGGTGTACGCAGGCGCATGAATCAGATCGACCGAGGCGCGGGCGGCCGCCCGGGGCAGCCCCATCAGCGTCCAGCCGAGATTCGAGGGGGGGTGCGCGGGCTCCGCGACGTGGCCGACCCCGGACGGCAACGCGCTGGAATCGACGCCGCCGAGCGCGACGATGTGGAGTGTGGGATCGACCGCGAGCAGTCCGCGAACGAGCCCCACGACATACCGCCGCACGCCGGCGGCACGTGAGGCAAAGGCGCGGCCATCGATGCCTATGCGCACGGTAGCAGGCAGCAGGCAGTAGGCAGTAGGCAGTAGGCGGTAGGCGGTAGGCGGTAGGCAGTGACCGCAACGGCGCCCAACCGGCCGACTGCCCGCTGCCTACTGCCTGCTGCCTACTGCCTACTTGATCTAGCGAATCTCCATGTAGAGCCGCCTGACGGGCCGGTCGAGGCGCGCACATACCTCATGGATGCGTTCTTCCACCCTTCCGTTGATCGACGGACTGCTCACAATCACCTCGTCCACCGAATAACGCTTGATGGTGTCCCCAAGAGTGTCGATCGTCCCACGGACAGGCACCCCCATGATCCAGCGGCGGAGCTTCATCGGGTCATCGTCGACGAATGCCACCGGATTCATGTTCCAGTGAGGGTTGGCGCGAATCTCGCGTACCAGCGTCTGCCCGAACTGACCCGCCCCGTAGACCAGGACACGCCGGCTGCGCTTGTTTCGCGCGGCCGCCACGAGGTTCATCGCGCGAAACGAGGCACGAGTGCCGACAATGGCCATGCTGAGCAGCATGCCATCCAGGATGAAGACGGCCCACGAAAAGCCGCCGAATCGGTAGAGGTACGCGGGTAACAGCACCGCCAGCACCGATCCCATCCCGACGCCACGGAGGACCGCCGACAAGTCTCGTAGCCCAAACGTCTCCCATGACCGTTGGTACAAGCCAGATGCGTAAAGCGATGCTACCTGACATCCGAGGACGATCGGCAGCGTGGCGGTGAAGTACGGCAGGAACGTGTCGAGACTCTCTCCCTCGAACCGTAACCGGTACGCTGCGTAGTAGCACACGGTGATGAGGACGAGATCCAGCAGAACCTGTCCGGCGTGCCATTTGAACGCGAGATCCCTCAGGATCGGTGCGAAAGACCATTTCTGGAGCGCGATGAAATCTTCCGCGTTGTAGGCGGGGACGCGCGCCAAATAGAGACCGAGCAGGACGACGAGCACCCCGAAAACCGCAACCAGAGGAAGCATCGGCTCGACACCGCTGCCGACGAGCAGCAGCCATGCCGTGCCGCCGCCGACGAATCCGAGCAGGTAGAGAATCCGGACCGCGCTGCGCTCTGAGAATCCGAGGGACACCAGCCTGTGTGACACGTGATCGGTTCCACCCTTGCTCGCCTTTCGGCCGGCCAGCCGTCGCAGAACCAGAACGAACCCCGTATCGAACAAGGGGACCACGAACACCAGCGCGACGATCACGGCGGGACTGATGAAGGCGACACGAGACTGAAACACGGGAACCAGCGATGCCGCAGCCAGGAGGGCGCCTATGAACAGGCTCCCACAATCGCCCATGAACATCCGTGCCGGAGGCCGGTTCCAGTAGAGAAAGCCCAACAGCGCTCCCGCCAAGGCGGTGAGGAGTACGACCAGTGTGGGGCCAAGAAACGCCCCAAGAAGGGCCGACAGGAAGATAGTCGCAATAAAAGCGACACCGGCCGCGAGACCGTCCATGTTGTCGAGAAGGTTGAACGCATGGCAGATCCCGGCAAACCAGATGGTTGCCACCAAGGTGTACGAGGACGGCAGCGCGCCCGCCGGCTCCGCGCCCGCCAGCGCAAAGACGAGAAACGCGCCGATTGCGAGCGACGAGACCAGCTTGGCCACCGGCGAGAGCTGCAGGCGGTCGTCCAGCACGCCGACCACGAACATCGCCAGCGCCGCGAGCAGCACCGCCAGCCATTCGCGCGGCGCGCCGATCGCCTCCGGACGCAGCGTCACAGCCGCGAACCCCGCCATCGTCGCGGCCGCAATCGCCACGCCGCCCATCGTCGGCGTCGGCGTGTCGTGCCAGCGATCGGGACGCGGCGGCACGACCGCCCCGATGGCTGGCGCCACGCGCCGCACGAGTGCGCCGGCGGCCACGGCCGCTGCGGTGGCGACGGCGAACACGACGATCAGGAGGAGCGTCAAGGCACGTGGGCAGGCACAAGGGGCCTGGCCCTACTGGTTACGACGTCACGAGCTCCCGCTTCGGGACCCTCTCCGCCAGCACGAACGGAGCTCCCGCCAGGATTCCGTCGCAGATTGTATCGAGTCCCTGCGAGGCACCGGGCAGCAATTGTTGGAGGCGGTCGAGCTGCAACTGGTAGATGGGGTAGCCTGCCTTCGGCTGAATGAAGGGCAGCAGGATCATGCGGTTGAAGAAGAAATGGTACGCGTAGCGGCGGGCCCGGGCGAGCTGCTCGGGACCCAGACGCCCGGGGAACGGCAGCTGCTCGAGCAGCCGGAAATATTCCTCCGGCGAGCTGACGTCGTACGTGAGCCCTTTGTTGCGGATCCAGGCTTCGCCGGCCACGATCACGGGCAGGCCCACGCTGGTCAGCTCGACGCCCATCTTGGTGCCGTAGATGAGGGCGGCGTTGCAGAGCGACATCAGCGCGTAGGTGCTCATCCCGCTCTCGGGCGGCACCACGAAGATGTTGGACGCGAGCTTCGGCACCCGCTTGCGCAGCTCTCGCAGGATCGGCTGCCGCGACTGGGGAAAGCCGCTGATCTCGGCGGGGTGGACGCGCACGAGCAGTTGCAGATCGGGCCGTGCCGCGAAGTACTCGCAGGTCCGCACGAGCCACTCCAGCATGTTCGGGAAGGCGTTGGCCGGATAGTGCAGCTGCGCATCCCACGCCACGTTGGTGAGCAGCCCGATCACCGGCTTCGACCGATCGATCCCGACGCGCCGTGCAATCTCTTCCGGGTCCTGTCTCGTCGGCCGATGGAAGACGATCCAGTCGAACAGCCCCTCGCGCCGGCTCGACAGGTACTGCATCAGCTCGCGCTCCTGCGCGCCCGACAGCTCGAGGTCCTCCCAGTGCTCGCGCGTCTCGCGCATCAGCGTGTGATGGTACGTGTCGTCGTGGCTGAAGATGAACCGGCGCTTGCGGTACGCGACGTTCCAGGTCGAAGCGTGCACGCGCTCCTGCCGCGCCACCGCGCACATGATGCCCCAGGGCACGTAGATGCCGTGAGTGAACACTGCGGCCGAGAAGCCGACGCCGCGGAGGAGCCGCCGCGTGGCGTATGCGGTCAGCAGCGCCGATTCCAGATAGCGGCGCAGCACTGGCTCCGCGTGCGGCTCGCCGTGCAGGGAACCGGTGGCAAAGAAACGCACCGCGCCCGCGTACGCCTGCTCGCCGATCGCCAGGCCATCGAGCGTGAAGGTCTCGATCCGATCCACCGGGAGGGTCGAGGCCAGACGTCGCGCCTCGGCACGGTCTTCGGCCGTGAGCCACTCGCTGTAGCGATGGACCTTCAGACCCAGCTGCGCGTAGACCCGCTCGGCCGGCCACTGGCAGTCGCGGCAGAGGTCGTCCTGCGGGCCGCGGGCGGCGAACCGCGCGATGTCCGGATACAGCGAGGCCTCGCACTCCGCGCAGGCCGTCAGCGCGCCATCGCAGACCAGCACGTGCACCTCCGCGCCGCGGAACGTGAGCGCCGCCGCCAGCGCGCTCTCGAGCGTCACGGCATGGGCATAGGCGCCGATCGAGCTGGCCATCAGCACGCGCGGGCCGCCCTGGGCGGCGCCGCGTGCCGACTCCCATAGACCCGCGGCCGCCTCGATCGGCTCGCGCCAGTCGGGGTAGGCCTCGAACCGGGCGTAATACCACCGCCGCACGAGCCGCGTGGCGCGCCAGAGGGCCGGAAGCCGGCGGATGCCGTGTCTCATGCGGACAGGGTCCTTGGCGGGCCGACCTGAAGGTCGGCCCCTCCATCAATCAACCGCTCGAACTCGTCCGGCGTGGGCAGCTCGTCGAATGCGCGCCACGGCGCGTGCACGCGCAGCTCTTCGATCGAGTAGCCCCCCGTGGCCACCGCGATCGTGCGCGCGTCGATCGCCGCCGCGCAATCGATGTCGTGCGGCGTGTCGCCGATGACGAAGACGCCGCCGCCGGAGACGGGGCCCGCGCGCCTGGCCAGCTGCAGGGCCCGCTCGGCGATCGCCGACCGGTCTCCTGCGTCCTCGGCGAACGCGCCGTCCGGAAAGTATCCGATCAGGCCGTAGTGCGTGAGCTTCGCCGCCGCGCCTGCCCGTGTGTTGCCCGTCAGCAGGTACGAGCGGATGCCCGAGCGCAGGTGGAGCCGCTCGAGGATCTCGCGAACGTGCGGCAGCACCCTCCCCTGCCTCCGCGGGAGGCTCCCAGGCAGCAGCTCGCCGTAGCGATCCACCAGGCAGCGGACGAGCGTGTCATCGGGCTCGATGCCCATGGCCTCGAAGGTCCTGACGGCGATTTGATAGTCGGTGAGGCCGGCGATACGCACGGTGAGCAGCTCGAAGTCGCGTCCCGTCAGCTCGCGCACAGCATCGTTCCACGCGAACACGCCGGCCTTGGCGGTGGTCAGGAGGGTGCCGTCGATGTCCCAGAACAGCACGGTCATACGGAGCCCGTCCGACTTCCGGCTGTCGCCCCAAGTCTGGCGGCAGCACCCAGGAACGCCTTCACGAGGGCAGGCACGTCCAGCCCGTGGTACGAAAGCACCTCCTCGTTGGTGCCGCATTCGGGCAGTTCGGTCACGCCCAGGCGAGTCACCTCAGGAGCCTGCTCGAGGCCGAGCCTGGCGATCGCCGCGGCCAGCATGTCGCCCTGGCCGCCATGCACGTAGTGGTTGTCGAGCGTCACGACCGCGCGACGCCCGCCGATGGTCTCTCTCAGCCAACCCCCGTCCACGCGATTGAGCCACGGGAGATTGACGACCCTGACGCTCACGCCGCTGCTCCGCTCGACTTCCTCGGCAGCCTCGTACGCGTTGGCGAGCAGCCACGGACCGTACCCGAACACCAGCAGATCGCGGCCCTCGCGCACGACCCAGCCCTTGCCCGCCTCGACAGACTGACCGTCCGGATACCGAAACGGGATCGGCCACTTCACTGAGACGAGCCGCAGGTACGCGCTCTCCGAGGTTCTGTTGACGAGGTGGTCGACGAGCGCATGTACTTCGGCCTCGAGGCCCGGTTCGGCCAACAGCAGGTTCGGCACTGCGCCGAGCGCCGAGATGTCACGAACCGACTGGTGCGAGTGGCCGGGGCCGCCTGGCAGCAGTCCGGCCAGCGAGCCCACGTAGATCACCTTCGAGCCTTCGCTGCACTGGTTGTAGATCTGCTCGTTCGGCCGCGCCGCCAGGAAGCACGCGAACGAGTGCGCGATGGGGAGCGCACCGACGTGCGCCATCCCGCAGGCCGTCGACACCATGTCCTGCTCGGCGATGCCGCACTCGACGAACCGCTGGGGGTGTTTCGCCGCGAACGGCACGAGCCCGCAGTCCTTGATCAGATCGGCGTCGAGCACGATGAGATGGGGGTTGCGATCCGCCTGATCGAGCAGCGCCTGGCTGTACGCCGCAATCAGGTTATCCGTCTTGCGCGGCTCCCTGCGCGGATTTCGCGTACGGGTCTCGATGGTCAGCGCGCCCAGCCCGAGACTGGCGACCAGCCGCTCGGCCGACGCCAGCAGCTCCTTCACGCCCGCACGGTAGCTCTCTTCACCCGGTGCGCCCGAATGGTAGCCGTAGAGCTCGCCAGGCTTCATGGCCGGCCCTTCCATGAACGAGACGCCCCGCCCCTTGATGGTGTCCGCGACGATCACCTTGGGCCGATCGATCACCGCGTCGAGGGCGCGGAACGTGCGCTCGAGCGCGGGCACGTCATGGCCGTCGACACGGCTGACGTGCCAGCCGAACGACCGGAACTTCGCCTCGAGATCGCCGAGCGGGCTGACGCGGTCGACCCAGGTGTCGGACTGAATCTTGTTGTGATCGACGATGGCGACGATTTCGCCGAGAGCGAGACGGGCGGCCGACGCCAGCGACTCCCAGACCTGCCCCTCCTGCAGCTCGCCGTCTCCCGTGAGGACGAAGATGCGCGGCCGAGCCTCGGGATGAAGGTGGCGATTGGCAATCGCCATCCCCTTCGCCTTGGAGATGCCCATGCCGAGCGATCCCGTGTTCGCCTGGACGTACGGCGTCTCGACGTGGGGATGTCCAGGCAGCCCGTGAAGCCGCCGGAGCTCGTGCGCCTTTTCGGCCGGCAGCAGCCCGAGGCCGATGAGCACCGAGTACAGGGCGGGCGCATCGTGCCCCTTGGACGAGAAGAAGATGTCGCAGGCCGCGGGGCCCCGGTCGAGGCGGCGGATCTCGTTGAGGAACAGCCAGCTCATGATCTCGAGCGAGCTGAAGCTCGTGCCGATGTGGCCCGACCAGGCGCCCGCGATCATGGAGAGCGTGTTGATGCGCGCCAGCGCCGCACACGCCTCCGTCTTCGCCACAGCCGACGCCTTGGCGTCGAGGACGCGGCGGAACTCGGTTGCAGGAACGGAGATCAGCTCGAGGCGCTCGCCCTGGTCGGTCTGAAGATCACCCATTCAAGATTCCTGACCCTGGTTGCGACACGTGATTCACGCGCACCGCGCCGTACGGGACCTGGGGCACGGGAGGCAGTGTGGCCAGACCGTCCGCCAGCAGCCGCTCCGCGATCATCCAGTCGTACGCGTCGTTGATGTCGAAGCCCTCGTACCCCTCCGTCAGGAACGGCACGAGGACATCGCCCGCGATCGTGCGGCGCTCGACGACCACGCGCGTCCACGCCATTTCGAGCGACGCGTTCTGCACGTAGACGGGCGGCAGCGCCTGATACGGCGTGCTGTGCCAGGGCTGCCCCTCCCCGCCTTCGCCGCCCTGCGGCTTCGGCGAGGCCAGCCCGAAGGGCAGCAAGGGGACCATCCGATCGCCGCGCACGATCCACATCTTGCCCGGGTGCTGGGCGCACTTCTCCACGGCGCGCAGCGAGTCGACGCCCTCCTGCGCGGTGAACCTGGCCCACGCACGCCTGATCGTGTCGGAGGTCCGGAAGGGGCTCGTGGGCCGGAGCAGGCTGAAGCAGTCCCACGATCGGCCGCGCCGCCGCAGCTCGGCCAGCGCGTACTCCAGCCATTCGATGTCCGGCGACGTGTCGCCGGCGAATGCAGCCGGCCGCAGGAACGGCACCTCGGCCCCGTAGTGCCTGGCCACGGCCGCGATCTCCTCTGAATCGGTCGAGACGATCACCGACCCGAACACGCCGCTCTCGAGCGCTGGCGCAATCGTGTACGCCAGCACCGGATGGCCTTGCAGCACACGAACGTTCTTCCCCGGCACGCGTTTCGACCCGTAGCGGGCGGGGATCAAGGCAACGACGGATGGCATTACGCCCGACCGGGGTTGTGATTGATGTACACGGTCTTCAGGTCGGAATAGACGTCCAAGGCCTGCGTGCCAGCCTCGCGCCAGCCGTTGCCCGACTGCCGCAGGCCGCCGAACGGCATGTGCGGCTCGCTGCCGTAGGTGCCGCCGTTGACCACGGCCACACCTGCCTGAATGCGTCCGACGAACGTCATCGCCCGGTCGAGGTTCTGCGTGTGAAGGGCGGCGGTCAGGCCGAAGGGCGAGTCGTTGGCCAGCGCGATCGCCTCCTCGAATCCCTGCACGCGATAGAGGCACGTGATCGGCCCGAACAGCTCGCTCCGCGAGATCTCGTCGTGTGGCCCGACATGCTCCACGATCGTCGGGGCCACGAAGTACCCGTCGCCGTACGCTCCGCCCGTCAGCCGGTGGCCGCCCGTCACCACCACGGCGCCCGCTGCCCTGGCGCGCTCGACCGCCGCCAGCATGTTCGTCATCTGCTCTTCGTTGATGACCGGACCGTAGTCATCCGTGTCGCCGGTGCCCACTTTCACGCGTCCGGTCGCCTCGACCAGCATCTGCTTGAAGCGGTCGTACACCGCGTCGAACACGATGATGCGGCTGCCAGCGGCGCACCGCTGTCCCGCGTTGCTGAAGGCAGACCCCAGCGCCCACGCCACGGCGTTCTGCAGGTCGGCGTCATCGCAGACGATCAACGGATTCTTGCCGCCCAGCTCGAGGCACACCTTCGCGAGGCGGCGGCCGGCCGTCTGGGCGATCCAGCGGCCCACCTCGCAGGAGCCGGTGAAGCTCACCACGGCAACGTCCGGATGCTCGACGAGGGGCGCACCCGCCTCCTCGCCGTAGCCGTGCACGGTGGCATAGACGCCGTCGGGCACGCCAGCCTCGCGCGCAAGGACGCCAAAGGCCCACGCGGAAAGCGGCGTGTCCTCGGCCGCCTTCATGACGGCCGCGTTGCCGCACAGCAGGGCCGGAAACGCCTTCCAGGCGACGTTGGCGATCGGGGTGTTGGCCGCGATGATGAGTCCCGCCACGCCGAGCGGCTGACGCATCACCATCGCCGACTTGTTCGGCACGGCGCTCGTCGTCGTCTGGCCGTAGAAGCGGCGCCCCTCGCCCGCGACGAAGAACCCCATTTCGATGGCGGCGTCGGTCTCGCCGAGCGCGTCCTTCTTCGACTTGCCGGTTTCCTTCGACACGAGCTCGGCGATGGCCGCGCGATGCTCGCGCATCAGGAGGGCAATCTGGCGAAGGATGTCGCCACGCTTCACGACCGTCGTGGCGGCCCAGGCCGGCTGGGCCCGCTTCGCGGCGTCGACAGCGCGCTGGACGTCGGCCGCGCTCGAGCGGGGCACCTGACAGATGACGCGGCCGGTGGCGGGATCGACCTTCGCGAACGTGCGGCCGTCGGCGGCCCGCACGTCCTGCCCGTCGATCTGATTGGGCACGGGCGACGGAATCGTCGTCAGGTCGACGCGCCCGGGCTGCGCCGCGGTCGAGACACTCATGCGCCCATTACCAGGCCGTGAAGCCGCCGTCCACGCGCAGCTCGTGCCCCGTGACGTAGGAGGAGGCACGGGAGGCGAGAAACACCAGGGGGCCTTTCAAATCCTCGGCCTGGGCCATCCGGCCCAGAGGCACGCGCGCGCCGTACTTGGCTTTGAACTGGTCGTCCTGCGCGCCCTGCACGCCGCCTGGCGACAGCGCGTTGACGCGCACGCCGCACGATCCCCAGAGCGCGGCGAAGTACTTGGTCATGTTCACCACCGCCGCCTTCGAGGCGCCGTAGGCGGGCGACTTCAGGAACGGCACGTCTCCAGGCATGTGATCGTACAGCCGCTGATCGGGAGACACCGCCGCGTACAGCGACCCGATGTTGACGATCGAGCCGCTGCCACGGGCCGCCATGCCGCCACCGATGACCTGGGTCACCTGAAACGTGCCGAGCAGGTTGACTTCCACCATGCGGCGAAACTGCTCGATGGGCAGCGCCTCGATCGGGGACCGCGCGCCGCCCGCGTCGGGCGGCTGATCGACTCCTGCGTTGTTGACGAGCACGGCAGGCTCTCCGATCTCGCGCACGAGAGCCGCGGCGGCCGTCTCGATGGAGTCGCGGTTCGTGATGTCGCAGTCGAAGCGGCGGAGCCGATCGCGGCAGCGGCTCTCCAGCGCCTTGTATCCAGCGGATGCCGGCGCGCCTGGCAACTCCAGGGCCGCCACGCGCGCGCCCGCCTCGAGCAGGGCTTCCACCCATATCGGCCCGAGCGTGCCGCAGGCCCCCGTGACGAGGGCCACGTGATCATCGAGGCGGAACCAGCCCTCAGCTCCGCTGGCGAGAACACGCGAATGCCCTACGCTCATGATGGAGCCCCAGGCTGGTTTCCAGTCTCTCTTGGCGCGCTCCGCGCGCCTGGGACGGCTATACGACAGTCAATCACGCGTGACAACGAGCCCAGAATCCTCGCAACGAGCCGTATAGCGGTCCCGGCGCTCACGAACGGGCGAATTCCGCTTTCGGCTCTGCGAGCACGTCGTACGAGAGGAAATCGTCCTCGTAGAGCTCCCGGAGCGTGACCCGCCCGAGCACGCGCTCGAGCTCGTACGGGGGGAGGCCGCCGCCGGGCGACTTCATGACGACGTCGCCCGGGCCGAGCACGTGACCCGCGGGCAGATCCCGCACGATGACGAGGCTCTTTCCCATCTTGACGATCGGCGCCTTCTCGCTCTCGTACACCTTCTTCACGCCGTCGCCGAGCGCTTTGTAGGTGCGCTCCAGGTCGCGGACCATCTTGCGCAGGCCCAGCGGCTCGAGCGAGAAGGCGTGATCCGTCCCCTTCATGGCGCGGTTGAGCGTGAAGTGCTTCTCTACGATCCGCGCGCCCAGCATGTAGGCGGCCAGGGGCATGGCGATGCCGTTGTCGTGGCTCGAAAAGCCGATGACGGCGTCGGGGAACTGCTCCCGGTACGTGGCGATCACCCGGAGGTCCAGCTCCTCGAAGGCCGCGGGATAGCCGGCCGTGCACTGCAGGATGGCCAGCCGCGGGTTGATCGGCATCACCGCGTCGTACGCGCGCCGCACGTCGTCGAGCAGGGCGCCGCCGGTCGAGAGAATCATGGGCTTGCCGAACCCGGCGACGTGCCTCAGCAGCGGCGTGCTCTTCAGGTCCCCCGACGCGATCTTGTAGGCGGGGACATCGAGCGCCTCGAGGAAATCGGCGCTCGCGAGGTCAAAGGCGGTGGAAAAGAAGTCCACGCCCAGCTCACGCGCGTACGCCTGCAGCGCACGGTACTCCGAGAGGCCGAATTCGAGGAACTCGCGGTGCTCGCCGTAGGTGGCCCCGAAGCTGTTCTCGTTGTCGTACGGCCTGTGGTACGCGGCGCCCGTGTACAACCCCTTGTTGTCGCGCTTCTGCAGCTTGACGGCGTGCGCGCCGGCCAGCTTGGCCTCGCGGAACAGCTCGCGCGCCTTCTCGAGGCTCCCCTGATGGTTGTGGCCGATTTCCGCGATGACGTAGCACGGCGAGTGATCGCCGATCTCGCGATTGCCGATGGTCAATGTCGCTGCCAATTCGATCTCTCCCATCCGATCGCGGGGGCTGAAGCCCCCGCTCTACAGGTGAAGGTGTCCATGTCCCCGTCCCCCTGTAGAGCGCAGGCTTTAGCCTGCGCGACAGCTTTAGCCTGCGCGACAGCTTTAGCCTGCGCGACAGCTCCAGCCCTGCGCGACAGCTCCAGCCCTGCGCGACTCCTATGTCCGTACGACGGACCGCAGCTGCGCCACCAGCTGATCCCAGCCGTACTCGGCGCGCGCCAGCTCTCGCGCCGCGCGCCCGATCCGGCCGGCCTGCTCGAGGTCGGGCAGGCGGTCGCAGGCGTTGATGTCGATCACGTTCTTCATGTGCACGAGACCCGCGGGCGAGTGCGCGTCGAGGTTCGTGATCACCGCGCAGCCGCACTCCATGGCGGCGTTGACCGTGGTGTTGTTCGCCCGCAGCCCCTTCTCGAAGAACGCCGCGAGAAACGTGCACTCGACCAGGTGGTTGAAGACGGCTGTGTCCGACAGGTAGCCCATGAAGTACACCTGACCGTTGAAGATCCCCTGCAGCTCCTCGAACCGGACGACGAACGAGTCGTCGAAGCTCGTATTCTCGTGCAGGGCGGTCGAGACGAACACCGAATAGCTCTTGCCCGTCGCCTCGAGCAGGTCCCGCAAGCGGCGATAGAGCGGCACGCGAATCTTGTGCGCCATGCCGAAGGTGAACACGGACAGCTCCGTCCGGTGGACGCGCTGCGGGTTGACGAGCATTCCCGGGCAGAAGACCTCGACGAGGTCGGGGCGCGACGGCGCTACGGCCTGGGCGATCTCACGGTTGACGCCGTAGACGCGCCCCGCCGCGGCAATCGCCCGCCGCTCGATATCGGCGCCGTCGTACCCGTGCAGGAAGAGATCGAACTGCCCCCGGTGATCGACGACCCAGTCATCGAGCGCCCGCGCGTCCTCAGGCGCGAACTCCACGACCTTGATCGACAGCAGCGGATGCCGGTACGACCGTTGCGCGTCGGATCCGAACCTGACCACGGGCACGTCCAGGTGCTGCGCGAGGATGCCGTTGAATTTGGCGATGCCACAGGTCCACGGGTTGAGGTGATATCCCGCGATGCAGTCGATCATCAGGCCTCGGACATAAGGGAAGCCGCCATTCTATCGCACGTCGCCGGGCGACTGGCTATCTCTCGATTGGCGAAGAACTTACGCGTCCGCCTTCGCGGCCACGGGAATCTGGAGCGCCCGGGCCACCTCCTCGATCTGCCCGTCGGTCATCTCCGGGAACAGCGGGAGCGACAGCACCTCGCGCGCCGCCGCCTCGGACACCGGAAAGTCGCCCTCGGCATAGCCGAGGTCGCGATACGCAGGCTGAAGGTGGACCGGAATCGGATAGTGGACGCCCGTCTCGATCTGCGCCTCGCGGAGGCGCGCGCGCCACACGTCGCGCTGCGCGAGCCGCACGGCGTACACGGTGTACACGTGGCGCGATCCTGGCCGCTCCATCGGGGCACGCGCAGGCGTATCCGCCAGCAGCCGTCGATACGTCGCCGCATGTCGGCGGCGGGCGTCCGTCCACGCGTTCAGGTGCCTCAACTTCACCCCGAGGACGGCACCCTGGATGGCGTCCATCCGATAGTTGAACCCCTTGAGCGTATGCTCGTACCGCGTCTTCTCTCCCCAGCTTCGCAGCAGCCTCATCGTCTCGGCGCACTGCGGATTGTCGGTGACGGCCGCGCCGCCCTCTCCGAACGCGCCCAGATTCTTGGCGGGGTAGAAGCTGAAGCACCCGATGTCGCCCATCGATCCCGCACGCCGACCGCGATCCTCGGCGCCGTGCGCCTGGCAGGCGTCCTCGATCACGACCAGCCGATGGCGGCGTGCGATCTCGAGCAGCGGCTCCATGTCGATTGTCTGCCCATACAGATGCACCGGCACAATCGCACGCGTCCGCGGGGTGAGGGCCGCCTCGACCTTCGTCACGTCCAGACAGTGATAGTCGGGCTCGATGTCCACGAACACCGGCCGCGCGCCGACGTAGAGCACGGCGGACACGGTGGCGACGAACGTGAACGGCACCGTGATGACCTCGTCCCCCGCGCCGACGCCAGCGGCCAGCAGCGAGAGGTGCAGCGCGCTGGTCCCGGAATTGGTCGCGACTGCGTGCCGGACGCCGCAGTATCGGGCAAGGTCGGCCTCGAACTGCTCGACGAAGGGGCCGAGCACGTACACCCCCCCCTCGATCACGCGCGCAACGGCCGCGTCGATCTCGGGCTTGAGGCTGCGGTACTGCGCCTGGAGGTCGATGGAAGGAACCAGCCAAGGGCTCGCCCCTGATGTGTTCTTGTTCATGTTCATGACATCGAGCCCTTGGCTGGTTGCCAGTATCTACTTGGCGCGCGCCGCGCGCCTAGAGGACCGCTATGCGGAGCGGCAGCGGATACGGGATTCCCGTTGGGGGCCGCATAGCGGTCCAAGGGCGAGGTTCCGCACGCACGGATATCAACGGCGAGCCCTTGGCTGGGCTGAAAGCTTTTCCAGCACCAGCACACGCCCCTTGTGGCCCCAGTCCATTTGGGCCTCCAGGTCCGGCCGCGATCGGCAGCCGTCGAGGACGAACATCAGCCGCAGAAGGTCCTTGTTGAGCAGCGTGATGTGCGTCGGATCCACGTCGAACTGGGTCGTGAAGTCGAGCAGGCTCGCCGGCCGCGGGTGGAAGCGCGTCGTCACGTAGATGAACCTCGACGTCATCCGCACCATGTTGGCCACCGCCTGCCGCACCTGGAGCACCGTGAGGTGCTCCAGCACCTCGCGGCAGATGACCAGGTCGTAGGCACCGGCCGGCTTGAGCGTCGGATCCGTGACCTGTCCCACGGTGATACGGTCGCGGACCTCTGGAGTGGCCAGGCGTACGCTGGACTCGGCGAAGTCGATGCCGTCGGCGACGACGCCCAGCTCCCACAGCAGATGCATCAGCGCCCCTGGCCCACAGCCGAGATCCAGCGCACGCCGTGGGTGGAAGACGTTCTTGATGAGCGCCGGGTTCCTGGCCTCGATCCGCCTCCTGGTCTCGAGGTTGTAGTTGTTGCCGTCCGCCCGCCAGTCGCCGGTCCAGTACTCGGTGTCGTAGTGCCCGGATTCCACCGACTGCTGATTCAGGATCGCCTGCTCGAACTCCGTGATGTTCATCGTGTGCCCAGGCGCGCGAAGCGCGCCACCCAAATACTGGCCAACCAGCCAGGGGGTGCCACCGGGGGTATCAAGGACAGCCCCTTGGCTGGTTCCCTCTGTACGCCGAGAGGAACTGCTCGAGGATGCGCGTGGACGAGTCGAACACGGTGTCCAGATAGACGAGGCCAATGCCGAGCTCGGCGCAGATGCGCACCTGCTCCGGAGGCAGCCGGCCGTCCCAGTCCTTCCCCTTCACGTAGTACTTCGGCCTCAGCTCGCGGAGGATCGTCTCGGTGTCGACGCGGTTGATGTGGGTGTAGGAGATGTACCGGACGGCGTCGACGATCGCCGCGCGCTGCTCCTCGGGCAGCAGCGGCGGATGCTTGGTCCGCACGTACCGGTCCGAGGCGACGTTGCACAGCAGCGGCACGTCGACGGCTTCGCACGCGGCGCGGAAGTATTCGATGTGACCGCGGTGCAGCGGGTCGAAGGCCCCGTCCACCATGGCGACGCGGCCGCGGTAGTCCTTCAGCTCATCGAACTCGAGGATCACGATTTGACGAGCAGCCCCTTCTGCTCCAGCTCCTCGAGCGCCTGGTCGAAATAGTCGACCGCCACGTCGGGTGTCGATCGCGCCCACTCGATCAGCTCTGCGAACCCGTGCTCCAGCGAGACGCGCGGCTCGAACCCCAGGGCCTCGCGTGCCCGTGTGATGTCGGCCGTGTTGTGTCTGATGTCGAACTTGCGGCCCCGCTGAGCCACGAGCGGCTCGACCGGCACGCCGAGCAGCCGCGCCAGCAGACGGGCGATCTCCAGGATCGGAATCGCCTGCCCGGATCCGACGTTCACCGGCAGGAAGTCCGCCCCCGCGTTCTCCAGCATGAGCACCAGACACTCCACGACGTCGTGGACCGACACGAAGTCCCGCAGCTGGCCGCCGTCCTCGAAGACGATCGGCTGCTTGCCCGTCAGCAGCCGGCTGAGCCAGATGGCCACGATGCCCGCGTACGGGTTGCTCAGGCTCTGGCGCGGCCCGTAGACGTTGAAGAAGCGCGGCGCCACGACCGGGATGCCGTAGGTCCGCCCGATCAGCAGCGCCATCTCCTCCTGGTGGTACTTGGTCATCGAATAGATGTTGTCGCGATACAGCGCCTTGCCCTCGGGCGTGGGCACCGATGCGACGTGGTCGCCGCAAGACGGGCACCGCTGCTCCCAGTCGCGGGCAGCGAGCTGCGCCTCGGGCCGGATGCCCGGTGCCACCATGCCGTGCGCCTGACAGCGATACGCGCCCTCGCCGTACACGCCGATAGACGAGGCGACCAGCACCTTGCGCACGTGGTGTTTCGCGTTCACCAGGATGTCGAGCAGCAACGCGGTGCCGCGCGTGTTGACGTCCACGTATCGGTCCACCTGATACATGCTCTGCCCGACGCTCACCGCCGCGGCACAGTGGACGACGGCGTCGGAGGCGAGCACGAGCGGCTCGAGGATTGCGCGATCGCGGACGTCGCCCCGGACGTACCGCACGGCCGGATTCGCGTACGACGGCCACGTGCCCGAGCGGTGAACCTGCGGCTCGAGATTGTCGAGCACCGTCACGCGGCACCCCCGCCCCACGAGCGCGTCCGCGAGATGGGATCCGATGTATCCGGCGCCACCGGTCACAAGGATGTGTCTGAGCGTCATGTCATCGACTACCGTCAATATCGGAGACCGAACGAACGTCGAGCAGATCGCCCGCGCCGATCGAGGCGAAGGCCGATCGGGCCATCCGGAGATGCGAGGGGGCAAAGCCCGAGGCGTCGTCGAAGTACCCGGTGGAGGGCACGCCGTAGAACGGCGCGAGATACGCGAAGCCGCCGTACGTGCCGACGAACGCACGGGCGTGCGCCACGATCGCGCTCTGGACGTGCAGATTCCGCGCGGGCGGACCCACGCGGGCGAGGTCGAGCACGCCGTGCCCTGCCACCGAGCACGCGCCGTGATCGTCGAGCACCGCGCCGGCCGACAGCGACACCACCGGGCCTTCCCGCGCGAGACGCGCCACGACCCCCCGCACGAACGCCCGGTTGGCCTCCGTCGCCGGAAAGCAGTCGTTGAAATAGAACTTCACCGCGCAGTACGACGCAGGAAGCTGAGGAAGCTCGGCACGGTCCGCAGCGGCGTGCCGCCGGTAGCGCGTGTGGCGGTGGACCCACGATTCGTCCAGGTGCCCCCACCAGAACGGCTGCAATACCCGGTACATCGTCGAGGGATGAAGCAGGCCCGCGCCATCGAGGCCCGCGTCGGCGGCGGCCCGCGCGACCACCTGCCGGTCGAACGCCGTGATGCGAGTCTGCTTCTGCTCGCCGACCTCGCGCACGCGCGCGTCATGATGCGCGCGATACGCCTCGGGGCTCACGTAGTCCAGCACGTCCCGGTAGTGGCCGGCGAACGGCGCGTACCACGACGCGGTTCCCCCCCGCGACAGCACGACCAGACGGGACGGATCGACCTCGAACCGTTCTGAAAACCAGGCGAGGAACGGA
The DNA here is from genome assembly GCA_016210845.1 of Acidobacteriota bacterium. Taxonomy (GTDB): domain Bacteria; phylum Acidobacteriota; class Vicinamibacteria; order Vicinamibacterales; family UBA2999; genus JACQTK01. The sequence goes on along the minus strand of JACQTK010000024.1, from coordinate 17,198 downwards.
ATCCAATACAGCAGCTCGTACCCCACCTCGCCGAGCCAGGGACCCACAACGATCGGCCGTCGGCTTGCGGCCAGCGCCGCCAGCTCGTCGGACACACGGCGGCTGAGGCGCAGCGCGAGCCGGACGCTGACAGCCCGCCGAACCCGAGACGGCACCAGCCCCCGCAGCGACCTCACGACGCGCTGAGCCCTTCGATGTCGTCGGCCGAGAGGAGCTGGTCGGCCGAGACCGCGCGCGCGAGTCGACGGCCGACGATCTCCTCGACACGCGACGGGGGCAGGCCCGTTCCTGGCTTCTTGAGCACGAGATGATCCCGCGTGAGGACGGTTCCCGCAGGCAGCGCCTCCCTGGCGACGATGCTGCGCGTGAAGATCTGGCGGAGCGATGCCGTTTCCGCCGCCGACGCGTCCTTGTCGAGAGGGGATGCCCGCATCCGCGCGATGAACCGCACACCATCGACCAGTTGCTTCAACTCCGCGGTCGTCACGGAGGCAACGACGTCCGGACCGAACATCTCGCGTGAGAGCGCCACGTGCACCTCGAGCAGGTCCATGCCGATGGCCGCGCCCGCCAGACCGGGGTAGATGGTCGCCGAATGGTCGGACAGCCCCACCCAGCAGCCGTAGCGTTCCCGGTAGAACGGAATGAGGTTGAGACCGACCTTCTCGGCCGGACAGGGATAGGCCGTCGTGGTCTGAAACACGCCCACGGGCACGCCGCGTGCTTTCACGCGCGCGACAGCCGCGTCGATTTCCGCCAGCGGGCTCATGCCCGTCGACAGCAGCACGGGCGCCCCGTCGTCGAGGATGCGGTCGAGCAGCGTCGTATTGCCCGTCTCGCCCGACGCGATCTTCCAGAGCGGCTGCCCGACGCGCCGCAACAGCTCCACCGCCTCGAGGGAGAACGGCGACGAGACAAACAGCACCTGCCGCTGGCGGCAGTGCTCAGCGAGGCCGCGCCACTGGTCCTCGGCGAACTCCATCCGCTTCCAGTACGCATACCGTGTGGAATCCTGACGGCTGAACGGCACGCGAAACGGCTCGGACGGTGTGCTCTCGGCCGCGGCGATGTGCGTCTGGAACTTGACGGCGTCGGCGCCCGCACTGGCGATGGCATCGATGAAGGCATGCGCGAGGCCGAGCGAGCCGTCGTGCGTGAGCGCCACCTCGCCGATGATGAGGCAGCGCCCCCGACCGAGGCCGGCGAGGGCATCGTTCACCGGGGGTGTTGGAGTCATTGTCAGTGCTTGGTGCTTCGTGCTTCGTGCCTGGCGGTGCGAGGTGCCCTGTGCTTGGCGGTGCTCGGTGCACCAGGCACCCACCAGGAACCAGGCACCAATCCCAACCAGGCACCAGGCACGAAGCACCAGGCACCGACGTGATTCGGATTCACGTTTTCTGATTCAGGCACGGTCCGTGTCCTGCCCGCCGGCGGCACTCGCGCTCGCGGCCGCAGCGATCCGCGCCTGCCGTGCCGGATCGAGCTCGCGCGGCGATCGCGTGAGCGAATCGCCGAGCAGCGCCGACATGGCCCTCGCAGCCTGCCCGAGCACCGCGCGCTTCCAGCGGCCGGCTCGCATCGCCGGCTGGACGGCGCACTCGCGCAGCTCTTCTACCGCTTCGACGAACAGCGGCGTGCTGGGACGATCGAGGCCCTGCGGGCGCAGGAAGGCTTCCAGGAATGCGCGATGCGGGTGCTCCGCGCCCGCCGTGCGCCGCAGGGCCGCTCCAAGCTGCTCCACATGACGGGCCGCATCGTCTGCCACGCGCAGCATGCCGCCGCCGACCTGCAGCAGGTAGCGAAAGTGCGCCGTTCCCATCTGATTGTCGTGGAACCGCGGCACGAGAACGGTGAGCACCTCGCGGCCGACGATAGCCGCCTCGAGAAACGCGCTGGTGTTCAGTCCGACGACGGCCGCGCTGTGATAGAGCGAGTCGAAGTAGTCGCGGCGGGAGGGCTCGTCCACCGGGTTGCCGCCCCACACGGCCACAGGCCCATAGGCCGAGAGATCGACACCCCGCCACATCCCTGCGGACGAAGGGTGCGGTCGCACGAGGACGCCTGCCTCCGCCACCGCCCGATCGTCGCTGCCGCGCAGCCACGTCAACCATTCGCGGACGAACTCCACTTCGGAGGGGCTGCCCTTGATGAGCGCCGTGCACACGTAGAGTACGAGGGGACGGCCTGCCGGAAGCCCAAGCGCCTCGCAGAAGTCGGCTCGCGTGCGGGACGGCGTCCGCGTGAACCAGTGATCGAAACACTGCGCGCCGGTCACCACGACCCGGTCGGCAGGGACGCGGTGCACACGCACGGCCTCATCGCGCTGGATGGCGTTCCAGACGAACACCCGGTCGGGGTACACGCGAAGCAGGGCCTTGCTGGACAGGTGATCCCAGCTCCACACTGCCAGGCCGCAGGGGATGCCGAGCTGCCGCGCGGCCCGCACGTAATCGAGCTGCTGCGATCCGAGATCGACCAGCGGAGTGATCAGCATCACATCGGGCGCCTGCGTGCGGAGGTATTCGACGATCGAGTCCGGCGGCGGCACGGCCACGTCGAGGGCGTGCAGAAGGCGTCCGTACGTCCGGCGCCAGCGCTCGCCGCCGACCAGCGGCGGATCCGCCAGCGCCGCGAGCAGGCGTGGCGTGCGGTCGCGGGCGCGCACGCGCCGCAGCGGCGCTGAATCGTAAAAGGGGTCGAGGTACCGCAGGTAGTCGAGGCCGAGCCTCAGCCGGCGCGCCACGCCGCTCCAGGCATCCGCGCGGCGCAGCGGCACCTTGCCGGACGTGATCGCCGAGGACGCCGCGGTGAGCGCCCGCACGGCAGCGATCCCTCCCATCTTGTCGTCAATCTCCACCGCCAGATGAATGCGGTGACCTCGCGCGGCCAGCTCGCGCAACGCCGCGTCGTAGTTGCGGAAGTACGTGAAGTGCCGAGCGATGAAGAGGACGTTCACGACAGGGCTGTCGGACCGCTATGCGGCTCGTTGCGTGAATTTCGTCCAGATTGTGACGCGCATAGCGGTCCTAGGCGCGCGGAGCGCGCCAAGCCGGGGCCCCCAACCCGGGGTCCCCATCGCGCACTGCGCGATGGGGTGGCGTCGCGCGGACTTTGCGCGTTGGGGTGGAAGAGATACCGGCAACCAGCCAAGGGCTCTGTGTGGATATCACGGGTGGAGCCCTTGGCTGGTGTGCGCCCGGGCGACCAGGTGCCCGACCTGCAGCGGATCGAGGGCCCGCAGATCGGCGGCGGCGAAACGTCCCGCCTCGAGCTTGTGATACGCCCGCATGGCCACCGCCAGGTGCGCGTGCAGCCACGAAGGGTCGACGAACAGCGCCGAGGTGTCGACGCCGAGCCGCGGCGCCAGCCACGCGATGCTGCCGCAGGTCCCCACGAACGCCTGCGCGCCAGCCACGATCTGCGTCTGGGCTCCGAGGTTGTTCTGCGGCGTCATCCAGCGCTTCGCGCTGATCACGTCCTGCGACGCAAAAGCGTAGTCCTCGTGGTCGTCCTGGAGCACGAGCCCGGTGTCGAGCAGCACCACGGGCAGCCGCTCCGCGAGGCTCGTCACGAGCGTCCGGAGCCGCGCGCGGACATCGGGTGTGTCCGGAAGCGACCGCGCCGCGTAGAGCTTCACCGCCACGTACTCGCGCGGCAGCAGCGCGGGATCGACCGTCGGCACGACGCTCTGACGCGTGAAGCGCGTATGCGTATCGACGAAGCCCATGGCGCGCTGACCGGTCCAGTAGAGCGTGAAGAGCCGGTACATCAGGCTGGGGTGGATGACGTCGAAATCCCGCGTTCCCAGACGCCTGGCGACATGGTCCAGGATGTCGCGATCGAGCGCGGACGGCTCGTACTGCTTCGTGACGGGACGCGCCGCGTTGCGGGCGGCGAATTCGGCCGGCTCCATGCCATCCCAGATGTCGATATAGCGCGCGGCGATCTCCTGGTACCACGCCGCCACGCCACCGCGTGACACGGCGACGACCCTCTCCGGATCGAGACGAAACGCCAGCTTCGCCCACTGCAGGAACGGAATCCAGTAGAGCGTCTCGAAGCCGACCTCCGAGAACCAGGGGCCCACGACCAGGGTGCGATCGCGCAAGGCGACGTCCTCGAGCTCACGCTCGATCGCCCATTCGGTCCGATAGTGCTGCCACTGCTCCTCGAGCTGACGGCGGCGCCGCTGCACGCGGCGGACCGGCCTTCGCGCGCGGCGGAAGACGTCCTTGCCCGCGTTCACGCTCACATCGCGGGCGCCCAGGATCCAGCCACGCACGACGTGGAAGGCGTCCTTCACCGCTTCCCAGGTCACCTTGGAAGCCCAGCGCGTTCGCCCGGCGAGCCGCCGACCACCTTTGAGCAGCAGGTTCTTCAGCGCGGTGTGAGCAGCCATCAGCGGGATTCGACCAGCTGCGGCAGCGACCGCCCGAAGGCCAGCCGCACCACATCCAGCGCACGGGTGTCGAGCTCGACGAACGCGCCGCACCGCAGGCCGGCAAAGACGCGCTTGGCCACCTCGAGGTGGTCGAAGCGGAACCGGCTCGGATGCGAGTAGAACGCCACCGTGTCGACGCCGACCAGCGGCGCCAGGTACGAAAAGCCGCCGTAGGTCCCGACAAACGCGGTCGCGTGGCGGATCACCTCGGTCTGCACCGCCAGGTTGTCCTCGGGGCGCATCAGGTGCTCGATCGAATGCACGCGGCTCCGCAGCTCCGGCGGAAAGTCCTCGTGATCGTCGAAGCGATCCGCCGTATTGAGCAGCACGACGTCGACGTGCTGCGCCAGCTGGCCGAGAAATGCGGCGATGAACGCGCGGTTCTCGGGCGTGTCCGGCAGCGCGGTATTGCCGTAGAACTTGGCCGCCACGTACCGCTCGGGGAGCGTGTGGCGCAGCGGCCACGGCGGACCAGGCTGCAGCGTCGCGAAGCGCGTGAACGACTCGACGAGCGTGATCGGCGTCCGCTGGAACCAGAAATGGTCGAACAGGCGGTACATCTCGGCCGGGTGCAGCAGCTTGGCGCCGCGCAGCCCCCGCTTCGACGTGACGCGATCGACGATCTCCTTGTCGAACGGCGACACGGCGGTGTGCTTGAGCCGTCCCTGATGCGCCGCGATGCGCTCGTCGTTCTTGCGGCGGAACTCGTCCAGCCCGTAGATCCCCAATACGTCCTCATAGTGGGGCGTCACCTGCGCGTACCATGGCTGCACGCCGCCCCGCGAAATGACGACGAGCCGGTCGGCGTCGAAGTTGCCGTACGCCTTCGCCCAGGCGAGGAACGGGATCCAGTAGAGCAGCTCGAAGCCGATCTCGGACAGCCAGGGTCCCACGACGATCGGGCCCTCGCTGCGGCCGAGCAGCGTCACGAGCTCGCGAACCTCGCTGGCCTCTTCGACCTTCCACCCCCACTGCCGTTTGGCGGGATCGCGCGGACGACCGGGCTTCGGCGTCAAGGCCCCGGGCTGCGCGGGCGCCTCGGCCGCGCGCGCCGCCTTGCGCAATCCCCGGACGAGCATCAGCACCAGGTCGTTCAGCAGGTAGTGCGTCAACGCCCTGTACTGCCTGCGGACGCTGTTGCGGACGCGCTTCCGCCACAGCTGCGTGCGCAGGTGAAGCGCGAGGACCGCAGCCAGCGGATAGAGCACCACCTGCAGAAGCGCGGCGAACCCGATCCGCTCGCGCGGGGGAGCCGGCCCCGCAGCCACCCGTTCCACGGCGTCCACGAACCGGGGCGTCGCGGGCACATCGGGGCCAAACGGACGGACGAACGCCTCGGCAAACCGGGCGGCCTTGACGTCGCCGCCGCCCTCGCCGGCCAGCGAGTCGGCCAGCAGCGCGACATGCTCGTCGAACGATCGGGCCGCGCGGAGCAAGCCCCCGTTCATCGTCAGCAGGTAGTGAAAGTGAAGCGTCCCCTCCTGATTGGCGGCGGAGATCTCTGGCAGCAGGATGGTATGGACCGGCTTGCCCACGACCGACGCCTCGACGAACGCGCTCGTGTTCAGCCCGACCACCGCGGCGCTGTAGTACATCGACTCGAAGTAGTCGTCCTTCGCCTCGGCGTCCACCGGGTGCGCCCCCCAGAACGCGACGTTGCGATGGCCGGAGAAGTCGACCTTGGACCACTCCTTGAGCCGCGCCGGATGCGGGCGGACGAGAATGCCGATGTCCTTGAGCCGCGGATCGGCGCTCGCGCGGATGGCGCGAATCCAGTCGAGCACGAACATCGGCTCGTCCGCCGTGCCGCGCAGGAGCGCGGAGCAGACGTAGAGCACGAACCGGCGATCGGCCCGGAGTCCGACTCTCGCGCAGAACTCCTCGCGGGTGCGCGTCGGGCGGCGCCCCCACCACTGGTCGTAGCACTGCGCGCCGGTCACGACCACGCGATCCGTGGGCACGCCGTGCATCCCCACCGCTTCCGCCTTCTGGGCCTCGTTCCACACGAGCAGCGCGTCCGGCAGGAGCCGGAGCAGCGCCTTGCACGAGAGGTGATCCCAACTTCCGACCGGCAGGATCGTCCGGACGCCCAGCCTCTTCGCGGCGCGAAGATGATCCAGCTGGCGGGAGCCGAGGTCGACCAGCGGCGTGATCAACACCGCGTCGGGCCGCTGGTCCGCGATGAACCGCTCGAGGTCCCGACGGCGGGGCAGACCGCGTTCGAGCGCATGGAAGACGCTGGCGGCGGCCGCGCGTCCCTTCTCCGTCCGAAAGGGCCGCAGCCGCATCAGCGCCAGCATCGAGCGGGGGGCGCGGTCGCGCGCCCGCGCGAGCAGCTGCGGTGTCGTGGACCCGTAGCGCGGCCCGAGAAACCGCAGGTAGTCGAGCGAGTGCCGGATGCGCTGAGCCAGCTCCGGCCACGCTCCGTGCGCGCGGCCGGGCGCGCTGCCCATCGACAGCTGCGCGGGATAGCGCGCCACCAGCCGCTCGATCATCTCCCGTCCACCGAGCGCCTCTTCGACGTCGGCCGCCAGGTGCACGTGGTGCCCGCGCGCCGCCAGCTCCTCGATCGCCGACTCGAAGTTGCGCAGGTACGACCAGTGCCGCGCGAAGAACACCAGCTTCATGAACGGTTCCCGGACGTGATGATCCCAGCGCGGCAAAGCCGCAACCAGCCAAGGGCTCGCCCTTGATATCCCGTTGTTCGCAGAGCCGAGCCCTTGGCTGGTTGCCAGTATCTGCTTGGCACGCTCTGCGCGCCTAGGACCGCTATGCGGAGCAGCAACAAGTACATAATTCTCGTTGGGGGCCGCATAGCGGTCCAAAGCCGCGCTGGGATTACGATCCTGTGTCTCCTAGTGACACTAACGCGCTGGAGTACTTGTGAGAGACAGCGCGTTAGTGTCACGGTTGCTCCCTTCGCACGGCGCTGTTTGCGATGGCCAGCGCGCGCCTCGCGCGGCGCCGCGCCCGCTTCCACCGCTTCTCCACCGCGTGCGCCGATTCGTGGCGCGCACGCTGCGCACCCCGCCGCAGCCGCTTGATTCTCGGCCTCACGTGTTCACGCATCGCTGTGCGCGCCCAGAACACGGTCGCCCCCATCCAGACGGCCGCCGTCACGGCGGGCCGCAGCGGATAGACCCACAACGGCCGGTCTTCCGCCAGGACGCCCGCCGCCTTCGCGGCGGCGTATGCGAAAGGCCGCGCGAGGACCGTGGACCACGACGGCCCGCGGGGCGCCGGTGGCGGCATCCGCGCGAGCGTCTCGATGGCGCCGACGAACACCCCTCCGGCCGCCACGTCCTCGCCGTGGGGACGGATGAACGAGCGCACGAAGCGCCGGTTGGCCTCGGACGGGTCGCGCTCCCCCCGCACGACACGGCCGAGCTGCTCGACATGCTCGTCAAGGGTGGCTGCCGCCTGGACGAGGCCGCCATCTGCGCTCACGAGGTGCTGGAAGTGCAGCGTCCCCGCCTGCGAGTGCGCGAATTCGGGAGCGCGGACGGTGAGCACCGGCCGGCCGACGATGCCCGCCTCGAGCTGCGCGCTCGTGTTGATGCCAACCACCGCCGAGCTGTAGAAGAGCGAATCGAAGTAGTCGCGATGGACGTCGGGGCCGTTGGGATCGCCGTCGATCGGGGGCCATATCGCGACGTTCGGCCATATCCTGGGGTCCAACGTCCGCCACTGACGAGCGTTGGCCGGATGCGGCCGGACGAGCACCCCGAGCGAGGCGACGGTGGGATCCCCGCTGTCGCGCAGCCGCGCGATCCAGCGCTCGGCGAACGGCACCTCATCGGGCGCGACGAACGTCGACGATCCGACGTACAGCACGAACGGACGATCCGGATCGAGCCCCACGGCACGGCAGAACGCTTCGCGCGATCGACTCGGTCGGGCGTCGAACCAGCGGTCGAACACCTGCGCTCCCGTGACGACCACGCGATCCGGCGGGACGCCGTGGAGCGCAACGGCCTCCGTCTTCTGCACGTCGTTCCAGACGATCACGTGGTCGGGGATGACGCGAATCAGCCCCTTGCTCGTCAGGTTGTCCCAACTCGCCACACAGAGTGCGCTGCGGATGCCCAGCCGCCGCGCGCACTTGACGTAGTCGACCTGCTGGGAGCCGAGCTCGATGAGCGGTGTCAGCAGCAGCAGGTCGGGCCGCTGCCCGCGGACGAACGCCTCGAGCGCGGGGCTGGTGGGAATGGCCCTTTCGACCGCGCGAAGCACGGCCGCGAACGCGCGCCGCGTGCGTCCGCCGGCGGCGGCAACCGCTCGAACCACAGGTACGTAGACGCGCGGCAGCCGCTTCTCCGCCCGGTCCCGCAGCTTGTCGGCCCGCGCGAACGCCGGTTCGAGGAAGCGCAGGTAGTCGAGGATGAGCCGCACAGTGGTGGCCAGGCTCTCCCAGGCATGCTCGCGCGCCTCCCGTCGCCCTCCGCGCTGGCGTGCCAGGCCGCTGCGCGTCGCGGAGCGGTCGAGGCGCGCGAGGAAGTCGCGCACGCTGTCCGACCGTGTGGGCGCGTCCCCGCAGGTGATCCGTGGAGAGGCCGCCTCGAGCCGCCGTGCGAGCGCATTGGCGCCCAGCTTGTCGTGGCTGACCTCGAAGGCCAGCCGCACCTCGTGTCCCGCCCCGGCCAGCCCTTCGAGCGCCCCCTCGTAGTAGCGGATGAAACCGGGGTGCAGCATGACGAACAGGATGCGGCTCATGACGCTGATCCCTCCGCCTGCCAGCGCGCCAGCCGGCCGTCGCCGATGAACCCCGCGTCGGGTCCCCACTCGGCCGCCGCGGCCACGCGCGCCGCCATGGCCTCGCCTGCCGCGGCGACCCGGTCGCGGAATCGAATCTGGCCCGGGGAGGTGCTCCAGCCAGCCGTCACCCCGTCGTGCATTTCCTGTACGGCCGCGAGCACCTCCGCCGCCGTGTTGTCGCGGAAGCCGCAATCGCGCACGTCCTTGAGACGGGCCTCGTGCAGCAGCGCGTCAGGCGTCAGGGTCTGCCCTGTATCGAGGTCGACTGGGGTGCTGAGCGTGAACAGACCGTCGTCGCGCACGGGGTACCCGCTGAACGGATCGTGCGCGTTCAGCAGCAGCGACGGCGTATTCGTCAGGTACGCGACGTGCTGCGCCTCGAGCGAATCGCACACGAGGAACCTCGACGTCGACAGCACGAACAGGTCGAGGAGCGGCGTCCGCTGCCGTGACGACGCGAGGTCGATCGTGGCGCGGACGGGAACAGGATCGGGCGCCTCTCCAACCCGTACGACGCAGTAGCCTCGGTTTGCCAGCCACGAGCTCACGGACGCGCAGGTGTCAGGCCGCCGGCGCACGTCGACGGTCACGGTGGGGACGGCAGGATCGATGCCAAGGGCACGCGCCGTGGCCGACGCCTCGGCGAGCATTCCCGACGGCAGCGACGCATGCACGCGATCGCGCAGCAGCCGGCGTGGGAACCGTGTGGTCGCGCCCGGCGGCACGGCTGCCTTCGCGAGTGATCGCCGCGCGCGCGCCCGCAGCCATCCGCGCAGTTCGAGCGGCAGCCGTTCGTCCCCGCCCTGGCGCCTGAGCTCACGTGACCACTCGACCCGAAAGGCGCGCGAAGCGCGCGACCAGCCATCCACCGCGCGCCGCTCCACGGCCGCCATCCGCCACAGCAGCCGAAGCCAGGCACCGCTGACGCCGTCTGCGTGAACGATCCGCAGATCCGACGGCTCGAGCGCGAGGAGTGGATGGTGGGATGGCTCCACCGAGGTGAGCAGGCATGCGTCGGCATGTTCGGCCCGTGCGCGGTTGTACGTCGCCAGCAGCTCCACGCTGAGGCCCTCGATCCGCGACACGTCTGGCATCACGACCAGCACGGGCCGCCCGCCAACGTTCACGCGGATTGGATCGAGATGCACGTCGAGGAGTTTTGAGTAATGAGTCTTGAGTTCTGAGCCCATAACTCACAACTCAGAGCGGCCCCGCAGCCCGAGACGGTGCGTCAGCATGAGCGCCTCGTACATGCCCCGTCGCGTGAGGCGCCGCAGCCTGGCAAGGGCCACGCGCGAGCCGATCAATGTGTGATAGACCGCGTGGTGGTAGTGGTGCTTCACCATCTTGCGCGCCCAGAGGACGCGGTCGACGCCGCGCCCGACCGCGTGCGACGCGGCGGTCTTCCTGAAGTGGCGCCAGCCGTAGCACACCTGGTAATGCGCGAGCATACGGATCCAGCGGGCACGTGTGAGACACGGGGCGCGGTCCTGGCGGGCAGCATACTCGCGCCAGAGCACCATGGTGTGCTGCGCCCACGGCGGCCAGGAGAACCATCGCGGCTCGGCACCTGGCAGCATCAGCGTCGTCGTCTGCCGGTCGACGCTGGCGCCGCTGGACTGCCGCCGGAACCAGAGCACTTCGGGCACCTGTCGAATGCGCCCCTGCAGCGTGAGCTCTGCGATGAGCAGGCGATCCGGCCGCAGCACCGGGCGGAAGACGCTGGCGGCACGCAGTGCGTCGAGGCGCACCAGCCCGTACACCATGTCTCCGGCGCCGACGCCTTCTCGACAGAAGCGCCGCCACCGTGCGCGGAGATCGGAGTCGGCAGCGGTGTCGAACAGCCTCGCGCCCTTGTCGATCTCCTCGCCCGCGCTGGTCACACGGCGCGTGATCGGATAGGCGAGCACGGCGCCGGCGTCCGCGTCCAGCTCGGCGATCATCCGCTCGAGCCAGCGCGGATGCCACCAGTCGTGATCGCTGACCCACGCGAAGTACTCCGCCGACGGCCACTGGCGCGCCGCCGTCTCGGCCACCTCGCGCCAGGTCGCGATCATCGCCTGCCGGGTGGCGTGGCGGAGGTACCGGACGCGCCCATCACGCTCCACGAACCCCTTCGCGACCTCCTCCGTCCCGTCCGTCGACGCGTCGTCGAGAAGCAGGAGGCCGAAGTCTCCGTGGGTCTGCGCCAGCAGCGACTCGATCGCGGAGGGGAGATAGCGGGCGTTGTTGTAGAGCGTCATCCCCAGCACGACGCGCGGCCCGGCGGCGCCGACACCGGGGCGAGGCTGCACGGAGCTCGGAGCGCGCCGATGCGCTGCGGCATTCAGTCGTCCCACCAGATGGCGGTACCTCGGCTCGGACGGATCGGCCGGACCCGCCTTCGCTGGAGCTACGGCGGGCAGGCGGGGCGTCTTCGGCGGATTCTTGAACGTACTCGTGTAGTCGGTCTCGAGGACGCTGACCTCCGTGAGGGTGTAGGACTCCGCCAGGGCGTGGCTCACGCTGACGAGCTCGGCGTTGTACAGCGATCGCTCGCGATTCATGCTGTAGAGCAGCGGGCATCCCGCCGCCGCCGCCATCGCGGCGTAGCCGCGCACCTGGGTATCGGTCATCTCCTGGAACGACACCATGTTCACGGTGAGATCCAGCGGCAGGGCCGACACCAGGCGCGACCTGGTGTGCGGCACGAAGACGACATCCGCGTCGCGCCACCCCTCGATCGCCGCGGCGTCGTCGGTGCCCGCGAACACGATCCGTGCCTGAGGGAACACCGTGGCGAGATACGTGGCCGAGAAGAGGAACAGCTCCGGAAAGTCGACGATGACGTAGGTGGCGCGCGGGAAGAGCGTCTTGAACTGATAGGCGAAGCCGCCCCAGCCCCCGCCGATCTCGCACACCAGCGGCCGGTCCCCGGGGTCCACACCGCGCACGCTTGCGCGGTGGGGTGGGGTACCGCGGATCGCGCCGAGCACACCGCCGCGCTCCATGCCGATCAGCACTTCGTAGAACTTGATCGTGTCCACGTTGAACAGGCGCCCGTCGATGTCGTACCCGTAGCCGCCGAGGACCGGGGATTCCGGCACGAGCAGCCCGTCGCCGCCGATCGCGCGCAGCGCCCTGAGCCGTCCCTCGAACTGCTGCCGCCGGCCGTCGTGCTTCTCGCGGTAGTCGTACGGCCGGATGCCCGTGATGTGGAACGCGTGGTGGCGCAGCTTCCGTACGACGAGCGGCGAGGCCTCGATCATGTAGTCGATGTTGTCGAGCTCCTCCGCCCAGTAGGCGCTCGGGGCGGACGCGTCGGCCGGCGCCATGCCCTTCATGCGGAGCACGGCGTCGCGCGCGCGCAGGTAGGCCTGGAACTCCCGTGGCTGGGCGAGATCGTCCGTCATGACGGTTCCCCAGGCGGTGTGGCCGGCTCGCCGGTGACGTAGGGGGGCAGGTCGCGCGCATCGATGCGCGGCAGCTCGAAGCGACCGTCGCGGCTCAGGTCGACGCGGCGGCGAACGCTGGTAAAGGCCACCGAATATCCGTTCCCTGCGAGGATCTGGACCGTCCCCGTCGTGTAGGTCTTCGGGCCGCCCCACGGATAGCAGAAGGAGACGCGCGCCTGGCCCGTGAGCCGCCTGATCCAGGCCACCCCGTCCCGAAGCTCGCGCTCCTGTTCCTCCACGTCCAGCCGCGACAGCATCCGGTGGGAGCGCGTGTGATACCCGAACGTCATGCCCGCCGCAGCCATGCCGGCGATCATCGGCTCACCCAGGTACAGCTCACGCGCGAACGACTCCTGCGGTCCCAGGTGCCGCGCGAAGAGCGCGTCGAGGATGCGCTCGGCCTCGTCGAACGGCAGCCCGTAGTTGAGCAGGTGCTTGATGGTCCGCTCGTCGGCGTGCTCCCACCGGTCCGCGCCGAAGACGTCCTCACGGCCCGCATCGACCGCCACGAGAGCGGGCTCGTGCTCGCGCAGCACCGCGGCGGCGAACGCCTCCGCACCCAGATGCGCGAGCAGGAAGTGCGTCTTGTGCACGCCGAGGACCCTGGGCGACGCCTCGTAGGGCCGCTGCGCGAGGAAGAACACGCCGCTCACGCCGCGCCTGCGCAGAATCGGAAAGACCGCCTCGTAGTGGTCGATGAAGCCGTCGTCGAAGGTCACGAGGGCGGCGTTGGGAGGCAGCCGGGCGTGCCCATCCATGGCCGCCTCGAGCTCGTGGAGCGAGATGAGATGGTGCTCGCGCTGCAGCCAATCGAGCTGCCGTTCGATGAGGGCCGGCGGGAGCGCCCGGATCTCCGGAAATGGAGTCGTGGCGCTGTCGCGGACGTAGTGGTACATCACCACGAGGCACGTGTTCCCCATTACCGCGTGCCAGCCTGCATCGTGACGAGCTGTACCTTCGCGTCGCGCGCGGCGCGCCGGGCGACGTATTCGTCGATCATCCCGTCCGCGAGGTTCGCATAGAGCCGCCGCACGGCGGCCGCCGAGAAGTCGCTTCGCGTGTACAGACGCCCTCCCCCCGTCTGCACCACGCCCTGCAGCGGCGACGCGACGTGCGCCGCGGCCGCGGCGGCCAGCGCGTCGGCAGCCGCGACGATCGTCTCGTTTCCGATGTCGTGCGGACCGTCGCCGCGCTGAATGTCGGGGCGCACGTGGGCGACGATCGGTCCGGTGTCCACGCCGATGTCGATGAAGTGGATCGTGGCCCCGCAGTACTCGGGCTCGCGGTTCACCAGCGGCCAGAAATTGGTGCCCGCGCCGCGGTAGAAGGGCGACAGGCCCAGGTGGATGTTGATCATCATGCCCGGAAACGCGTCGATCAGCGGCTGCTTGAGCAGTCCCGTCCCGAACACCAGGACGACATTGGGGCGGAGGACGCGCATCGCGTGGATCTCGTCGGCCGCGTTGCAGCCGCCCGGCGGCGTTCGATGGACCGGCGCGCGCACCGCGGCGTGATCCGCGAAATAGCGTTCCTCCGACGCGTCGCGCGCGGCGAAGTGCCGCGCGATGACGGCTTCGTCGTCCGCCGACTCGGCATATTTCAGCGGCTGGAACGACTTCTCCTCCTGCCACACGCCGGCCACTTCCATCCGCGCGGCGAGCGTGTTGGCGACGAACTGGTGCCGCCGCATCGTGCTGGTCAGGACAATGGCGCGCATTGACTGTTAGAAAACGCGCACGATCGCGCACGATCGCGCACGCTGAAGCGTGCGCTCTACAGGTGGATAGGCTATCCGCCTGTAGAGCGGGGGCTTCAGCCCCCGCGATCAGGGGGCTTCAGCCGCCGCGCTCGCCGCGGTCGATGCCTGCGAGCCCGAGAATACGGTGGGCCAGCGTGGCGGTGTGGAAGCGCAGGGTCCGTATCGCGCTCCTTGCCTCTTTCGCCTTCAGGAGCAGCGCGTGGCGCCGCTGCCGGAACGCGCGCCGGCGGCTCTCGGCTCGCTGGCGCGCCTCCTTGGCGGCGCGCCGCGCCCGAATCGTTCGCAGACGCCGGTCGATGTGCTCGTCCACGGCGTCGGCCCGCATGTCGTTCATCAGCCAGCGTCCGATGCCGCGACGCGACCACGCCGCCAGCGGCAGCACGATCGGCCGCAGCCAGCGCTCGCGCTCGAGCGATGCATCCGGACCGGCACCTTGACGCTGGAGCCGCTCGAGCGCGTCGGCGAACGCGGGCGTGGCAGGCGTGTCGAGTCCACCCGGACGTACGAATGCGGTCAGGAAACGGCGGTTGCGCTCGTCGCGGACGCCGCCGAGCGCCACGGCCGCGGCCAGCTGCGTGAGGTGCGTGTCGAGGTCGGCCGCCATCTGCAGGAGCCCGCCCCCGACGGTGGTCAGGTACTGAAAATGGATCATCTCCTCCTGGTGCATCCGGTACTCCGGGAGGGTGAAGGTCAGCACGGGACGGCCCACGATCGCCGCCTCGAGGAACGCGCTCGTCACGAGGCCCGCGACCGCGCTGCTGTAGAAGAGCGAATCGAAGTAGTCGTTCTGCGCGTCGCGGTCGATGGGATTACGGCCATGAAAGGCTACGTTCTCGTACTGGTCGATGCGGACGCCGGCCCACTCCTTGAGCCGCTCCGGATGCGGACGCACGAGCACGCCGAGCTCACGCAGTCGCGGATTGGCGCTGCTCCGAAGCGCCTCGATCCACCGGGTGACCAGCACTGGCTCCGGTGGGTCCGGGGTCGGACTCAGCGCCGAATGCACCCACAGCACGAACGGGCGATCGGCGCGCAGGCCCATCGCGCGGCAGAACGCCTCGCGGCTCCGCTCGGGCGCGCGCGTGAACCACTGGTCGTAGCACTGCGCCCCGGTCAGCACGACCCGATCGGCGGGGATGCCATGCATCTCCACGGCCTCGCGGCGCTGCGTGTCGTTCCAGACCAGCACGAGATCCGGCACGACGTGCAGCAGCGCTTTGCTCGAGAGGTGATCCCAGCTCATGATCGCGGCCGCGACCGGAATTCCCAGCGCCCGGGCCGCCTTGAGGACATCGAGCTGCTGCGAGCGCGCGTACGTGAGCGACGTGAGGACGACCAGGTCCGGCGCCCGATCGCGCAGGTAGGCGACGAGCGCGTCGCTCGTCGGCATCACGCGCTCGAAGCGTTTCAGCGCCGCCAGCGTCATGGGACGGCCGGCAGGCAGGCGCGACGCCCACCGCACCACGCGCGCGGTCCGCGCTTCCGCCCGCACGCGCAGCTTCGGCGGGTACCTCGGGTCGAGCGCCCGGATGTAGTCGAGCGCCAGGCGCATCCGCCGCGCGGCGTCGTACCAGGGCTCGTGCTCGAGCGACGGCAGCTGCGCCCACGTCACGCGGCCGGGATGCTCCGAGGCGAGCCGCCGTGCCAGCGCTTCCCCGCCCAGGGCCTCCGTCTCCTCGCCCGCCAGATGCACCTGGTGGCCGCGCGCCGCAAGCTCGCGGATCGCCGACTCGAAGTTGCGGAAGTAGGCCAGGTGCAGCGCGGCGAACAGGACCCTCATCGACGTGCGATCACGCGAAGGTTCTTGCCGTAGGCGCCTGCGTTCACGAAGAACTGGAGCAGATCCGCGATCTCCTCGACGCCCCCATCCTCCTTGCCGACGACCTCGCGCCGGTACCACAGGTAGTCGGCGATGTCGAGGCCCTCGGTCGCCACGTAGACCGTCTCGAGCCCTTCGCGCGCCATCAGATCGCGAAGCGTGGCCGGCGTGTAGTAGTTGAGATGGTGCGTGGGCCAGATGAAGTGTGCGTCCTTCCCCATCAGCAGGCGCGACGCGGAGTCGTAGTTCGGCACGTAGAGAAAGACGATGCCGCCCCGCTTCAGCAGGCGCGTGCACGCGCGCAGCGTCCGGACCGGGTCCAGCAGATGCTCGAGCACGTCGAAGAGCGACACGGCATCGAAGCCGGCCGCCTCGAATCCCGCGTCCTCGAGCGCCGCGCAGCGCAGGTCGAGGCCCCGCGCCACGCCGAACTCGATGGCCGACGGATTCAGATCGATGCCGGCCGCGTCCCACCCGGCGTCGCGGGCGGCTTCCACGACGAAGCCGGTGCTGCACCCCACGTCGAGCAGCCGCGGCCGGCTCGCGGCGAGGTGCCGCGCCATCAGGCCCACGCGTTCACGGCCGAACCGCTCCACCCTGTACGCGTGGCTCTTGATCCCGAGGTCGCGCACGATCTCCTGGTAGTCCTCTGACGCATACACCGTCCGATAGTGCTCTTCGTCGAAAGTCGGGCTGACGTAGACCAGGTCGCAGGCCGAGCAGCGCACCAGCCGCATGTGATCCTTGTCCAGCTCGTGCCGCGCATCCACGCTGCCGCACGTGGGGCAGGCGCGCGGCGTCAGCAGGTCGTCGGGAATCGCGCCGTGCCGCCGGACGAGCTCGTCGATCGGGTGCGTCCGCTTCTCAATCAATTGCTTGTACGAGTCGCCGGGCCGCAGCTTCGTGACGTCGACCGGTTGGTACTCGGCATATCGCCGATACAGGATGGTCATCGACGACGGGCCAGACGACATTCGATCTCCTCCAGAT
>JACQTK010000290.1 GCA_016210845.1 Acidobacteriota bacterium | reverse complement strand
GGTTACCAGTATTTCTTTGGCGCGCTCCGCGCGCCTAGGACCGCTATGCGGAGGGTACAACGGGAACAAAGTCCGCGTTCCGGGCCGCATAGCGGTCCAAGTATAATCTGCGACGCGTGTCTCGGTCGCACTACGATGGTGCAAACCGCTGAAATGCTCGGAATCGCGCGGAAATCACCCCCGCCGCGCGGTCTTTTCAACAGGGTTTTCAACAGAAACTGTGTGTAACCCGCTGATCATCTGCGGGATCGTGACCTAAGCGTCGCGCAGGTTCGAGCCTGCGCGCTGCAGAGAATGGATAGACAACGGATGCAGCGCGGGGGCTTCAGCCCTCGCGTCATGCGATAGAGGATCGGAATGAAAAGAAAAGTGACCGTGGTAGGCGGCGCCGGCAACGTCGGCGCGACGGTGGCGCGCGCCATCGCAGAAAAGGAGCTCGCCGACGTCGTCGTCATCGACATCATGGACCAGAAGGCGGCGGGCGTGGCGCTCGACATCTACGAGACGTGCCCGATCATCGGCTCCGACTCGCGGGTGATCGGCGGCGGCACGTGGGATGCCGCGGCGGGTTCGGACATCGTGGTGATCACGTCGGGGAAGCCGCGGAAGCCGGGCATGAGCCGCGACGATCTGGTGCGCGACAACTTCGAGATCATGAAGAGCATCGCGCCCAAGGTCGTGGAGCACTGTCCGAACAGCATCATCGTTCCGGTGGCCAACCCGCTCGACGCGATGGCCCAGGCGCTCTATCGACTGACCAAATTTCCGCGCGAGCGGATCATCGGGATGGCCGGCGTGCTGGACTCGGCCCGCATGAGCACCTTCATTGCCATGGAGTTGAACGTCTCGGTGGAGAACGTCCATTCCTTCGTCCTGGGCGGGCATGGCGACACGATGGTGCCGCTGCCGCGTTATTCCACGGTGGCGGGTATCCCCATTACGGAGCTGCTCTCCAAGGAACGCATCGACGCCATCGCCACGCGCACCGCCAACGGGGGCGCCGAGATTACAAAGCTGGTCGGCACGAGCGCATGGTACGCACCCGGAGCCGCCGCGGCCGAGATGTGCGAGGCCATCCTCAGGGACAAGAAGAAGATCCTGCCGTGCTCGGTGTTCCTGCAGGGCGAGTACGGGATCCGCGATCTGTTCGTCGGCGTCCCGGTGAAGCTCGGCGCCCGCGGCGTCGAGGAGATCGTCCAGATCACGCTGGCGCCCGAGGAGGACGCCGCGCTCAAGAAGTCGGCGGGAGCTGTCAAGGAGTTGGTCGACGTAATCGGAATGTAGATGGGCCCCAGGGCCCCAGGCTTCAGGGCAGCTTCGATGATCGACAATCTCCAACCGACTATCGACGCGGCCTGGGAGGACCGCCGCTCGATCTCGCCCGCCACGCGTGGACCGGTGCGCGAGTCGGTCGAAGCCGCCCTCGACGCGCTCGACAGCGGACGGCTGCGCGTGGCCGAGAAAGCGGACGGCGCCTGGCGGGTCCATCAGTGGCTCAAAAAGGCGGTACTGCTGTCGTTCCGTCTCTTCGACATGGCGCCGATGCCTGGCGGCCCGCGGGATCCGGTCCGCGGCGAGGCGCCGTGGTTCGACAAGGTGCCGCCCAAGTTCGCGGGCTGGGACGAGCGCCGCTTCCGTGACGCAGGATTCCGCGCCGTGCCCACCTGCGTCGTCCGGCGGTCAGCGTTTATCGCCCGCGACGTCGTGTTGATGCCCTGCTTCGTCAACGTGGGCGCGTACGTGGACTCGGGCACGTTGGTCGATACATGGGCCACGGTGGGCAGCTGCGCACAGATCGGGCGGAACTGTCACATCTCGGGCGGCGCGGGCATCGGCGGCGTCCTCGAGCCGCTGCAGGCGGACCCCGTCATCATCGAGGACGGCTGCTTCATTGGCGCGCGGTCCGAGGTCGCCGAGGGCGTGCGCGTCGAGACGGGCGCGGTGCTGGCGATGGGCGTCTTTCTCGGCGCCTCCACGCGCATCGTGGACCGGGCCACGGGGGAGGTCCACATGGGGCGCGTGCCCGCGTACTCGGTGGTGGTCCCTGGCACGCTTCCAGGCAAGCCGCTTCCCGACGGCAGCCCGGGCCCTGGCCTCTACTGCGCGGTCATCGTCAAGCGCGTCGACGAGCAGACCCGGGCGAAGACCTCGATCAACGATCTCCTCCGCGCGTGAATCCCATCGATCCTGCCGCGCTGGCCCGTGCGCTGATCCGCTGTCGAAGCATCACGCCCGAGGACGGCGGCGCCATCGCCACGGTGCAGGCGGCTCTGGAGCCGCTCGGGTTCACGTGCCAGCGACTTCCATTCTCGAGTGTTGGCAAGCCAGAGGTACAGAACCTTTACGCCCGGCTGGGCACCAGCGGGCGCAACTTCTGCTTTGCCGGCCACACGGATGTCGTGCCCGCGGGAGACGTGACGGCATGGAGCGTGGACCCGTTTGGCGGCGAAGTGCGCGACCGCGTGCTCTACGGCCGCGGCGCGGCCGACATGAAGAGCGCCATTGCCTGCTTTGCGGCCGCGGTCGGGCGATTCCTGGCCGGCCGCGGCGGCAGGTTCGCGGAGTCGATCAGCGTCCTCGTCACGGGAGACGAGGAAGGCTCGGCGGTGAACGGCACGAGAAAGGTATTGGCGTGGCTGTCCGACCGGGGCGAGCGCCTCGACGTGTGCCTGGTGGGCGAGCCCACCAACCCGAGCCGCCTCGGGGAGGCAATCAAGATCGGGCGCCGCGGCAGCCTGTCGGGCGTGCTCACCGTCACAGGCGTCGCGGGCCATGCGGCGTATCCGCATTTGGCCGACAACCCGCTGCCGCGGCTCGTGCGGATGCTGTCCGCCCTCACGAGCGAACGGCTGGACGAGGGCACGGAACATTTCCAGCCGTCGGATCTGCAGCTCACAACGATCGACGTTGGGAATCCCGCGCCGAACGTGATTCCCGCACGCGCCAGGGCGGCGTTCAACGTCCGCTTCAACGATCGCCACACGGCGGCGTCGCTCGAGCAGCGGCTCCGCCGGACGCTGGACGCGGTAGGCGGGGAGTACCTCCTGGACATCGAGGTCATGGGGGAGGCGTTTCTGACGCCGCCCGGGCCGTTCACCGACCTGTTGAGCGCGGCGATTCGAAGGGTCACCGGTCTCACGCCCGAGTTGTCGACCACAGGCGGGACTTCCGACGCGCGCTTCATCAAGGACCATTGTCCGGTGGCGGAGTTCGGCCTGATCGCGCGAACCATCCACAAGCCGGACGAATGCGTCGCGCTGGCCGACATGACGGCCTTGACGGACATCTACGAAGCCGTCCTGGCTGAGTATTTTACAACGGCTCGGTGAGGCCGTTTCTCGACGTGGCCGATTCGCCGCGCCCCGCGGCCGTCCGTTCACACCGGCCGTGCCGGGGCGTTCCGTGGCAGAGGCATCTCCGGGTTTGCGCCGTGCTATCCTGCCGCCATGTCCCAGCGGGCCCCGGCCAGACCACCCGCGACGTACGACGACCTTCTCCGGGTCCCCGATCATCTTCTTTGCGGATGGTCTCGTTCTGGGGCGCGCGCTCCTGGGCGGCGAGCGGGGCGGCCAGGAGCAGCGCCACCAGCGCGAGGCGGTGTGTCATGCCTGGGATGATGCGGGAGGTCAGCCGCTCGGCCTCATGGTCGCCGAGAGCCGCTTCAGCGCGCGTGTCACGGCCATACGGGCCGCGTCGACCGACGGCATGCCGTAACGCTGCGCGATCTCGCCCAGGCTCCACTGCACCTCCACCCGGGCCACCACCATCTCGCGATCGCGCGCCTTGAGCTGGTCCAGCGCCTGGCGGTACCGGTCGTAGGATTCGGCCTGGATGGCCGCCTCGAGCGGGGAGGTGGCGTCCGAGGGGTGCTCGTCCGGCAGCGCCACGGCGGCCGGATGGCGTCCGAGCCGCCGCACCTCGTCGCGAATCCGGTTGATGACCGACTGCCGCAGGTAGGCCTGCATGGCGCCGACGTGGCGGGGCTCGAAGACGTCGAGGCGCCGCAGGGCGTGCATGGCGGCCTCCTGCACCAGGTCGCCGGTATCCATCGCCCCCCGCGCGGCCGCAGGCAGCTTGCCGTGCGCCCAGCGCTTGAGCGGCGGCAGGCAGCGCTGCAGGAGCGCCTCCACAGCCAGGCGGTCGCCCTCGCGCGCCCGCACGACCAGCTCGATCGTCGGCTCGTCGCTGAGGAGCGGGTCGAGCTGCTCTTCGGCGGGCGGCGGGTCCGGCCGCGGCGGGCGGTTCGTCATGGGGGCGTGACCGAGCATGATAGTCCTCCTGATGCGTGTTTTAACGTCGAGGATGACGGGATCGAACAGGATAAGACAAGAAGTCAGGCCTCAGGGCCCAGGCCGGGGGCCTCAGGGCTGTCCAAGGCCCCAGGCCTGCTATGCTCAGCCGCGGTGATCGGGCGGACGATTTCCCACTATCGGGTCACAGGAAAGCTGGGAACGGGTGGCATGGGCGTGGTGTACGAAGCCGAGGACACCCGACTGGCGCGCCGCGTGGCGCTCAAATTCCTGCCCGAGGAGCTGGCGGGGGACCCTGAGGCGGCGCGGCGGCTGCGGCGCGAGGCGCAGACGATCGCCGCGCTGAACCACCCGCACATCTGCACGGTCTACGAGATCGACGAGCACGACGGCGCAGTCTTCATCGTCATGGAGCGGCTGGACGGGCCGAACCTCAAGGTCCACATGGGCCGCCGGACGCTCGGCACCGAGGAGGTCGTGGCGATCTCCGTCCAGGTTGCCAAGGCGCTGCAGGCGGCGCACGCGGAGGGGATCGTCCACCGCGACATCAAGCCCGGGTACCTCGTCGTCAGCAGCGACGGGCAGGTGAAGGTGCTCGATTTCGGGCTGGCGCGGCGCTTCGTCCTGGACGACACCGGGCCGCTCGGGCTGCAGGGCTCGACGATTCCTGGCCGGCCGCTGGGCACCGCCAACTACATGGCGCCCGAGCGCATTCTGCAACTGCCGCTGGATCCGCGCAGCGACCTGTTCTCCCTGGGCGTGGTGATCTACGAGATGGCGACGGGGAGGCTGCCGTTTGGGGGAGCGTCCCCGTCCGAGACGGTCACGAACGTGCTCGAGAAGGATCCAGTGCCGCTGACGACGCTATCGCCCGACCGGCCCGCGTCGCTCGAGCGGCTGGTCCAGCGGCTGCTCGCCAAGAGCGCGGAGGCGCGGTACCAGTCCGCGGCCGCCCTCGTGCAGGACCTGGCGAGCGTGGGGAGTGGCAATCCCCTCACGCGCATCGTCCGGCGACTGATGGGCGAACGCTAAACCCCTGCCACAACCGGGCCCGGAGGATCGATCTCGACCGCCTCGTCGAACTCCGCCCCTCCGCTCGGCACGCTGGCAGCCGCCCACATGACACGAATCTGCCGCGGGTCCGTACCTTCGTTGGCAGGCCTGCGCTTCTCGATTGGCACCCAGATGTCAAAGGCTTTCGTTTTCTTGTTGTACCCGTACTTGATCTTCGCGCCGGCCAACGGTTTGAGAATCTGGACGTGGAAATACTTCTGGTACAGCTGGTCTTTCTCGTCCTTGACGTTGTCGAGCCCCTTCGTCGTGTAGCCGCTCCAGTTGCCCGCCTGGCCGGGTGGCTTCGGCTTCGTTTTCGGGTTGGCAGGACCCGGAAGTGCGGCGTTCTGCGCTTCAACTCTCCATCCGATGCTGCCACCGCCGCCTACTTCCGAGTAGCCGTCGTCACCGTTCGCCATAACTCACCTCTCCGATGGGCGCCTTTTGGGGGAGCGCCTGGTTTATGACTTCTTCCGTCCGCGCCTCCGCCGATTGTTCGTGCCGCGCCTCTGAACCGGGCGCGTCGTCAGGGGCTGGAGCTGGCTCTTGGGTACGTCCGCGCTCCGGACGGCCCACATCACACGTATCTGACGGGATCCGCCATTCGCCGGCTTCTTACTACGAATGGGGACATAGATGTCAAACGCCCGCGTCTCCGTGTTGTATCGATATCCGAACGTTGCGCCGTTTCTGGGCCGCAGGATCTGGATGTGAAAGAACTTGTCATCCAGCGACTTGCCACGCACGTCGTCGCTGTCTTCGACCGTGTATCCCCATGGAATCGACTTTCGCACGGGCTTTGGAGTCGAACGCACGACGTTGCCATCCCTGACGTCGACCTTCCATCCGACACTGCCGCCGCCGCCCACTTCCGAATAGCCGTCGTCGCCATTTGCCATAGCTCACCTCCTCAGGCGCTACGGCAACGGCTCCGTGCCGAACTTGGCCACTGTCGTTCTTGACCCACGCGACCCGTATCTGCTTGCGGTCGTCGAGGATGGGCACGTACACCACGAGCCGGTTGCCGTCGCGTTTCCACAAGATCTCGTCCGGATTCTTGATCGTGATCTTGCTTTCTTTCATCTCGAGCTTCCATTGAACACCGCCGCCATCACCAACTTCCGAGTACACGTCGTCGCCGTTGCCATTCCTCACCTCTCCAGGGGCGCCCCCGAGGGTCGCCTGGTTCACTTGCAGCAAACGAAGCTCATCGGACGTTCCGAACAGTGTTCTGAACGATTTCCCGTATGTCACGGCGGGACGCAAAGCCGTCGCGATACTCGGTTGGCAAGGACGCCTGCAACTGGGCCACGAGCTGTCGAGCTGTCTCGAGTTCCGCCGCGGCAGCTGCCCGATCTCCGCCTCCGAGGAGCGCCTCGCCGCGCCATCGATGCACCTGCGCGCGCAGCTCGGGTCCAAGCGTCTGCGAGCCGCTTTCAGGCGGAGTCTCGTTCAGCGTCGCCAACGCCTGGTCGAACTGGCGCTGCCGGACCAGTACGCGGGCAAGCAGGACCCGACTCCTGGCTTCCAGCGAGAGATGGTGGATCTTTCTGGCGTGGTCGATACTGGACTGCACGGCCGTCCGACTGTCGGCGCCACGGCTCTCGAGCGTGTCGATCAAACCAACATAGGCACGGGCTAGCACGCTTGCAACGTCCGGGAACTCGTCGACCCATCTCGCGGCGCTCTTCTCAAACCAGCTTCGCGCCTCCGAGAGCTGGCCTGTTTCGTAGGTCACCTCACCCTGGGTGGCCTCGAGCAGTGCGAGGACGCCCGTCGCATTCTGCTGCTGCTGCAGTTCGGTGGACCGTTGCAGCTCGACGCGCGCCGCGGCGAAGTCCCCGAGGCGCGCATGCGCCAGAGCCAGGTAGATCCGCGCACTGGTGCTGTCGGTCCGCTCCGGGATGCGGGCCGCTTCGGCCAGGCGCATGCGCGCGCCGACGTAGTCGGCCGTCTCGAGCCGCGAACGCCCGACATCTCGCGTGAGCGACGCGAACCGGTTGTTCAGGTCCTGCTCGCCGACCAGCGCGAGCGCGCGATTCAGCTGACGTTCCGCTTCCACGTGATTGCCAGTCTGCCGGTAGTACGTGGCGATCACCTGGAGGCTGAAGAGTTCGAAGTTCCTGTCGCCAACGGTGCGGAAGACCGCCAGGGCGTTCTGCATGTCTCGCAGCCCCTCTTCCGGGCGGTCGCTGAACGAAATGCGCAGAGAGGCGCTGTTGGCCTGAACCTGCGCGGCCCGCTGGTTGTCGCCCAGCCCTTCGAACAACCTGGCGGCCTGGGCATAGGACTCCACAGCGACCGCCAGGTTCCTGCGCCCGTGTGCGGCGCCAAGGTTCATGAGCGCCACGGGCTCGAGGACCCGGTTGCCGACGGTCCTGGCCGAGGCCACCGACTGCTCGAAGGCAGCGACGGCATCGGTCATCCGGCCCTGAGAGAACGCCACCATGCCGGCCTGGTTGTACCCGCGCGGCACGTTGTAGGCGAGTCCGAGGTCGAGGAAGGTGGCGAGTGCCGCGTCGGCGTGCTCTCGCGCCTGACGCCGGCTCTCCGCATCGGGCCGACTGCGCAGCACGTCGGCAAGACACACGCGCGCGAGCGCCTCGCCTCCCGGCGTCCCGAGTTCTCGATAACCTTCGAACGCCCGTTCTCCGTGCTCCCGCGCGCTCACGGGCTCGTTCTGCCGTCCAGGGCCGTACAACCGGCACAGCTCGAGGTGCGCGCGAAGGTTGTTGGTGTCGCGCGACAGCCCATCCAGGTAGGTCGTGATGGCCTCGCGTGTCAGTCCCCGGCGATCCTGGAAAGCCGCGAGATCCATCCATCCGTCGATGTCGTCACCGAACTGATTCGCGCGTTGCCTGTACAGCGTCTCGGCTGCGGGAACATCGCGCCGCGATTCGGCGGCCACGGCCGCAATGAACAGGCGGTCACGGGCGAGGGTGAGATCGGTGACGAGCTCGTCGGCCTGCCGCCCCAGGTCGGCGGCTTCATCGTCGATCCGGAGGACGGTCGCCGTACGGCTGCGCCAGGCCAATACCAGCGGATTCCGGGGATCGTGCTGCGAGGCGTTCGCGAAGGCCGCGCGCGCCTCAGCGTACTCCTGTTGTTCGTACGCATCGAGTCCCTGCGCGAACGCCGCGACCGCATCGAGGGTCCGCATGTGAGGCATGGGCGGTGGCCTATCGGCGGTGGTCAGCGCCCGAAGGGCGTTGGCCCACGCCACCCGACGCGGTCCTGCGGAAAGGAAGTGTTCCTCGACGCCGGTGGCGAGTGCCGGCATGAGTCCGTAGACGGCGTCCTTCATGAGCGATGACACGACCGGCGGAGTCTCGTACGGGGACTCGTTCAGCGAGGTCTCCACGTTGCGAAATTCGACGCGAGCTTTCCAGGCGTTGTCCTCGTGAAGCAGCGTCGGCATGACGACCACCGACGCACCGCTCGACGTCGCGACCGCTCGCAGCGCCTCCGGACCCGACACGTCCCGACCCTCGCGCTGGAAACCGCGGACGATGGAGACGAGTCGGTCGTACGGCTGCACTCGAATGTTTGGCGAGTCTGAGAGTTGAGCGACGAGCTCCTGCGTGAGCGCGAGGCGGTACGCGTCGAGCTCGGCGTAGCCGGTCTGATTCACGACCGGGGCGACGGCGACGGCCATCCGCTCCACCGGAGCGAATACCCACAGCGGGCCGCCCACGAGGAGCAGCGACATGGCCGCCGCGGCCGAGAGGCCCGTGCGTGAGCGCCACCACGATCTGCGGCGGCCTGTAAAGGGCCGCGCGACGGCGGGGATGGCCGTGCCGTCGGCGGTCACCGGCGGCAGCGGCTCGGTCCGCAGATCGAGCGGAATGGTCCGCCCCTGGAGCTGCCGCAGCGCGCGCGCCAGATCGCGCGCACGCTGGAACCGCACGCTCGGGTTCTTGTGCACCGCGCGGAAGACCAGGTGTTCGAGCACCTCGGGGATTTCAGGCGGACCTGCCTCGCCGCAGCCGCGAAGCGGCGAAGGCGGGTCGTTCTTGATCGCGTGGGCGATCGCTTCGGGATACGCACCCTTGAACGGCACGTCGCCGCTCAGCATCTCGTAGAGCACCACGCCCGCGGCCCAGACATCCGAGCGCGCGTCGGCCTCCTCGCCGCGCGCCTGCTCGGGCGACATGTAGGCGAGCGTGCCGATGGTCGATCCTTCCAGCGTGAGCTTGAAACGCGATTCCGCGAACTTCGCGAGCCCGAAGTCGAGAATCTTCACCCCGTCCTCGGTCAGCATCAGGTTCCCAGGCTTGATGTCGCGGTGCACCACGCCCTGCGCATGCGCCTTGGCCAGCCCTTCGGCCACCTGCGCGGCAATCTCGACCGCTTCGTCTGCGGGGAGCGCGCCGCTCTCCAGCCGCTGCTTGAGCGTCCGACCCTCGTAGTGCGCCATGACGATGAACAGCTGTCCCTCGTCTGTGCTCCCGATGTCGTGGATGGTGCAGATGTTGCGGTGGTCGGTGGAGGAGGCGGCCTGCGCCTCTCGAATGAAGCGCTGGCGGGCGCCCTCGTCATGGCTCCACTGCGGCGGAAGGAACTTCAGGGCGACGCGGCGGCCCAGCTTCGTGTCGCGCGCAGAATACACCACCCCCATTCCGCCGCCGCCGAGCCGGGCCACGACCTCGTACTGCGCCACGGTCTTGCCGACCAGCGGGTCAGACGTCGCCTTGTCCACGCGCAGGTCTCCCCCGAATCGTTGGAATCGAGTCGCCCGCAATGATACGCGCTTCCCATACCGAAGGCACGGTGCGGCACTGGTGTTCGCCCCTTTGCCGGCGGGCGTTAGTAGGCAACAGAAGGAGGCAACACCAATGTCCATACGGAAGTCGATCGTGACGGCGTGCGCCGCGGTGGCGGCTGGCCTTGTGATGGCCGGCTCCATCCAGGCGTTGGAGCCCGTCTCGCAGATCAACCACCTGACGTTCAGCCAGGCGGTTGCCCTGCCAGGGGTCGTCCTGCCGCCTGGGACCTACACGTTCCAAGCCGGTCCCGACGGCAGGAGTCCGGAACTGGTGATCGTCCGGACCAGGGACGGAAAGGGGCTGTTCCTCGGGTTGACACGGCAGGTCAGCCGGCCCGCAGGGATGCCGAGCAGCCGGACGGTGACCTTCGGAGAGGCGGCGGCAGGCGAGCCGACGCCGATTGCGGCGTGGTTTCTGGTCGGTTCCTCGACCGGCCACCAGTTCCTCTATCGGTGAGAGGCGACGTGCGGCGGTGCCTCACGCACCGCCGCTGCGTCGCCATGTGCGTGCGAACGATGATCGTGACGACTACTGCTGCTGCGCCGGCGGGTTGCGCAGGTTGTTCAGCTGGTTCCGGAACTGCATGTTCATGGGATCCAGCTCCACGGCCTTCTCGAGCATCGCAATCGCGTTCGGCGTGTCCATCTTCCGCTGGTACGCCACCGACATCTGCTGATAGCTCCTGGCGGAGTTCGGGTTGAGCTCCACGTTCGCCTGCAGATACGCGAGCGCATCGTCGGCCCGGGCCGGCATCTCCGCGAGCGCGAGCTGGGCCGCCCGGAACAGGCTGTAGTCCGAGAAGTCGTAGGCGGCGGCGCCGTAGAACTGCTTCCGCAGCTCGCGGTACTGGTCGAGCGCCGCGGTGGCGTCCTTCGTCTTCGTCGTGTCGGTGACAATGTCCACGAGCTGCTTC
Organism: Acidobacteriota bacterium; assembly: GCA_016210845.1. GTDB lineage: Bacteria > Acidobacteriota > Vicinamibacteria > Vicinamibacterales > UBA2999 > JACQTK01. The sequence continues at coordinate 2,946 of JACQTK010000290.1, read as the reverse complement.
GGGATGGGCACACCGCGGTGGCAGGTCACGCACTGCACCCGCGTCACCTCCGCCGCGGGCTTCCCGAGCTCGGCGCCGAGCTTGCTGTTGATGTCGCGCGCCATCAACATCATCGTGCGCGCGACGCGCTTCGGCTGCTTGGCGTCGGACGGGAAGTCGTTCATGGGGGGCGGACCGGCCGGACCACGGCCGCGCCGTCCGCCGTCGGCCGCCTGGTCGCCGCCCCGGCCGGCGCCAGCGCCACGGGCCGGCGCGTCCTGCGCGGTCACGTGGCAATAGTTGCACCCGACGCCGAGCGCGGCCGCAAAGGCCTGCATGATCGGAATGACCTGCTGAGCCGTCGTATCTCGCGGCAGCACCTGCAGGTTTGTTGGTGGTGCCTGCCCGCGGCCCCCGCCGCCACCGCCCTGACGGCCCTGCCCGGCCCCCTGGGCGCCCTGCGGCGCCTGGGCCGACACGATCGACACGGCCAGCAGGAAGATGCCGGCCGCTCCCACTCCGAATGACAGACGCTTCATGCTCCTACCCTCGCTGAACGTTCAGTTGCTGGGTCGCTGGGGAGCTGGGTCGCTGGGGAGCTGGGTCGCTGGGGAGCTACGCAGCAGGAGACGGAAGGGCCCCACCAACCCAGCGACCTAGCTCCCGAGCTGCCCAGCAACCTAATGAGTGGCTGGAAATGCCCGTGTAACGTAACAGAATCCCGAGCCGCATTCAAATAATCGCGACACGGCCGACGGGAGTTTCGGAGTACGATTGGCGTTCAACGTTCGGAACTGGTCGGAGCCGTACACACCTTGAAAATCCACGAATACCAAGCCAAATCGGTCCTTGCGCGGTTCGGTGTGCCCGTTCCGCGGGGAGAAGTGGCGTTCACGGCGGCAGAAGCCGCCGAGATTGCGCGGCGCCTCGGCGGCCCCGTCACCGTCGTCAAGGCGCAGATCCACGCGGGCGGGCGCGGCAAAGGCGGGGGCGTCAAGCTCGCCAAGTCGCCCGAGGAGGTGGAACAGATTGCCAAGGGCATGATCGGCATGACGCTGGTCACGCACCAGACCGGCCCAGAGGGCAAGACGGTCGGACGCGTCCTGGTCGAGGAAGGGCTGCAGATCGATCGCGAGCTCTACGTGAGCATCGTCATCGATCGCGCGGCGGCGTGTCCGGTGATCATCGCCAGCGCGGCAGGCGGCATGGACATCGAAGAAGTCGCCGCCTCGCAGCCGGAGAAGATTCTGAAGGAGTACGTCGATCGCGGCACCGGGATCGTGCCGTTTCAGGCGCGGAAGCTCGCCTTCGGCATGGGCCTCGCCGCGGGGCCGGCTGGCAAGCTCGTCAAGCTGCTCGAGACCGTCTACACGGCCTTCATCGAGACCGATGCCTCGATGATCGAGATCAATCCGCTCATCCTGACCAGAGCGGGCGATCTGCTGGCGCTCGACGCCAAGGTCACCTTCGACGACAACGCGCTGTACCGCCACCCGGATCTGCGCGACCTGCGCGACATCTCCGAGGAGGACCCGCTCGAGGTCGAGGCCTCGAAGTTCTCGCTCAACTACATCCGCCTCGACGGCAACATCGGCTGCATGGTCAACGGCGCCGGCCTGGCGATGGCGACGATGGACATCATCAAGCTGGCGGGAGGGGAGCCGGCCAACTTCCTGGACGTGGGCGGCGGCGCCAACGCCGAGCAGATTCGCAGCGCGTTCAAGATTCTGATGTCCGACAAGAACGTGCGCGCGGTGCTCATCAACATCTTCGGCGGCATCCTGCGCTGCGACGTGCTCGCGCAGGGCGTCATTACGGCCGTCACGGAGCTCGGCGTGCCTGTGCCCATCGTCATCCGCATGGAGGGCACCAACGTCGAGGAGGGCAAGAAGAGGCTCCGTGAGAGCGGGCTCAACTTCACCACCGCCGACTCGATGGGCGAGGCCGCCGAACGGGTGGTGGCGCTGGCCGGAGCCGGACAAACCACCTGATCACGGTCGCAGGGCGGGCCTTCACGGCCCGACTGGCGCGGCGTGAAGCCGCGCCCGACGTTGCGGGGGACACGAAGAACCTTGGCAGTCTTACTCGACAGGAACACGCGTTTGATCGTTCAGGGCCTGACCGGGCGTGAGGGGACGTTTCACGCCAAGCAGGCCGCGGCCTATGGCACCAATGTGGTCGGCGGGGTCACGCCTGGCAAGGGCGGCACCACGCACGAGGAGTGGCCGGTCTTCAACAGCGTGCACGACGCCGTGCGCGAGACGGGCGCCAACGCCACGGTGATCTTCGTGCCGCCGCCGTTTGCCGCCGACGCCATCATGGAGGCCACCGACGCGGGCATCCCGCTGGCGGTGTGCATCACCGAAGGCATCCCGATCATCGACATGCTGCGCGTGCTCACGTTCATGGCGGGCAAGCGCACGCGTCTCGTGGGGCCGAACTGCCCGGGGGTGATCTCGGCAGGTCAGGCCAAGGCGGGGATCATTCCGGGCCATATCTGCCGCGAGGGGCGGATCGGGATCGTCTCCAAGAGCGGCACGCTGACCTACGAGGCGATCCACCAGCTCACGCGCCAGGGCATGGGCCAGACCACGTGCATCGGCATCGGCGGCGACCCGCTCATCGGGACGAGCTTCATCGACGCGCTGCGCCTGTTTGCCGCCGATCCCGACACCGATGCGGTGATCATGATTGGCGAGATTGGCGGCACGGCCGAGGAAGAGGCCGCCGCCTTCATCGAGCGCGAGTTCCGGAAGCCGGTCGTCGGCTTCATTGCGGGGCAGACCGCCCCGCCCGGCCGCCGGATGGGCCATGCGGGGGCGATCATCGCGGGCGGCAAGGGGACCGCGGCGGAAAAGATGGCCGCGCTCTCCGCGGCCGGCGTCCACGTCGTGAAGAGCCCGGCGGATATGGGCAAAAAGCTGCGCGAGGCGCTGGGACGGTCGGGCGGGTGAGGCGGGCAGGGCG
>JACQTK010000289.1 GCA_016210845.1 Acidobacteriota bacterium | reverse complement strand
ACTAACAACGGAGCCACCCATGACGGACATCGATCGCCGATCCTTCCTCGGCTGCGGCACCCTGGCCGCGGCCGGCCTGTTCACGCGCGGCGCCTTCTCGCCCGCCTGGGCGCAGGACGTACGGGGCCTGCCCGCCACGCCCATCGTGCAGACGACGGCCGGGCGGCTGCGTGGGGTGGTGCGCTTCGGCGTGAATCAGTTCTGGGGCGTGCGGTACGCCGCCTCGACCGCGGGCGCCAACCGTTTCATGCCGCCCGCGCCTGTGGCACCGTGGACCGGCGTCCGCGATGCCGTGGAGGTCTCCCAGCGCTCGCCACAGGACGAGGGCGGTCCGATCTCCGAAGTATGGGCGCTCGACCGACGCGAGCCGATGGGCGAAGACTGCCTCGGCATCAACATCTTCACGCCAGGGCTTGGCAGCGGCAGCCGGCCCGTGATGGTGTGGCTGCACGGCGGCGGCTTCTCGGGCGCGTCGGGCAACTGGCTCCTCTACGACGGCACCAACCTCGCCCGCAAGGAAGACGTCGTGGTGGTCGCGGTGACGCATCGGCTCAACCTCTTCGGCTTCCTGCACCTGGCCGATCTGGGCGGCGAGCAGTGGGCCAACTCCAGCAACGTGGGCATGCAGGACATCGTCGCCGCGCTCGGCTGGATCAAGGACAACATCGCGGCGTTCGGCGGCAACCCGGGCAACGTGACCGTCTTCGGCCAGTCGGGCGGCGGGGGCAAGGTCTGCACGCTGATGGCGATGCCCTCGGCCAGGGGCCTGTTCCACCGGGCGATCGCCATGAGCGGATCCGCGATGCGCGGGGCCACGCGCGAGAACGCCACGGGGGCCGCGGAACAGTTTCTCGCCAAGCTCGGGCTCACGCGCGGCCAGCTCGATCGCCTGCAGCAGATGCCGTGGCCGCAGCTCAACGAGGCGTTCTATCGCGAGCCGCGCGTCCAGGGGCTGGGCGGCGGGCCGGTGGTCGACGGCCGATCGCTGCCGCGCGATCAGTGGTCGCCGGACGCGCCCGAGGCCTCAGCGGACGTGCCGTTCATGATGGGATCCACCGAGACGGAAGACGGCTGGAACGATCCGCCGCCGCCGCTGGAGATGCCCGAGGCGGAGATGATGACGCGCGTCACGCGGATCGCGCGCGGCGACGAGGCCGCGGCCAGATCGCTGGTGGCGCTCTACCGGAAGACACACCCTGGGATCACCAACACCGACGTGTGGCTGGTCATGAACTCCGACAACGCTCGCCGCGCGAACGCGCAGACACTGGCCGAGCTGAAGACGGTGCAGGGCCGCGCCCCCGCGTACCTGTACTTCTTCAATTGGCGGTCGCCGGTGCACGACGGCCGGATGAAGGCGTACCACACGCTCGACATCCCCTTCGCGTTCTACAACGTCGACATCGCGGCGTCGATGACCGGATCCGGCCAGGATCGCTACGCGCTGGCGCACCGCATGAGCGCCACCTACGCCGCCTTCGCGCGCACGGGCAACCCGAACAATCCGGAGGTCCCGAACTGGCCCGCCTTCAGCGCACGCAACTATCCGACGATGATCCTCGGCAACGACGTGAAGGTCGTCGACGATCCCAACCGCGAGGAACGGCTGGCGCTGAAGGCCCTGCGCGAAGGCTCGCGCACCACGTCCAGCGGCGAGTAGGCTGCTTCCCACGTGCGCCCGCACGAGCGTTCGTGCGGGCGCTCCCGACACAACGCGTGCCGGATGCGCACGCGCACGCGCCGGACCACGGCGCGGAAGCGATTTCGTCGCGCCGAACGCGCGCCGCCGTTCTACACTGCTGAGTTTGTAGGACGGAAACCGACTTGACACGCTTCTTGCGTCACTAGGCGCGCTTCGGATGCCTGCGCCCTGGATCTCCCTCGCCCTGGGCGCGGCTGTCGTGCTGCTGCTCGTCTACGCGTTCCGGCGCTACCGGCGAGCGGCGACCGAGGCCGCGTACGTCGACGAACTCGAGCGCCTGGCCCAGGCGCGGGCCGACGATTTCGCCCTGCTCACACGCCTGAGCGCCGCGCTCGGCAGCGTGCTCGATCTCGACACGCTCAAGCGCATCATCGCGTCGGAGCTGCCGTCGCTCACGGGCACCGACGACTTCTTCGTCGTGGCGCGCCTGAACGGCTGGATGCTGCTGGCCGGACAGCCTGCCGAACCAGGCAGCCCGGTGCCCGCGGGCCTCGCCAGCAAGCCCGACGCGTGGGAGTGCTTCCCGCTGACGACGGGCGGCAAGACCGTGGGGCTGATGGGCATCCGGCAGCCGGCTGGCGGCTTCGGCGAGGATCGGCGCCGCGTGCTGGCGACGATGGCCACCCTGATCGCGGCCGCCGTCAAGAACACGCAGCTGTTCAACCGCGTCCGCGACCTCAGCATGATCGATCCGCTGACGCGGACGCTCACGCGGCAGTTCGGCGTGGAGGCGCTTTCCCGCGAGATGCGGCGCATGCGGCGGGCCCAGAGCGCGCTGTGCGTGGCGATCCTGGATCTCGATCACTTCAAGAACCTCAACGACACGCACGGCCACCTCGCGGGCGACCGCGCGCTCGCCATGGTGGGGCGCGTGCTGAAGGAGGGGCTGCGCGCCAGCGACATCGCGTGCCGCTACGGCGGCGAGGAGTTCCTGATCGTCCTTCCCGAGACGTCGCTCTCCGGAGGCGTCCGTGCCGTGGAAAACCTCCGCCGCAGGATCGGCGCCACGCCCATCGACGCGGGCACCGGTCCCATCAAGGTCACGGCGAGCGTGGGCATCACCAACGTGGCCCTGGCGGAGGAAGATCCCACGGTCCCCATCACGCGAGCCGACGTCGCGATGTACGAGGCGAAACGGGCCGGCCGGAATCGCGTGGCCGTGAAGGAAACCGCTCAGTCAGAGGGCCCGCTGATCCCACCCGCTGAACCGCTGTAGAATCGCCACATTCCTACCGCCAGCCGACGTGACGCGGCCGCCAGTGTTGCGACAGGTGCGCCCGGACCCGGTCGCGGCGCTCGAACACCTTGATCAGCACCACGCCGGCCGCGAACCCGCCCAGGTGCGCCCAGAACGCCACGCCGCCGGTCTGCTCGGAGGCGATGCTCGTGATGCCGCCCGCGAACTGTAAGAACGCCCAATAGATCAGCATCACCCAGGCCGGCAGCGCCATCGACGTGATGAAGAAGCCCAGCGGCACCATCGTGAACACGCGCACGCGCGGGAAGAGCACCAGGTACGCGCCCATCACGCCGCTGATGGCCCCCGAGGCGCCCACCATCGGCACGGGCGAGGCGGGATCGGCCATCACCTGCGCCAGCGCCGCCGCCAGCCCCGTCAGCAGGTAGAACGCCACGAAGCGCGGCCGCGTCATCGCGTCCTCGATGTTGTTGCCGAAGAGCCAGAGGAACCACATATTGCCCAGCAGGTGCAGCCACGACCCGTGCAGGAACATCGACGTGACGACGTTGGACAGTTGACGGCCGGGGTCGGTGAGGCACACGAGGCCGTCGCCCATCGAAAACGGCGTGCCTGGCGCCAGCGAGGCGGTGAGCTCACCAGGAATGAGCCCGAGCTCGCACACGGACTGAGCCAGAGGGAGGCTCGTACCCGCGCCCTGCAGGAACAGCCACGCCAGCACCGTGAGCGCGATCAGGGCGATCGTCACGTACGGCGTGCGCTGGGTTTCGTTCTCGTCGTGATATGGGAACACGAGGCCTCCGGGTGTATAACGACATTATGAGACGAGTTCGGCTTGGAGCGATCGCGCTCGGAGCCTGGCTGCTGGCGGGGCCTGCCCTGGCACAGCGGGTGTCCTTTGGTGCTCCAACGCTTCCGCCCTCGCCGCCCCCCGTTGCACCGCCAGCGATGGACGCGCCGCAGCCCGCCTCTGCGCCGCCGCGGCCCGAGGTCCCGCCCGACACGCCTGTCGCGCAGAAGCGCGACCTGTTTCGTGCGGGCCCCGACACGTTCGCGCCGCGGTTCGACCGGCTGTTCACGACCTTTCCCCCACACGTCGTCTTCTTTCCCCCAGGGTACTTCTTTCCGGGCGCCTCGTACTTCCCCTTTGGTCCGTCCTCCGTACCGCACGTGCCATCGCGAGGGTCGCGCGCGAAGCGTCACGAAGCGACACCTGCTGCACCGGGCGGCTACCTGCGGCTGCAGATCGAGCCCGCCACGGCGGAGGTGTACGTCGACGGGTACTACGTGGGGATTGCCGACGACTTCGCCCTTCTCCGCGGGGCCGCACTCGAGGCCGGGCCCCATCGAGTGGAGATTCGCGCGCCTGGATTCGAGGCGGTCGGCGTCGACGTGAGGATCCTTTCGAACCAGACGGTCACGTACCGCGCCGTGCTGCAGCGGATCGCGGACCCGCCAGCGAGTCGAGGGCTGGCTCGGTCCGCACGCGATGCGGCGGCCGTGCCGCCGCCCAAGACGTTGTACGTGATTCCTGGGTGTTATGCCGGCGACAAGCTGCCCCGCGCCGACCAGCTGCGCGCGGGATGCCGCGCGGCCGATGTCCGCGTCATTTCGCCCGGCCCGTGAAGCCCTGGGCCAGCATCGCGATCTTGAAGATCGATTTGGCGTTGTTCCTCACGCCCGGAGGCGTCCGGATCTCGTTGCCTTGGGCGTCTGCCGCGCCGCTCCCCACCACGTAGAGCATTCTCTTGTCGGGTCCCGCGAACGCGACGCTGATCACGTTCCGCGGCGTGGGAATCACACCGAGATACGTCCCATCCGGGCCGAACGCCTGCACGCCTGGAGCCGATGTGACGTACAGCCGGCCGGCGCCGTCGACGGCGAGGCCATCACCTGACCCGCCTGCGGCGAGCTTTACGAAATCCCGCTGATTGGCCACTGTCCCGTCCGGCCGGACGTCGAAGGCCACCACCACCGGACCGTTGGTCACGTACAGCGTCTTCTCATCGGGGCTGAGCATGATGCCGTTGGTCCGAAGACCGGTGCCGACGCTGCTCACCTGTCCGCCGGGGCTCACGTAGTAGGCCCCGCCCACGGTGAAATACACGCCTCCGTTCCGGCTGACGACGAGATCGTTGAGGCGGCCGAAGGGTTTCCCCTCGAAGCTCTCGGCCAGGACCTTGCGCTCGCGCTCTGGATGGATGACCGCCACCTTCGTCGGCTCGGCACACGGGGACGCGAGGCGGAGCCCCGGATCCGTACACGTGCGCTGCACCGTCAGGATGCGGCCGCTGGCGTCGATGGCCAGCGACCCCGCGCCGTTGGTGTTCTCCACGTACACCGAGACGCGGTCGCTGCGATCGAGCTTGCTGACGCGGTGAGGCTGCTCCTGCGCGAACAGCAGGCCGCCGTCGGCGGTGCCGACGATGCCGTCGGCGTTGTCGGTGCCCGACCAGACGAGCTGCCATTGGGCCCCCGCGGCCACCACGCCTGGAATGGCCGCGACCGTGACGGCGCGCGCGGGCTGCGGCTGTCCGAACTGTTGTGGTTGGGGCTCCTGCGCCAGGATGAGTGCCGACGCGCACAGGCAGAGACTGACAGCGGCCAGGCCCTTCAACGTCACACGCCCTCCTTTGGCGCGCCGCGCCCTCCGGTCAGCGCGCGGCGAGCGCGCCCGCAATCGCGCGGCGCAGTGCAGGATCCTCTGGCGTCACCTCGCTCGGGAAGAACGCGACCACCCGACCCTGCCGGTCGACGACGTACTTGCTGAAGTTCCACGCCGGAAGCTTGCCCGACGCGCCCAGAAACGCGTACACGCGCGACTGCCCCGCGCCCCGCCGCGTGACGACCTTCTCGAACATCGGGAACGTCACGTCGTACGTCAGCCGGCAGAACTCGGCGATCTCCTCGGCCGTGCCCGGCTCCTGCTCGCCGAAATCGTTGCTCGGGAACCCCAGGACGTTGAAGCCCTGGTCCTTCAGCTCGCGGTGCAGCGTCTCGAGGCCCGCGTACTGCGGCGTGTAGCCGCAGTAGCTCGCCACGTTGACCACGAGGCTGACCGTTCCCCGGTACTGCGCCAGATCGGCGGGCTGACCCGCGAGGGTCCTGGTGCTGAGATCGTAGAACGACGCCACGGAGCCTCCGGACGTCCCGCGCTGCGGCTCCGCCGCGGGCGACACGGAGAGCATCACCGCGGACGCGACCACCGCCGCCAGCAGCACGTCGAATCCCTTCCTCATGCCGTGCGATTCTACCGTAGTCCCTACGTCCACGGCTTGTAGCCTGGACCCGCGCCGCTGACGCGATCCACGCTGATGCGCACGATCACCCGCTTGTCGGTGGGCTGGCGGACCGTGGGCACATTGGGGCCGAGAAACCGCTTGGTCAGGGCGTCGATGTGATCGTTGGCGCCTTGCTCGACGATGCGGGCCTTGCCGTGGAAGACGGCGTAGGACTGGGGGTTGTTGCGGTCCTGCATGGAGACGATGACGCGCGGGTCGCGGCGCAGGTTCTGCGTCTTGCGCCGCCCCTCCGAGGTGTTGAAGAGCACTTCGTCGCCGTCCACGTCCATCCAGACCATCGTGATCTGCGGCCGGCCGCTGGCGTTGAACGTCACGACATGTCCGTAGGCCTTGTCGAGCAGGATCGTCTTGAGCGATTGCGGTAGCGTGATGGGCATAAGGATGGCATTGTAGATCATCGCGGCCCGCTCGAGGTAAGGCGCGCGCAGGGCTGGTTCCGGCATGGATTCTGCGACGGCTCCATGCGATGCGCCTGGAACCGGCCGCCATCGGGACCGTCTTCGTCCTGGCCCTCGCGCTCCTCGTGTTCGGCGCCCTCGCCAACCAGGCATTGGACGGCGACCCCCTCGCCGTCGATCGCGCCGTTCTGCTGGCGATGCGCGACGAGGCGGGCCGTCCCATCGGGCCGGCCTGGCTCGAAGGCGCGGCGCGAGACGTGACGAGCCTGGGCAGCAACGCGGTGCTGGCGCTGGCCTCTGTCGCCGCGATCGGCTTTCTGCTGCTCTCGGGCGCGCGCAGCGCTGCGATGCTGGTCGTGGCCTCCGTCGGCAGCGGCTACGGGCTGATGCTGCTGCTGAAGAACGCCATCGGACGGGCCCGCCCCGACCTCGTTCCGCACGCCGTGCAGGTCGTGTCCGCGGGCTTCCCGAGCGGCCACGCCATGCTGTCGGCGGTGACGTACCTGACGCTGGGGGCCCTGCTGGCCCGCGTCCAGCCGCGTCGCTGGCTCAAGGGCTATGTCCTGGGGATGGCTGTCGTGCTGACCTTGCTCGTGGGCCTGAGTCGGGTCTACCTCGGCGTGCATTGGCCGACCGACGTGGTGGCGGGGTGGTGCCTGGGCGCTGGATGGGCTCTCGCCTGGTGGCGGGCGGCCGTCTGGCTCCACGTCGGGGGCGCCTGGAGCAGATTTCACATTAACATTGGACAGAAGTCGGGAGGACCATGAGCTTCTGCGAGCACTGTCAAGGACAACGCTTCGACCGCGCGCAGGTGCTGCGCGCGCTCCGGGCGGCGCGCAAGCGGCTGGGCGAGTCGGACACCCCGTGCAGCGCCGATCAGATCCTCGCCTCGGCCATCGATGCCGTCAGGACGCTGGAGATCCCCCACCTCGAGGCCTTCGACGAGGTGGTGGACGGCGAGGTGATCCACTGAGGCCGAAGATCTCGCGCGCGCCCCGGGCTGGTACGGCGCGTGCTCCGACTTGGCGATCACGCCGTCGAGGCCGGCCCCCTCGAACCGCGAGAGCCAATCGGCGGCCACGGCCGGATCGCGCGTCATGGGCGTGAGATGGAGGGGCGGCGCGACGGCGGCGAGCAGCCGTTCGAGCTGCAAGCGGCGCTCGTGCTGCGGCGCGCCCCGCAGATCCCTTCCCTCCACGGCCAGCAGATCGAAGGCGACAAACGACGCGGGCGTCGCCTCGGCCAGCCGCGCGACGCGCGAGGCGGCGGGATGCAGACGGAGCTGCAGCGCGTCGAAGTCGAGCCCGCGCGGCGTCGCGATGACGATCTCGCCGTCCACGACGCAGCCGCCGGGCAGCGCGGCCAGACACGCGGCGCGCAGCTCGGGGAAGTAGCGATCGAGCGGCCGCAGATCGCGGCTCTGCATGAAGACCTCCGAGGCGCCTCGGAAGACGATGGCGCGAAAGCCGTCCCACTTGGGCTCGTAGGAGAATCCGTCGACGGGCAGCTCGTCGGCGAGCTTCGCGAGCATCGGCGCGATCGGAAAGGCGTCGGGCACGCGATGGACCCCTATGCGGCCCCCCACGAGAATTTTGTACTCGTTGCTGCTCCGCATAGCGGTCCTAGGCGCGCGGAGCGCGCCAAGCAGATACTGACAACCAGCCAAGGTCTCGGCTCTGCGAAGAACGGGATATCAAGGGCGAGCCCTTGGCTGGTCAGTGTACCGCGCCGTGATAGGCTCGCTTCAGCTCATGGCCTTTGGCAACGCGTTCGCGGAAGTCGCGCTCACGCTGCTCGTTGCCGCGCTCGTCGGCGCGCTGGGCACGTGGCTCCGCCAGCCGCTGATCGTGTCCTTCATTGCCGTGGGCCTGCTCGTGGGGCCCGCGGGGATGAGCCTCGTGACGCAGCCCGAGCAGATCGAGCTGCTCGCGGGCATCGGCATCTCGCTGCTGCTCTTCGTCGTCGGCCTCAAGCTCGACTTCCACACGATCCGGACGCTGGGCCCTGTGGCGCTGGCCACGGGCATCGCCCAGGTCGGCTTCACGGCGGTCATCGGCGTGCTGATCGCCGCCTCGCTCGGCATGGACGGGCTCACGGCCATTTATGTGGCGGTGGCCGTGACCTTCTCGAGCACCATCATCGTCGTCAAGCTGCTGTCCGACAAGCGGGAGATCGACGCGCTGCACGGGCGCATCGCCGTGGGCGTGCTCATCGTGCAGGACCTCGCGGTGATCCTCGTCATGATTGCGGTCACGGCTTTTGGGGGCGAGCGCGCGGCGGATCAGAGCCTGGCGGCGCACGCGACGCAGATTCTGGTCAAGGGGCTCGGGTTCCTCGCGGTGGTGAGCGTGCTGGCCGTGCGCGTGCTGCCGGCGGCGACCATCCACCTCGCCCGCTCGCCCGAGCTACTCGTGCTCTCGGGCATCGCCTGGGCCGTGGTGCTGGCGGCCACGGGCGAGGCCCTGGGGCTTCGCCAGGAGGTCGGCGCGTTCGTGGCGGGCGCCTCGCTCGCCTCGACGCCGTATCGCGAGGCGATCGGCAGCCGCCTGGTCACCGTCCGCGACTTCCTGCTGCTGTTCTTCTTCATCGACCTCGGCGCGCGGCTCGATCTCTCGCTGCTCGGCGCGACGTTCGGCGCGGCCCTGATCCTGTCCGCCTTCGTGCTGATCGGAAAGCCCCTCCTGGTGATGATCATCCTGGGACTGATGGGGTACCGCAAGCGGACCAACTTCCTGTCGGGGCTGGCCGTGGCGCAGATCAGCGAGTTCTCGCTCATCCTGGGCGCCCTTGGTGTGAGCGTCGGGCACCTCGGGCCCGACGCCATGGGGCTCGTCACGACCGTCGGCCTGATCACGATCGGGCTGTCGACGTACATGATCATCCACGCCGCGCGCCTCTACGAATGGCTCGCGCCGTGGCTCGGGGTGTTCGAGCGACGGACCCCCTACCGCGAGGCGGCGGCCGACACGGGCGCGCCGCCCAGAGCCGACGTCGTGATCCTCGGGCTGGGCCGCTACGGCGGCGGCATCGTGCGCCACCTGTTGCTGCGGAACCGGCGCGTCGTCGGCGTCGACTTCGACCCCGAGGCGCTCGCCCGCTGGCGCGCCGAAGGTATCCCGGTGATCTATGGCGATGCCAGCGACCCGGAGCTCTTCGAGCGCCTGCCGCTCGAAGGCGCGAACTGGGTGGTGAGCACCGCCCCGGACATCGACACCAGCCGCGTGCTGCTCCATCACCTGCGCGAACGCGGATTCCGCGGCAAGGTGGCCGTGGCGTGCCGCACGGCCGACGAAGGCGACGTGCTGCGGCTGGAGGGCGCCGATGTCCTGCTCCGGCCGTACGCCGATGCCGCCGAGCAGGCGGCCGACGCGATCACGACGGCGATGGACCGGCTGGGCGCGTTGGCGACCGTCGCCCCGGGGCTGCGTGAGGTCCGGCTGGGATCGACGTCGAAATGGGCGGGACACCTGATTGCCGACGTGCCGCTGCGGGAGGAGTTCGGCGCCACCGTCCTCGCCGTGAGCCGCGGCGGACGCAGCTTCTTCAATCCAGGGCCCGCATTCCAGCTGTTTCCGGGCGATCGGCTCATTCTCTCGGGCGAGCCTCACGCGCTGGACCGCGCGATCGACTACCTGACGCGGATCGATCCGCCGAGCCAGGAAGAAGCGCCCGAAGACTTTGCCGTAGAGGAAGTGCGGGTGAGCGCGCTCGCGGGCTGGGCCGGGCGGACGCTCGCGGCGCTGCAGCTGCCGGCCCGGTTCGGGGTCACGGTGCTCGCCGTGGCCACGGACCACGAGCAGCTCTCGGCGCCCGATCCGCACCGGCCGCTCCAGGAGCACGACCGGCTGGTGCTGGCGGGCACCCCCGGGAACCTGCAGCGCGTGCGGGACGCAGCGGAGGGCGCCCCAAAAGGGGCGCCCTCCGGATCGCAGCCCTACGGATCGTAGGGCGGGCCTTTACGGCCCGCCCATGCCATCACCGCTCTCGGGCGATGCAGCGGAGGCCGCTGGCTTGCGGGTTCCCGCCGCCCCATCCGCAGCAGTAGCGGGTGCAGGCCGCAGGCGGCGTGTACGTCTCCCTCAGCGTCTTCCGGAACTCGGGATAAATCGTCTGCGCCCCGCCGTAGACAGCCTCGAGCGGCAGGTTGTAGCGTCGGGCGAACGTCTCCGCATCCGGATTGGTGCCCGGCAGGAAGTGCGGCACCGAACCCGGGGTGTCGAGCCTCGGCAGCTCCGAGAACGGGAAGCAGGTGGGATTGGTCGCGGGCGTGTTCCCCCGCGGGTTCAGGCGCCAGACCCCCGTCTGCACCAGCGGCTCGTCGAGGTAGATGGGATCGGTGATGACGCCCATGACCGTCAGCAGGTCGTCGCGCCGCAGGAGATGGAGCGTCATGGTCGCCCTGTCGCTCAAGGGGACACCGTTGCGCCGCATGATGCCCCGCTTCATGTGCGTCATCCGCGCCACCAGCCGGTCCCCCACCCACTCCCCCGTCGTAAAGCCCGAGAACGCGTACGGCGCGTTCGGCGACGGACGCGGGCGCCCGTCCATCCAGATCGTGATGGGAGCGCGGTCGCTCCCGCCCGCGCTGATCCTCCACGCCCGGACATCGCCCGTCACGGGATCGTTGACGCGCTCGATCATGATGCTGTGCGGCGCGAACAGCAGGTAGTTCTCCGTATAGTCCATGCACCCGCGCTCGGTCATCGAGAGCACGGCGGCGCTGTAGCCGAGCGCCACGGCGCGCGCCTCGTCGTTGATCGGCAGGCCCGTGTAGTCGACGAGATCGGGTCCCGCCCCTCGCGCCATGTTGTCCTGTTGATTGACGGCCGCCCACTGCCCCGAGAGATCGGCCTGGGCGAGTACCGGGCCCGCCATGGGCGCCAGCAGCGCCACGGTTGCGGCGCACGCGATTCGCAGGAGCGCGCTGTTCACGGCTGAACTCCTTTTCGCCATCTCACCACCGGGCGGAGCACGGCATCGGATCCCACTTCGCTCCGTCGGCCTCCTTCTTGAAGTGCACCGGCACGATCCATGGCTGCTGGAGGTAGATCGGATCCTCGACGATGACCAGGAGCAGGATTCGCTGATCGCCGGACGGCTCTGCGATCAGATCCCAGTACTCGGTCATCCGGGTGTCCGCGCTGTAAGGCACGCCGTTCTTGCGCAGGTAGCCCGGACGCAGGCGCGTCGTCTCGACGACGAGCGTCCCGCCCTGCGCCCCTCGACCCTGCGGCCGATCCCAGCGCGCCACGGACTCGCCCTGCCAGGTCGGCGGACCGCCGGGCGATCGCCAGGTGCCGAAGCGCAGCAGGCGCGCCTGCATCCCGTGGTCCGCCTCGACCTTGAGCGTGTCGTCGTCCAGCCACGTGATGTGCAGCCGCGTGGGCGCCCGCATCAGGCCCGGGGCGCCATAGGATCTGCACTGCTCCCCGGCCGCTTCGTCCCTGGCGGGATCCCAGGCATCGGCAATCTTCTCGGCCGCGGGTGTGATGGGAATGCTCTGGTAGTCCCCTTTGGCGGGCGTCACCATGCGCCAACGCCAGTCTTCCGTGATCTCGGCCACCCAGTAGCCGGTCAGGTCGATCGCCGCGGCGGCGCGCCCCGGACGTGGCGGCTGCGCGCCACCACGCTGCGCATGAACGCCCGTCGGCATCGCCAGGAGCACCGCCATCACCGCGGCCGCCTGGATCACGACGTGTCGCCTGCTCGCACCCATGGCCTCCATCTCCGCCGAATCCTCCGTCACGACCCCGCTGTCAGTGTCCTGTGCACCGCCGTGACGAACATCTCCGTCGTCCACGGGCCGGTATCGGATCCGTACTGCCGCCGATACCCGAATGTCGGATCGGCCCGCGTGATCTGGTCGAGCGTCATCCCCTTTCCGATCATGTCCTTGATGCGGTCGCGAATGACGGTCGTCATGTCGCGGTACTCCACGACGTCGGCCTGGTCGCATACGCGCCCGTGCCCCGGGATGACCAGCGTCCGGTCTTCGTGCCACACCAACGGGGCAGGAGGCACGGTGAGATCGATCAGGCGATTGAGCGCGGCAATCTCGCCATCGATCGTGCCGCCGTGCTCGACATCGATGACCGGAAACTGGCGCAGGTCCAGGATGTCGCCCGCGACGACGACATCGGCGCGCCGGAAGAAGACGATGGTGTCGGCATCGGAGTGCGCCTCTGGCTGATAGAACATCTGGATGCCGTCGCCGTTGAGGTAGAGCGACCTGACGCGCGCGCCGGAGTACGCTTCCGTGGGCCAGCCGGTGCCCGGGAAGGTAGGCCGCTCGGACGCGCTCATCCTGCGCAGCACGTTCTCGTGGGCCATGATGCCGGCCGCGCCGAAGTTCGTCTGGAAATCCGATCCCGCGAAGCCCCCCGTGGCGCTTCGGTTGTACCGCAAGAGGGTCAGGCCGGCCTGGGCGAGGGAGGCGTTGCCTCCCACGTGATCGGCTTCCGCGGTGGTGTTGATGATGAACCGGATGCGCTCGTCGGTGATGCGGCCGATTGCCGCCAGCACCTGGTCCGACATCTCCGCGGAGCCGGTATCCACCAGCACCACGCCCATCCAGCCGACGTGGACGGCGATGTTGCCTCCCGCGCCCGCGAGCATGTAGACATTCGGCCGCACCTGGATCGTCTCGATCGCGCCGCCCGGCCGTTGCTCCTGGGCACGAGGCGCGCCGGCGACGACCGTCAGGGCCATCGCGGCGACCGCGAGCCGAACGGCGGTCCAAGGTACCCCACGGCCTGCGATACGTGCGTTCATAAGGGCTCCCGTCGGAGGCGCAGATTATGGCGCAACCGAAGGAGACGTCAACTGATATTTCAGGAACCGACTCGGGATTGGGGGGGCGGCCTTGTGGCCGCCCCAACGGGTCAGTCGGCGGCGGCGATCGACTCCACGCGGATGGTCTTCGTCTTCGCGTCGAGCGTGCCGACGACGCTGACCTTCTGACCGGCGAATTCTTCCGGCGTCTTCTGGTCGCTGAGGATGTACTCGGTCTTGCCGTCGTACAGCACGTACCGGGAGCCATGCGCCAGGACGCACGCCACCGTGCACTCGGCGTCGGTCGGTCCCATGCGCATCCGCGTGTGATTGCCGTTGGGGCACATCTCGTCGGTGATCGTGCCGACGAAGGTCTGCCTGCCTTGACCGGCGGACAGCGCCGCCACGGTCAGTCCGAGCAGACCAACGATCAGAGGCTTCATGACCTCTCCCTGATGAGGCGGGGGCGGCGCGGCACGCCGCCCCCAGCGACCCAGCGACCTAGTGCCCGGGAATCATGAGGTGCGCAGTGGAGGTGCCTGCGTTCATGATCCAGGCGCCGCCCTGCCTGCCGTTGTCGGGCAGTCCGAGCGACTGGGCCGTCGCGCCAGGCACGGCGATCGTCGTATGCGGCCGCGCGCTCGCCTGGTCCTGCCCCTGCAGGTGATACCAGACGGACCCGAACTCGGGCTTTGCCCGCGTGCCGTCCTTTTCGGCGGCATCGACCGCCGCCTGACGTTTGTCGCGATCGGTCTCTGCCTCGAACCGCATGTTCTGCGTCACGCGATCCAGGTTGGCGATGCTGGTGCACTCGACGGAGAACGGCAGCTGGCCGGGCAGCCCCGACTTGTCGAAGCAGAGCAGCCGGTTGGTGCCCTTCCGCAGCGTGGTGGACGTCCAGTTGGCGGGGTTCCACTTGATGACCGTCGCCTGGTTGCGCAGGTTGGCAGGCCCGGCGAGCAGCGCCTTGTCGACGTCGGCCTGCGACGCCCCGGGCTCCAGCGGCGGCGCCGGGGCGGGCGCGCCGCGGCCCCCCTGTGCCCAGACACCGGCCGAAAAGGCCAGCAGCGCGGCGCTGAAAAGAACGATGCGTTTCATTGGTGACCTCCAGTTCCTTTCCGGAGAACGAGCGTGCCCAGCGAGCGCCAGGACACCTCCTCGGGAGACGTGCGCCGCGGCGGGCAAAGAATAGCTCGGCGAAGGAGGCAGTATACTCCGGCGATACGCTTCGACGCACCTATGGGGGCTCCGGCGGTCACGCTGCACGTGCTGGGCTCGCTGCGCACGTATTGTGGGGGCGCGGCGCAGCTCCCGCTTTCGGCTCCGACCGTGCGCGCCGCGCTCGACGAGCTCGAGCGGAACCAGTCCGCCCTGTATCGCAACATCTGTGACGAGACCGGGGCAGTGCGCCGTCACCTGAATGTGTTCGTGAACGCCGACAACGTGCGCGATCTCGACGGGATCGACACGCGGCTGACGCCGGGGGATGTGGTCACCATCCTGCCGGCCGTGTCTGGAGGTTGACGTGGCGGATCGGGTCATTCTGACGATTGGCACCAGGAAAGGCGTCTTCGTCGCCGAGGCGGCGAAGGCGAGGCGCAGCTTCGCGCTGCGCGGCCCCTTCGGTCCGGGCGTCCCCGTGTATGCGACGCTCGTCGACACGCGCGGCACGCCGCGGCTCTACGCCTCGAGCTGCAATCCGTTCTTCGGCATGAAGGTGCTGCGCTCGACCAATCTCGGGAAGAGCTTCCAGGAGACAAAGGCCGCGCCCGCGTTCCCCAGCGACGATGGACGCGCCCTCGCGAACATCTGGTCCCTCGAGCCCGGCGACGGCAAGAAGGAGCTGTGGTGCGGCGTGGAGCCGGCCGCCCTCTTCAGGAGCCATGACGCGGGCGATTCGTGGGAGATGGTGCCAGGCATCAGCAACCACGAGCACGCGCGCCAGTGGCAGCCAGGCAACGGCGGGCTCTGCCTGCACACGATCATCCGCGACGGCTCGCGCGTGCACCTCGGCATCTCGACCGGCGGCCATTACCTGAGCGAGGACGGCGGCGGGACGTTCAGGGCGTCCAATCAAGGCGTCGGCGCCGGATTCCAGCCCGACCCGTATCCAGAGTTCGGGCAGTGCGTCCACAAGATCGCGCGGCACGATGACGCGCCAGGACGGCTCTACATGCAGAACCACGGCGGCTGGGCCGAGTGGACGGGGCCGGGGGGACCGCGGCCCGACATCGGCGTGCTGCGGAGCGACGACTACGGCCGGTCATGGCGATCGATCGCCAAGGGTTTGCCCTCGGACTTCGGCTTCCCCATCGTCGTCCATCCGCACGATGCCGACACGGCATACGTGATGCCGCTCGAGCCGTCGACGCGCACGTGTCCGGGCGGCGCGCCCGCCGTGTGGCGCAGCGAGAACGGCGGCGAGTCGTGGAGCCGCCTCGCGCGCGGCCTGCCGAAGAAGCAGACCTATTTCACCGTGCTGCGCGATGCGATGGACGTCGATCGCCTCAAGGTCCCCGCGCTGTACTTCGGCACGACGACCGGCCAGCTCTGGATCGGCAGGGATGGCGGCGAGAAGTGGGACTGCCTGTTCGATTCGCTGCCGCCGATCCACAACGTCAAGGTTGCGGTCGTGTAGGGCTGCGATGACACGAGGAGATGAACATGGCACGCGTCTGCACGATCGTGACCGGCGCTCTCCTGCTGCTGGGTATGGGATCGACCGCGGAGGCTCAGGTCGATCTCACGGGCCTGTGGGCGCCGTTGTTTCACGAGGACCGGCCCGAGCGGCTTCCGGGCCCCGCGGTCGGCGACTACCTCGGGCTGCCCATCAACGCGGCCGCCCGGATGCGGGCCGACAGTTGGAGCGCGTCGCTGCTGACGCTGCCGGAACACCAGTGCAAGCCGCACCCGGCGGCCTACGGCTACCGGGGACCCGCCAACCTGCGCATTCAGCACGAGGTCGACTTCGACACGCAGCAGGTCAGGCGGATCACCATGTACATCGAGTGGATGCAGCAGTACCGCGAGATCTGGATGGACGGCCGGCCGCGTCCGGGCCCGTTCGCTCCGCACGCCTGGCAGGGCTTCTCCACCGGCCGGTGGGAGGGCGACACGCTCGTGGTGACGACGACGCACATGAAGGCGGGATGGGTGCGCCGCAACGGGGTGCCGTACAGCGATCTGGCGACGTTCACCGATCGCTGGACGCGCCACGGGGACTACCTGGCCCACGTGGCGATCCTCGAGGATCCCGTCTACCTCACGGAGCCGTTCGTGCGCACCACGAACTGGCGGGCCGCGCCCGATCTCGAGATTCGAGCCTACCCGTGCGAGCCGGTCAAGGAGATCGCGGATCGGGAGCCCGGAGCGATCCCGCACTTCCTTCCTGGCCGGAATCCGCACCTCGAGGAGTACGCCAGGACGTTCGACCTCCCCGTCGAGGCCGTCCGCGGTGGAGCCGACACCATGCTGCCCGGACTGCTCGCCGCCGGGCGCGCGGCGCCGCTCGAAGAGGGCCCCGCCAGCAGGGCGCTGCCGCCGCGTCCGGTGGACGGCGTGACGACGGTCCCCGTACAAGGCAACGTCTTTCTGATCGCCGGCGCCGGAGGCAACGTCGCCGTCCAGGTTGGCGACGACGGGCTGCTCGTGGTGGATACCGGCACGGGAGAACGGGCTCCCGAGCTGCTGCGCGCCATCGAGGCGCTGGCCCACGACCGGCCGATGCGGTGGATCGTCAACACGCACGCCGACAGCGCGCACACCGGAGGGAATGCGGCCATCAGCACGTCAGGAGGTGTGACCGCCACCGACGCGGTCCCCAGCTTCGATGACGGCTCGGTGGGGGCGGGTCTGCCGATCAGCATCGTGGCGCACGACGCGGTGCTGAGGCGCATGACGCAGGGCGTGAACGGACAGGCCCCCGCGGGATTTGCCGCCCTGCCGACGTCGACCTTCGTGGACGAGGTCAAGGAGATCTACTTCAACGGCGAGGCCATTCAGCTCCTGCACATGCCCGCCGCGCATACCGACGGCGACGTCCTCGTCTTCTTCAGGAAGTCGGATGTCATCGTCGCCGGGGACATCTTCGTGTCGACCGGCTATCCGCGCCCTGAGATGGACCGGGGCGGCAGCATCAACGGGGTGATTGCGGCGCTGAACCGGCTGATCCGTCTGACGGTGCCGCGTTTGAACCAGGAGGGGGGCACGTACGTGATTCCGGGCCACGGGCGCGTGGCGGACGAAGCGGACGTCGTCGATTATCGCGACATGGTGACCATCATCCGGGACCGCGTCCAGGAGATGGTGAATCGCGGGATGACGCTGGACCAGGTGCTGGCGGCGCGCGTGACGCGCGACTACGACGGACGGTTCGCCGCGGCAGACGGCCCTGGGTCAGCCGACGCCTTCGTGGAGAGCGTGCACCGGAGCCTCCAGGCCGCGCGGTAGGGTGCGCGACTTTTTTCACACCTTGCGGAAAATCTCCCGCAGTCTGACGAAAAGTTCATCGACTCTTCAGGTGCAACGGGCACACACGGCCAGTACGCTGAGCCCATGATCCCCTGGTTGCACCTGCTGTTCATTCCGGCAGTCCTGTTCCTCGGCGTTCAGATCGGGATCCAGATCGGGCTCCGGCGCGCGGCCAGCGGCGGGCCTGCCAGCGAGCAGCGACGCGCCATGCCCGCGTCCGAGGCCGACGTCGGTATGGTGTCCTCCTGACGGGCCGGGCGGGCGCCGATGATCGTGTCGGGCGCGGTGCTGTTCGTCGCCGACGCGTCGACCAAGGGCACGACGCGGTGTTCATCTGGAAGATGGGCTTCGGATGCTCCCGTTCGTCGGCAACGCGTTCCAGGGGACCGGGGGCGGGCCGCCGCGCTCAATGGGCGGGCGCCCTGGCGTGTCCTCCGGTGGCGTCGAACGCGATCACCATGCCCCAGGGGACGTACGCCAGGCGATCGTGGTCGACCAGCCCGTACGTCCCTGCCTCTGGAATCCGGAACTCCACGACGGCTCCGCTGCCCGCCGCCACGCCGTAGGTCTGCACGTGGCGGATCCGGGCGGCGCCATCGTACACGGTGTCGAGAATCGTGCCCATCACGTGAAGGGCGGCCACGCCCGGCCCGATATTGACGACGTAGGCGCGGACGAGATCCCCGGGCCGGACCTCCAGCGGCGGGTGCTCGAAGCGGCCGTTGAACATCATCACGCCCGGATCGTTCTTCTGTGCGCGCGTCGGGTCAGTGCCTGGAATCAGGCCCGAGGCGTCGGGCGTGCCGAAGACCGCGCTCTGCACCACCACGAGCTCGCGCGCGGGCCGCAGGATCTCGTCGCGCGGATAGACGATCATCGCCCCGTACAAACCGCTCTTGATGTGCACGTCCGTCACCGGCCCCGACGCGCAGTGGTACATGTAGACGCCAGGTGTGTCGACGGAGGCGTCGATGGTCAGGATCTCGAGGGGCGGGACCGGACCGAAGCGCCGCATGTCGGTCCGCAGGGCGTGTGAATCCAGGCCATGGGACGTACTGGCATGGTTGGCGACCGTGATGCGGACCTTGTCGCCCTCGCAGACCTCCAGCGTGGGTCCGGGCAGCACGCCGTCGTACGTCCACGCGTTGAAGCGCAGGCCCATGCCCAGATCGAGCGTCACCTCCCGCGCCTCGAGCGCGAACGTCTTCTCCCGCGGGCCGGCGCAGGTGGCCGCCTGCCCGGCCAGCGCCGCGAGGCCCGGCGCCTCGAACGATCCGCTGCCGCCCGTGGCCTCGTCCGGCCCCGCGCACCCGGCGGCACAGGCGCCGAGGGCGACGACCCCGAGAACCGTCAGCACGCGCACGGTGACCTCCCGTCAGCGGCGCGCGCCCTCGAGATCCACCGCCCTGGGAAACAGGACGTTGTTCTCGAGGTGGACGTGGCGCAGCAGGTCGCGCTCGAACTGCGCCAGCTCCTCGAAGCACACGCGGTACGTCGTGCACCCGTCCGGCGGCGGCGTGTAGCCGTCGGCGAGCCGTCTGATCTCGCGGACCTGGCGGCTGGCGTCCTCGTGTTCCCGCTCCATCATGCGGATCGGGTTCTCCACCGTGCCGAAGGGGCTGGGCCCCAGCCGCGTCCGACCGGCCAGCTCGCGGATGTACGGGAACAGCACGTGCTCTTCCTTCAGCATGTGCTGCAGGAAATCGCCGCTCAGCATGTCGAACTCGGCGCCGATCTGCACCAGTTCCGGATGCCGTGCGCCGTGG
Organism: Acidobacteriota bacterium; assembly: GCA_016210845.1. Taxonomy (GTDB): domain Bacteria; phylum Acidobacteriota; class Vicinamibacteria; order Vicinamibacterales; family UBA2999; genus JACQTK01. The sequence goes on along the minus strand of JACQTK010000289.1, from coordinate 4,409 downwards.
ACTTCCGCCAGCTTCGTCAGGTAGCCCGCAATGCGCGGCAGCGCCGACCGCACGTACGCGTGGTGCGTCAGCAGGATGTGGTCGACCAAACGGTCGACCGTCCACTGCGACACGTCCTCCTCCGCCTCGCCCGGCGACAGCTGCTCCACCTCGCGCTCGACCTCCGTGAGATCGACGCCGACCGATTGACAGGCATCGGCCACCGACCGGCTGCCGCCACAGCAGAAATCGATGCCGAACCGCTCGAAGACCGCCGCGGCACGCCAGTCGGCGGCGACGATCGTCCCGACGCGTCTTGTTCCAAACGACTCGTTCATTCCTCGTCTCCTCCGGGTCCAGCCTAGGCGAGGGGAGGGCGAGGCTCCTATGACGGCCGTCATATGCGCGACAATGACGCGTGGCCGACAACCTTGACGACGTGCTGCGCCGGACGACGATCTTCCGGCGGCTGGCGGCCGAAGACCGCCAGCGGCTGGGGGCCGTGGCGATCGTCCGCAGCTTCGACCGGGGCGACTATCTCTTTCGCGAAGGGGATTCCTCGGACCTCCTCTATACCGTCGTCTCCGGCCGCGTGAAGGTGTTCAAGACGACGGCGCGCGGCACGGACCTCATCCTGGAAATCTTCGGCGTCGGCGATCCGGTGGGCGCCGTGGCGGTGTACGAGTCGCGGCCGTATCCCGCGAGCGCCGTGGCGATCGAGCCCACGACGTGCCTGCTCATCCCGCGCCAGGCGTTCTTCGCGCTGCTCGAGTCGTACCCGTCGCTCGTGCGAGGTCTGCTGACGGGGCTCACCCATCGCCTCGTGGAGCTCACCAACCGGCTGGCGGAGCTGTCCACCGGGCGGGTGGATGCGCGGCTCGCGCGGTTCCTGCTGAAGCTCGCCGACACCATCGGCCGGCCCACCGGCGAGGGCACCTTCATCCCGCTGGCGCTGTCGCGGCAGGAGCTGGCCGACATGATCGGCACCACCATCGAAACCTCCATCCGCATCATGAGCCGATGGGGCAAGCAGGGGCTCGTCCGCACGGACAAGGCCGGCTTCCTGATCGCGGATCGGGCGGCCCTGGAGACCATCGCCCTCACGTGATGGGGGTATGACGGCCGTCATAGGCAGCGCCTGTCCGGACGCGCCATGCTGCTGGGCATGGGCCCAGAGACCGCGGCCGATTTCAGCCAAGCCCCCTTCCTCGTCATCTGGGAGGTGACACGGGCGTGCGCGCTGTCCTGCGTCCACTGCCGCGCGGACGCCATTGCCCGTCGTGACCCGCGCGAGTTGACGACCGAGGAGGGATTCCGGCTCATCGATCAGGTGCGGGCGTTCACGCCGAGGGCGCCGCTGTTCGTCCTGACGGGCGGCGATCCGATGCGGCGGCCGGACCTGGCCGACCTGGTCCGCTACGCCGCGAGCACGGGGCTGACGGTGGCGCTGACGCCGAGCGGCACCGCGGCGGCCACCCGGGCGCGGCTGTCCGAGCTGAAGGCGGCCGGGCTGTCGCGCGTCGCCGTCAGCCTCGACGGCCCGACACCGGAAACGCACGACGCCTTCCGCCGCGTTCGCGGCTCGTACGCGTGGACGATGCGGATCATCGATGCGGCGATCGAGCTGGAGCTCCCGCTGCAGATCAACTCGACGATCGCCCGGTTGACCCTGCCCTATCTGCGGGACATGGCCCGGCGCGTCTCCGAGCTGCCCGTCACGCTCTGGGCCCTCTTCTTCCTGATTCAGACCGGCCGCGGCACGCACCTCGAGCAGATCACCGCCGATGAATGCGAGCGGGTGCTGAACGATCTGTACGACCTGTCGCTCATGGCGCCCTTCGGCGTCAAGACGACCGAGGCGCCCCACTATCAGCGCGTGGTCTGGCAGCGCGAGCAGGAGCGGCGTGCCCAGGGATTGGCAGACACCGCCGTGGAACGGCGCCGTCAGCTCCGGGCCCCGCGGAGCGTGAGCGACGGCAACGGGTTCGTCTTCGTCGATCACGTCGGCACGATCTGCCCCAGCGGCTTCCTGCCCCTGCCCTGTGGCAGCGTGCGCACCGACAGCCTCGTCCAGGTCTACCGCACCGATCCGCTGTTCGTCCGGCTGAGGGACTCGGACGCGCTGCTCGGCAAGTGCGGACGCTGCGGCTTCCGCGCCACGTGCGGCGGCTCCCGGTCGCGGGCGTTCGCGGCCACCGGGGAGGCGATGGCGTCGGACCCGTTGTGCGCGTATGAGCCGGACTAGCAGGCGAGAGCGCCTTCCCCTCCTCTACCTGGGCACGGCGCACGTGGCGCTGGCGCTCGCGTTCGGCCTCGCGGCCTGGTGGCCCCACGCGGTGGCGGGCTTCTTCTACCACGCGTGGATGGTGGCGCTCGTCCACCTCGTCACGCTCGGCTGGATCACCTTTTCGATCTTCGGCGCGGTCTACATCGTGGGGCCGCTGGCGTTGCGGATGGAGATGCGGACGCGCCGGCTCGACTGGGCGGCCTACGCGCTGGCGCTGGTCGGGCTGATCGGCATGGTGGGTCACTTCTGGATCGAGGAATACTCGGGGATGGCGTGGTCGGCGGGGACGCTCGCGGGCGGCGCGCTCTACATGACGGCGCGCATCGCGTTCGGGGTGTGGGGCGCGCCGCTCGCGGCGCCGGTGCGCCTGCACGTCGTCCTCGCGTGCGTCAACTTCTGGCTGGCGGCCGGAATGGGCGTGCTCATCGCCGTCGACAAGGTCGCGCCCGTGCTGCCCGGGTTCTCCCTCTCGAACGTGTTCGCGCACGCGCATCTGGCGGCGATCGGCTGGGCGGCGATGATGGTGGTGGGGGTCGGCTACCGGCTGCTGCCGATGGTGCTGCCGTCGAAGATGCCGTCAGGGCGCGGCATGTACGCCAGCGCCATCCTGCTCGAAGCAGGCGTCCTCGGCCTCTTTGCGGCGCTGCTCGTCGGCAGCGCCTGGGCGCTCACCTTCGCGCTCGTCACCGTCGCGGGATTCGGGGCGTTTGCCGCGCACGTCGTGTGGATGCTGCGCCACCCCGCGCCCAGGCCCGCGGGCGCGCCGCGGTTCGACTTTGCCGTCGCGCACGCCGCCTGCGCCGGCGGATCGCTGCTGGTGGCGCTCGTCCTCGGGGCGCTGCTGGCCGTGATGCCGCTCTCCACTCGCTCGCTCCACGTGGCGGCGGCCTACGGCGTGCTGGGGCTGGTCGGCTTCCTGGCGCAGATGGTGGTGGCCATGGAGGCGCGGCTGCTGCCGCTGGCCGCGTGGTGCTGGGCGTACGCCCGCAGCGGACACCAGGTGCCGCCGCCGTCGCCGCATGTGATGCGCGATCGCAGGCTTCAGATGCTCGGTCTGGCCGGATGGGTGCTCGGCGTGCCCGCGCTGGCGTCGGGCCTCGCGCTCGAATCGGCGCCGCTGGTCGGCGTGGGCGCCACGGCGCTCTTCGCGGCCGTCGTCATGTCCGCCATCGACCACGTGTACGTCCTCGCCCACGTGTTTCGCGCTGGCGGTACGGCTTCTGCGAAGCCGCCCGAGGGACCGCGGCAGGACGACGCTCGCGAACCGTTCCCCGCGACCGGAGATCGCGCGGGGCGTCCTGCGGGCCGCCTCGCATCGCGGGGACGAGGGTGCTGAAGGGCTCGGCCTCGCCAAGGGCGAGTCGAACAATGGCGCGCCCGGCAGGATTCGAACCTGCGGCCCCGGCTGGACGTCTCGTGCTCTCTCCAACTGAGCTACGGGCGCCTGGCCGCGCGCCGCAGCTCGGAATTGCACCTCAGGGTCTCCCGCTTCTTTGCCGGAGGGCCATTCTGGGCCACCGCGGCCCTCACGAGCGCCTTGAACGCGCCCGCGTCGACCTTCTCCCCTTCGTGGATGTCGATTGGCGCATCGACCGGCTCACCGAGAAACGCGCGAAACCACTGGATCCCTTCGCCCTTCACGATATGGTCCGCGTCAAGCATCCGCTCGAGGCCCGGGATGGCCGACACATGGCCGACGACGACGATGGTCGACGTCGGGGAGTGCTGCCGGACCAGACGGCACATCTCGCGCACTTTGCCGACGTTGACGATGATCCCCGAGATGCCGACGACGTCGTAGTGCTTGGCCCTCAACTCCTCGATGAAACGCTCGCGCGTCGGAAAGTCGAGCAGCGTGGACGGCGCGGCGATGTTCGCCTGGATGAGCATGATGCCCCAGGAACGATGATGCATCCGGAGCGAGAACGGCCCTTGGGCGCGTGTCACCTGGTTGTGATAGAGCTCGAGCGGATTGATCGCGCGGCTTCCGTATTCGTCGTCTTGCGCGAAAGGCCTAAACTGAAGTTCCCGCCGTCAATGGGCAACATCTCCCTATGAAGTCTATGAGATAGCTCGGGATGCTCGTGCAGGCTTCTGGCTACACCTGGATCGACTTGAGAAGATCGTAGGCGCGCTGCTGCGT
>JACQTK010000023.1 GCA_016210845.1 Acidobacteriota bacterium | reverse complement strand
CGGCGCTCGAATTCCGCCAAGGTCCGCGGATAATCCTCCACGGCGCCAGACACTACCTATTGGGGTCACCTTGGTCAAGGGGATACCCCAGCTTGATTTGATCAGACCGGAACGTTCGGAGCACCCGCAGTTTTGTAACCAAGGGCCTCTGCTCGTGACATTCCGTGTTCGGCAGGGGGGCTGGACCGAGCCGGGAATTGTGACCGGGTCTTTAGAACGTCAAGCCCTTGATCCTTCCGTCGATGACGTCTTCCATGATGACGTCGGCGGCGCGGTCGATGTGCCGTTCGACTTCCGCGCGCGCCTGGTCGGGATTCCTGGCTTCGATCGCGTCGACGATGGCATTGTGGTCAGTGACGCTCTCTTCGAACCGGATGACGTTGCCTCCCAGCGAGAGCACCCGATATATCTGCATCAGGCAGCCGTACACGCTGTCGACGAGCAGGTCATTGTGAGTCGCCTTCGCGATGGCTAGATGAAAGTCGACATTCGCTGCCAGGGCCAGGCGATAGCTGTGTTCATCCGCAGGTAAGCCCGAGTGCCCCGCCAGACGTCGCAGCTCACCGATCTCAGGGAGAGTGGCGACCATCGCTGCCCTTTCACCAGCGGCGGTCTCCAGAATGCGCCTCAATTGAAAAGTATTCTTCACCATTGTCACGGTAATCGGCGCGATGAGGAATCCGCGACCTGGCACCCATACGACATATCCGTCCGCCGAGAGCCGCGTAAGCGCCTCACGAATCGGTGTGCGGCTCGCGTGACATACGCGCCCCAGTGTCGCCTCGGAGACGTGCGTGCCGGGCCGGTAACGCCCATAGACAATGCGCCACTTGATTTCCTGGTAGACGCGGGCAAGCTGAGAGGTCTCAGTGTCTCCGAAGTCGTGGTGTCCCATCACGAGGCGTCCCTAACCTTGTTCCACCTGGACCGGCGTGGACGTTGGTCTTACGGCACTGACTCCGAGATCGTACGCGAAGCGTGCGTTGAGGTGCAAGGTGCGCGTCAGGTCATGATCCAACACGCTTGGGTGGCGTTCGACGATCACCTGTGATCTGAATGACCGCACAGCCAACAGATACCCGCATTCCGATCCGGCAGTTGCCGCTGGACTTGCCCGCCGCCGCGTCTCACCTGGAGGGCGCAACGCGGGAAGCGATGGTGCAGTTCCTCGCACGCCTGCTCGCCGGCGGGTGCAACCGAGCCGAGCATCGCGAGGAGCGCGCCGAGACGCGGTGAGCTGCCTGATCTTGCCGCGCTTCGCGCGGCTGGGGCCGCTATGCGGTCGGACGGCAATGAGTACGAAATTCGCGTTTCGGACCGCAGAGCGGTCCAAGCGGTAGATAAGGGAGAGTCTGACGCGTAGCAAGCGTGTCCTTTCGGCAGACCTGCGTAGGGCTCAGAAACCTGTGCCTGATGGTTACGCCGTCGCGGCCGCCGTCGCGGCGAGCGCGTGCTGATAGTTCCACGGGAGCCATGCGGCGGGGTTCGCCGCCATCGCGTCCGCGTGTCGCTGCAGGTCGGTCAGATACGCAAACGGATTCACGTGTTCCAGCTCGCACGTGTGAATCAGGCTCATAAAGAGATCGCCGACGCGGGCGCCGTTCGGCGTCCTGTAGAAGAGCGCGTTCTTGCGATGGAGAATCGCCTTCTTCAGCGCCCGTTCACAGAGACTGTTGTCGAGCGGGGCGCCGGGTTGGCGCAGAAACAGGGTCAATGGCGTCCAGTGTGTCAGCAGGTACCGAATCGCCTGCCCCAGGCGGGAGTTCGGTTCCACGAGATGCTCGTCGAGCTGGTGGGTCAGCCAGCCGTGGAGCGCCTCGAGCACCGGCCCGCTGTGGGTCTGATGGTAGGTGAGGCGGGTGTCCGGCGAGAGGCCCTGCGTCCGCGCCTCGGCGTCGTGGTGGTACACGGTCCCCAGGGCCTCGAGGATGTGCCGACAGTCGGCTGGAAAACTTGGGACCACATCCACAACGTGGCGACGGGCATGCGCGAGGCAGTGGCCGACGATCACCGCGAGTGGCTTCGGCAGATTGCGCGCCAGCGCGTCGCACATCTGAATCGGCGGCCCGAGATCCGCCGCCCGCTCGGCCAGGATCCGCGCGAGATTCTCGCCGGCGTGGCGACGCCCCGTGACAAACAGCGCGATCCGATGGCCGTCCCGCGTGGCGACGATGCCCGAGGTGAAGACGCCGGTACGATCGGCCGCGACATCGTCGGGCGCACCCCGCGGTGCATCGGGGCGCTGGAGCGCCAGCACGGTCATGCTCGTGTCGTTGTTGTGCACGACCTCCCCGTTGGCGGCCTGCTGCATCAGGGCCGCGAGGACGGGCCGCAGCGTACGCGCGAGGTCCTCGACGATCTCCCATTGGGTCGACGCGGGCAGCGGAATCTGGAGATCGGCCTGCAGCCGCTCCAGCCGGTAGAAGGGCATCCCGCTGCCGTACTTGAGGAGCGCCAGCATCGCGCCCGTCGTGGCGTCGTATTTCTCGGCGCCGACGCCAGGCGGGCGGATCGGCGGTGAAGACTTCACCGCACGCATTGCAGCGCAGGCGTTCCAGGTCGTAGAGGGTCCCGGTGATGGGCGGCTGTCCCGTCAAGCGAATGAGCACGCCCGGATCGCGCTGCCGGTACACGTGGCCCTTCAGGCAGAGGGGGCAGCCGTCCCCGTGATGCAGCGCCGCGTGCGGGACAGCGACGTGCGCCGCGCGGCATACGCGGCGGCGGCGTGCCGGCCATGACCGCGACGCCGCGCGGGACCCTGGGGCTCCGACGCCTCGCCGGCCGGCGTATCGCTCGTCGAGGCCGCGGGCCGCGGGTCGACCACACCGGCCCGCGCCAGGACGTCCCGGGTTTTCTCCGTCTGCGCGCCGAAGAGCAGCTGACGCAGACCCGTGATCGTCGTGCCCTTCTGCTCGAGCAGTTCTGCCACATACCCGAGGGTCGTGATGGCCGCTTTCAATTGGGCGTGCTCCTCGTCGGTGAGCGGCGCGACGCGCGTGCGGTCAACGAGGCGGTCGAGATCGTCCATGCGCAGCTCGATCGCGGGAATCGGCCGCGCCATCTTAGCCCTCGCACAGGCGGCGACGGAAGTCGGGGACGAGCGGATAGCCCAGGACTTCCTTGATTGGACGGGTCGCCTGCTTGGTCGGCGCGCGATGGCCACGACCCGACGTGCGGCCGAGCACGATCCAATTCGCCGCCCGGTAGCACGTGCCGCGAAACCGCGCCGGATCGATGAAGGTTTTGAGCCACACGATCGGATGCGCGTAGACCTGCGCCCAGTCGGCCGACAGCCGCGCCGCCATCCGGCTGAGCAGGTGCGACGCCAGGTGCGGCACCTGCACCCAGGGCAGGATGAGAAACCGCGTATTCACAGCCAGCAGGTGCCGCTGGCGCTGCCGCGCCGCTGGACTCCAGCCAATGAAGCGATCGCGCAGCCCGAGCGCGCCCGGCGCCGAGCCCCACGCGAAGCACGCCACGGGGCGATCGCCCGCGACGACCAGATACTTCAGATGCTCGCCGACCGGTTGCTGATAGCCGAGATAGTGATACTGCGCGAGCAGGCCGTTGACGAGGGGTTCGTCCGGTGTGCGCCGGACTTGATGGAAGACCAGTGGCCCGAGCGCGCGGAGCGACGCCGTGATCGACGTCGTGTCGATCAGCACCGGCGATGCGCTCGTCCGCGGGCGCCACGGTTTACCCGTGGTCCACTGCGGCGGCGGGAGCTCAATGTGCCCGGCACGGTGCAGCCAGAGGAGCAAGCCCCGACAGATCGCATCGCACGGCGTCCCGTTCGGCTGCCGCCACTGCCACCGCTCGCAGAGCTGCAACGACAGGGCGCGGCGGCTGATCCCCGGCGTCGCGAGCAGGCCGCGGATGGTCGCGAGATCGTCCGGCGTCACCACGCGGCCGCGATACCAGAGCGTCGCCTCCACGCTCGGCCCGACGCCACACCGGCGCGGCATCCGGGGCCGCCGGATCGCCCGCGACGATCAAGCGTTGCAGTTGATGCGCCTCGAGCGACGTCGTCGCCGTGCGACTCGACGGCCACCAGCGAAATTTCCCCTTCGACAAGCGCTTGTGCGCGAGCCAAAAGCCCTGGCCGTCGTAACACAAAATGCGCAGCGCGGTCTGTCGCCGACTGCGGAAGACGAACAGCCAGCCGCTGAAGGGGTCGGCCTCGAGCACCTCCCGGCAGATCCGCGCGAGGCCGTCGATGCCCTTGCGAAAATCCTGCGCCTCGACGGCGACCAGGATGCGCATCTGCGGCGTGATCTGAATCATGACGCCGCACCCGCGAGCCGCCGCGCGAACGCGGCGAGTTCCGAGAGGGCCAGCCCGGGTACGCGCAAGCGTACCGTCGTGCCGGCGCCCTCGATTGCGATCACGGACACCTCGGCCGCCACGGGCGGCAGTTCGACGAATCTCACGTCCGGACGCACGCGCTCGTCGCGATCGTGACGTTCGACGTGCCGTTTCAACGCGCCGTAGCTCACCCCGAGCGCCCGCGCCGTCCCATAGAGCCCTTGCTCGGGCACCAGCGCCACCGCCGCGGCCCAGAGGCGGGGCGGCAGCGGCGCGCGCGCATGCCGGCGCGTCTGTCGCCAGCGATCGAGTCGTCGCCGAACGGTTGCAAGCCGGGATCGCCGGATGCGGCCTCGGGACATCATCAGCCCTCCTGCTCAACGTCTCGAGGGCTGACCTTAGCAAAACCGGTCAGGTCAATTCACGCAGGCTTGCCGAAAGGACACGTCCAAGCGGTAGATAAGGGAGAGTCTGACGCGTAGCAAGCCGAGCCAGACTCGGTCTCGCCACGCGTGCGCAGCGGCGCGCGCGTTTCGGCGAGGATTTGTCGAGAAGAAGCGAACGGCTCCACTATGACCGTCGCGGCATCGGGACTGAATTGCGGATATTTCCCCAATGCGAAATGCGAATACGGTCTCGTCAAACCGTTGCGGCGATGCTCAGCGCTCAGGCGGACAGATCAGCGGAATGGCTTCGCGCTTGTTTCGCCGGGGCGGCGGCTGGCGGCGGGCTGTATCACGCGTCCATCGCGGCGCCGTTCGGTGCGGGCACCCAGTTCTGCCCGTCACCCGGCACCGGCTTACATGCGCGGAGATGTGTCTGGAGCGCGCGAGCGCGTGCGGGTGAGAGATCCCCGTCGGTGTACTCGAAGATGCGCGCCAGTCGCGCCAGGCAGTCGCGCCGGCTCATGGCTGGAGCTCCCGCCGCAGGAATAGATGGGCCCGGTGCAGGCGTGTCTTGACGTTCGCTTCGCTGATCCCGAGCACGTGGGCCACCTCGCGCGTCGATAGGCCTTCCATCTCACGAAGGAAGACGACCACCCGGAAGCTCGGAGGCAGACGCCGCAGCGCGGCGCGGAGGCGGCGCCGGAGACGGGTGTCGGAGATGCGCTGTTCAGGCCCGCGATCCGGGTCGGCAACTGGCAGACCCTCGGCGGCAGCTGCGGGGAAGAGCTCGTCGAGTGACAGCAGTTCGCGCGGCTCGTCGACCCGCCGCCGCCGCCGCATCAGACAAGCGTTCTTGACCGTGCGATACAGCCACGTGCGGAACGCGCCGGGATTCTCGATTCGTCCGACGTGCTGATAGGTCTTGAGCAGCGCCTCCTGCATCACGTCTTCCGCATCCTCGGTCTGCCCGCACACGGTGAGACCGAAGCGATAGGCGACCTCCTGGGCCCGCATCAGGAGCCGCTCGAGCGCAGCGGCCTCGCCGGCCGCGGCGGCGCGCACCAGCGGTGCGTACTCGGACGCGTCGGAGGTCCCATGTCTAGGATGCGGAACGGGCCGTTTCGTCACAGGAACAGGGCTGCGGGCCGGAGCCCCTTGGCTGATTGTACCTGTCACCAATCGCCCGAACCTGCATCTCTGGGACGTGACCCGAGCGCGAGTCGTCCTGGGGGCAGCGGCCATGTTCTGCGCGTCGACTGCGTCGGCCGAGATACTCAGGCTCGACCGTGCGATCGTGCGGGCACTCTCCGCCAACCCGAGTCTGGCCGCGGCGGCCGCCGCCGAACTGGAAGCGCGCGAGCGGCGGCGCGTCGCCGAGGCAGGATGGTTCCCCCGCCTGGAGCTGCACGAAGGCTGGCAGCGGGGCAACCAGCCGGTGTTCGTCTTCGGGTCGCTGCTCACTCAGCGGCGCTTTACCGAATCGAATTTTGCCGTCAACGCGCTGACCCGCCCGGATCCGCTCGACAACTTCCGCGCCGCCGTGACGATCGCGCAGCCGCTCTTCGACGGCGGCCGCGCCCGCGCGGCCGTGCAGGGCGCCGACGCGGGGGTGTCCCTCGCGGAAGCCGTGCGTCGCGACGCGGCGGGCGAGGTCGCCGTCGCGGTCGCGCGGGCGTACGCGCAGGCGCTTGCCGCCGACGCGTCCACGCGCGCCGCCGAAGCTGCCATTGAGACGGCCATCGCGGATCTCGCGCGGGCGCGCGCGCGCGGCGACCAGGGCCTGGCCACTGAGGCCGACGTGCTCGCGATCGAGGTGCATCTGGCGGAGGTGCGTGCGCGCCAGATTGCGGCCGCGGCCGATGCCCGGATCGCGCGCGCGGCGCTCAACCGACTGATGGATACCGAGCTCGACGACGCCTGGGATCTGGTTGACGAGACGCCGCCGGCTGCACCCGCCGACGACGAGACCGCCGTGCTCGGCGGGCGGCCCGATCTGGCCGTGGCGGCCCGCAGGGTCGATGCCGCCGACGCCGAGGCGCGTGGGGCGAGAGCCGCGCTCCTGGCGCGTGTGTAGGGGCCCAATTGTGGATGCTGTCCGTGCTCGTCGCCGCTGATGCGGCGGCGTGCTCGCCCGCCGAGGAGCCCGTGGTGGACGCGCCGGCGAGCGTGAAGGTCGCGGTGGAGCCCGCGGCCGTGCACTCCCTGCGCGGCGCGTTCGAGGCCGGCGGCGTGGTGACCGCGCGCACGTCGGCCGACATCGCGAGCCGCATTGTCGTGCCCGTCGTGGCGGTGCATGTGGCCGCCGGCGACAGGGTCCGCGCCGGCCAGCCGCTCGTCGTGCTCGACGGACGCGATCTCGAGGCGCGCCGCGCGCGCGCCAACTCCTCCGTCACCGCGCTCGAGCGTGCAGCGGTTGGCGTCTTCGCCGATCGCGACGCGGCCGAATCGGCGGCGGTGCTGGCCCGGGCGACGCACGGGCGTATTGCGGCGCTGCACGAGCGCCGGTCCGCCACCACGCAGGAGCTCGACGAGGCTGCGGCTGCGGTGCGGAGCGCAGAAGCACGTGTGACGGCTGCGGACGCGCGTCTGTCGGAGCTCGCGGCGGCGATCGAATCCGCACGCGCGGCGGCCGCCGAGGCGGAGGTTGCCGCCGGCTTCGCGGCGATCTCCGCGCCGTTCGACGGCGTCATTACCGAGCGGCTGGTCGATCCCGGCAACCTCGCCGCGGTCGGCGTCCCTCTGCTGCGGATCGACGACACGCGCGCCTTTCGGGTCGAGGTGCGCGTCGACGAGTCGCGCGCGAGCGGCATCGCCCCGGGCGACTCCGTCGAGGTGCTGCTGGGCACGGCCGGCGCGGAAGAGGCGAGTGCCGCCGCCCTCGAGGGGCGCGTGGGGGAGATCGCCCGCACGGTCGATGCCACGAGTCACACGTTTCTCGTCAAGATCGACGTCCCCACTCGGCCGGGGCTGCGCTCGGGGCTCTTCGCGCGCGCACGCTTCGCTGCCGGCGCCCGCGAGGCGCTGATGATTCCGGTCGCCGCCATCGTGCCGCAGGGGCAGCTCTCGACGTTGTTCGTGGTCACGCCGGAGGGGCGCGCGCGCATGCGCGTCGTGCGCACCGGCGCGCGCGCCGGCACGCGCATCGAAATCGTCGCCGGCCTGGTGGCGGGTGGGCCCGTCGTCACGGCGCCGCCGCCCGGGCTGCGCGACGGCGATCCGGTCGACGCGACCACCGCCGGGCAGGCAGGAGCGCGGTGATGGACCGGCAGGGCGTGGCGGGGCGGCTGGCGCTCGCCTTCATTCACTCGCGGCTCACGCCGCTGCTGATGCTCGCGGCGCCGCTCGTGGGCCTCTTTGCCGTGGTCGCGCTGCCGCGCGAAGAGGAGCCGCAGATCGTCGTCCCCATGATCGACGTGTTCGTGACGATGCCCGGCGCGTCGGCCACCGAGGTGGAGCAGCGCGTCACGCGGCCGCTCGAGAAGCTCCTGTGAGAAGTGCCGGGCGTTGAATATCTCTAGTCGACCTCCAGCGCCGGTCAGGCGATGGTGGTCGTCCGCTTCTACGTCGGGCAGAACGAGGAAGCGGCGCTCGTCCGTCTGAATCAGAAGATCCAGGCGAATCTCGATCGCATACCGCCCGGCGTGTCGCTGCCGCTCGTCAAGGCCCGCTCGATCGACGACGTGCCGGTGATGGCCGTGACGTTCTTCGGCGACGGCTGGGACGACCATCGGCTTCGCCTGCTTGCCGCGCAGATCCGCGATGGGCTGAAAGAGATCCCGGACGTGTCCGAGGTCACGCTCATCGGCGGGCGCCCGCGTCAGATCCAGGTGGAGCTCGATCCGGCGCGGCTGGCCGCGCACGGCCTCGACCCGTCGAGCGTTCGCGACGCCGTGGCGCGCGCCAACATCCGTTCCCGATCCGGCGACGTCGTCGACGAGGAGGGCGCCACGCTCGTCGATGCGGGCTCCTGGGCGCGAACGCGCGCCGACCTCGCACGAATGGTCGTCGGCCGAGGCGCCGCGGCGGTGCGCCTCGAGAACGTGGCGGCGCTCGGCGACGGTCCCGCCGAGCCCGACAGCTACGTCACGCACTACACCTCGGAGGGACGCGCCGTCCCAGCGGTGACGATCGCGATTGCCAAGCGAAAGGGGGCCAACGCCATCGACGTGACCCGTCGCATCGAGGCGAAGCTCGAGACGCTGCGCGGAGTCGTCATCCCGGCCGACGTCGACTTCGCGGTCACGAGGAACTACGGCGAGACCGCCGCGGAGAAGTCGAACGAGCTGCTCTGGCACATGCTGCTGGCCGTGCTGTCGGTCTCGGCGCTGATCTGGCTGGCGCTCGGTCGCCGCGAGGCGGCCGTCGTGCTCGTGGCGATTCCGGTGACGCTCGCGCTGACGCTTTTCGTCTTCTATCTCTACGGCTACACGCTCAACCGGATCACGCTCTTCGCCCTCATCTTCTCCATCGGCATCCTCGTCGACGACGCCATCGTCGTCGTCGAGAACATCGTGCGGCACGCGCGGCTCCGTGAGGGCGCCGCCGGGAGCTTCTCGGCGCTCGCGGTGCGGGCGGTCGACGAGGTCGGCAATCCCACGATCCTCGCCACGCTGACCGTCGTGGCTGCCATCCTGCCCATGGCATTCGTCGGCGGCCTGATGGGCCCGTACATGCGTCCGATTCCGGTGGGCGCGTCGGCCGCGATGCTCTTCTCGCTGCTCGTGGCGTTCGTGGTGACGCCGTGGGCGGCCATCCGGCTGCTGGCGCGCGAGTCGGCGCACGGCTCGCATGCGGAAGATCGCTTGACGGTGATCTACCGGCGCGTCATGGGACGGCTGCTGGCGACGACGCGCGCGCAGGTGCTCTTCCTCGGCGCGGTCGGCCTGCTGCTCGCCGCGGCCGCCGCGCTCGTGCCGCTCGGGCTCGTCACCGTGAAGATGCTCCCGTTCGACAACAAGAGCGAGTTCCAGGTGCTCGTGAACCTCGACGAGGGGACATCGCTCGAGGAGACGGCGCGGGTGGCGGCGGCGCTGGCCGAACGGGCGCTCGAGGAGCGCGACATCGTCTCGGTGCAGAGCTACGCGGGGACCTCCGCTCCGTACAACTTCAACGGCCTGGTGCGTCACTACTTTCTGCGCCGCGCGCCCCACCAGGCCGATCTGCAGGTGAACCTGATGCCGAAGGGAGAGCGCGACGCGCAGAGCCACGAGATCGCGCTGCGGATCCGCGACGCGCTGGCGCCGGTGGCCGCGCGGCTGGGCGCCCGCATCCAGATCGCGGAGGTGCCACCCGGCCCGCCCGTCCTGCAGACGCTGGTCGCCGAAGTCTATGGGCCCGATCCGGAGCGGCGCCGTGCGCTCGCCCGCGAGGTGAAGGCGCTCTTCGCGCGGACGCCCGGCGTGGTCGACGTCGACTGGTACGTGGAGGCGCCGCAGCCGGCAGTCGACCTGGCCGTCGACGGGGAGCGCGCCGCAGCATCAGGGGTCTCGCCGGCACAGGTGGCGGCCGTGGCGCGCATGGCGGCCGGCGGCGAGGTGGCCGGTCTCGTCCACGACGCCGCGGCCCGCGAGGATGTGCCGATCGTGCTTCGTCTGCCGCGCGCGGACCGGCGCGTGCTCGATTCGCTGCTCGGCGTCCGCCTGACGGGTGCGGCCGGCGCGCCCTCGATTGGCGAGCTGGTGGATCCCGTCCACGGCGCGCAGCCGCCGAGCCTGTACCACAAGAACCTCATGCCGGTGACCTACGTGATCGGCGACGTGGCCGGCGGTGCGGAAAGCCCCGTCTACGCCATCCTGCAGATGAACCGCGCGCTCGCGGCGCTGCGGCTGCCCGAAGGGTACGCCTTCGACGTCTTCAGCGCGCGCCAGCCGGACGACAGCGGGCGATACGCGATGAAGTGGGACGGGGAGTGGCACATCACCTACGAGGTGTTCCGCGACCTGGGCCTCGCCTTCGCCGCCGTGCTGGTCCTCATCTACATCCTCGTGGTCGGCTGGTTCCAGTCGTTCGTCACGCCGCTCGTCATCATGGCGACGATTCCGTTCTCGCTGGTCGGCATCCTGCCGGCGCACGCCGCGCTCGGCGCGTTCTTCACGGCGACCTCCATGATCGGGGTCATCGCGGGCGCGGGCATCGTCGTCCGCAACTCGATCATCCTGGTTGATTTCATCGAGCTGCGGCTGCGCGACGGCGTGCCGTTCGCGCAGGCGGTGACCGATGCCGGCGCGGTTCGGTTCCGGCCGATGGCGCTCACCGCCTCCGCCGTGGCGGTCGGCGCGGCCGTGATCCTGTTCGATCCGATCTTTCAGGGGCTCGCCATCTCACTCATGGCCGGCGAGGTTGCATCGCTGCTGCTGTCGCGGATGACGGTGCCGGTGCTGTACCACCTGGTCGGTGTGCGGAGAGGGGCGTCATGACCGATCGTCCGATTCGCCGCGTGCTCGTCGCGGTCGACTTCGGCGAGTCGTCGGCCGCCGCGCTGCGCGCGGCGGCGTCGATCGCCGCGCGCCACGACGCCGCGCTCACCGTGCTGCACGCCGAAACGCTCGAAGCGCCGCCCTACTTCACCGAGGGCCAGGTCGATCTGCTGGAGCGGACGCGCCGGGCGGCCCGCGCCGCCGCCGAGGCCCACGTGCGGACGTTTGCGCGCGCGGCGACCTCGCGGCCGGTCGCGGCCGTGGTGGCCGACGGCTCTCCCGCGGCGGCCATCGTCGGGCAGGCCGGGGACCACGATCTGATCGTGCTGGGGACACATGGGCGCCGCGGGGCGGCACGATGGTGGCTCGGGTCGGTCGCCGAGGACGTGATTCGCACTGCGACCGTCCCTGTGCTCGTCGTGCCGCCCGATTGCGGGGATCCCGCTGGCGTGCTCGACCGGGCGATCCGCTCCAGCGCCGCGGATCTGCCGCGCGCGATGGAGCGGCTGCGCACCGAGCGCCGCTCCGTCCTGTTTGTACCTGCAGTCCACGGAGACTGATGATGGACACCACCTTCACCGTCGAGCGGGGCCTGCGGCTCGTCGCCGGCTTCTTCGTGCTCCTCAGCGTCGCGCTCGGGGTGTACGTGAACCCGTGGTGGTTTGCGTTCACCGCGTTCGTCGGCGCCAACCTGTTTCAGTCGGCGTTCACCGACTGGTG
>JACQTK010000288.1 GCA_016210845.1 Acidobacteriota bacterium | reverse complement strand
GTACCCTCCGCATAGCGGTCCTAGGCGCGCGGAGCGCGCCAAAGAAATACTGGCAACCAGCCAAGGGGCTCTGCGGGGATATCAAGGGGCAGAGCCCCTTGGCGGGTCAGATGCCTGTCCTGACTGGTTCGCTTGGTCTTCGTCGGACAGATCACTACAACACAGCACCTGACCTCATGTGACTCTGTTGTCGTTTGACACGGGAATGCAGCTTGCTCAATGATCAGCGGCCGGCCGATCGGCGCGCGCGCACGTGCCCCGATCTTCGGAATCGGCAGCGGAAATCAGAGGTTTAGCGGCGTTCACGCCGCGCGCATGCAGGTTGGGATGTCGGGTTTCCGTCACCCCGCTTTGCGTGCGGCCGGGAATCCGACACCCTTGCTTACGAAGGACGACAACATGGCGTCTCCCACAGTGCTCATCGTCGAAGATGACGTCGACCTCCGACAGACCCTGGCGGAATCGCTCGAGACGAGCGGCTTTGCGGCGGCGCAGGCGGTCGACGCGACCGACGCCATCGATCGTCTCAAGAACTTCGCCTACGATGCGATGGTCATCGACCTGCACCTGCCCGACGCCAACGGGATGGAGGTGCTCTGCGACGCCATCGTTCGCTACCCGCAGATTCGCGCCGTGGTGATCACGGGCTTCGGCGAGGTGGCCGACGCCGTGACGGCGATGAAGCGGGGCGCGGTGGACTTCCTCACCAAGCCCTTCGAGCTCTCGCAGCTCACGCGAGTGCTGACGAACTCGCTGGCGCAGCAGCGTCTGCCCGAGCCGGAGGCGGAAGCGGACGTGGCCACCGAGCGGCGGTTCCGGTTCGACCAGATCATCGGGCGCGACAGCACGATGCAGCGCCTCTTCTCGACCCTGGAGCTGGTGGCGCCGATGAACAGCACGGTGCTGATCCAGGGTGAGACGGGCACGGGCAAGGAGCTGATCGCCCGGACGATCCACAACAACTCGCCGCGTGCCGACCAGCGCTTCGTCGCCTTCAACGCCGCCGCCATTCCCGAGGGGCTGGCCGAGGCCGAGCTGTTCGGGCACGTGAAGGGAGCCTTCACGGGCGCCATTGCATCCCGAACCGGACGCTTCGAGCTGGCCCATCGCGGCACGCTGTTCATCGACGAGGTGTCGTCGATGTCGCTGCCGCTGCAGGCCAAGCTGCTCCGCGCGCTGCAGGAGCGCGAGGTCGAGCGCGTCGGCGAGTCGAAGCCGATGAAGCTCGACATCCGCGTGATTGCCGCCACCAACACCGATCTGCGGAAGCTCGTCAAGGAGGGATCGTTCCGCGAGGACCTCTTCTATCGACTGAACGTGATCCCCGTGATGCTGCCGCCGCTGCGGGAACGTCGCGAGGACATCCCGCTGCTCGCCCAGCACTTCGCCAAGAAGTCGTGCCGCGAGAACGGCGTGGCGCTGAAGCCGATCAGCCAGGAAGCGCTGCGGGTGCTGATGGCCCACGACTGGCCTGGCAACATTCGGCAGTTCGAAAACGCCATCGAGCATGCCGTGGCCATGAGCCTGACCGCCGTGGAGATCGGCCCCGCCGCCCTGCCCGAGGAGCTCTTCACGCGCTCGACGATCACGGCGGTCCCGGCCGTCGCCATCCCGGACGAAGGCATCAACTTCACCTCGGTCGTGTCCGACCTCGAGCGCGACCTGATTCTGCGGTGTCTGGAGAAGACGGGCGGGAACAAGCGTCAAGCGGCGCGGCTGCTCAACCTGAGCCGCACGACGTTCATCGATAAGCTGCAGCGCCTGAACGTGCCAGCGACGGGAGCGTGAGACGACACTCGAGTTGACGGTTGACAGTTGACAGTTGACAGTTGACAGTTCGGACGGTTCCGAAGGCTGTCAACCGTCAACTGTCAACTGTCAACTGCCGTCGGCAGGCGCAGCACGAACGTCGCGCCCTGCGCGGAATCCTCGACGGTCAGCGTGCCGCCATGCGCTTCGGCAATGGCGCGCGCGGCCCAGAGCCCCAGGCCTGCGCCCTGCCACGCATCGCGCGTGGAGACGAACGGCTCGAACGCCCGTTCACGCGGCTCCAGCGCCACACCTCGACCCTCATCCGTCACGCGCACCTCGTTCCAAGGCCCTTCCCTTCTGAGCTCCACGGAGATGGTGCCGCGGGTGTCCGCGGAGGCCTCTTCCGCATTGACGATGAGATTGAGGATCGCCTGCTGCACCAGGGGCCGGCTGCCCGTGGTGACGTACGCCTCGTCCGGGTTCGACTCGAAACGGCTGGACAGCCCCGCGCGGTGTACGGCAAAGCTGCGAACGCCGAGGCAGTAGGCGATCGTCTGCCGGAGGTCGATCCGTGCCGACTCGTCGACGGCGCCCTTGGTGAAGACCAGAACGTCGGCCAGCGCGTTGGCGGCTCGGGCGCTTTGCGCCCGCACACGCTCGAGCGCGCGGGTGACCGGGTCCCCGAGGTCGGTCCGCCCCTGCAGGATCTCGACCGTGCCCGAGATGACCTGAAGGGCGTTGTTGACCTCGTGAACGGCCCCAGACAGCAGCCGTGCGGCCGTGACGGACCGATTGAGCGCGATGAGCACGTCGCGGGACGGCAGTTTCTGGTCTTCGGACACGAAATCGCCCTTGTCTGCGGGTGCCTCGACGGTCACGCCGGCGCTGGCGGACGGCCACACTGCGCCCGTCCCCTGGTGTCCGGACTGCATACATACCCCCGCGCTAGTCAGCCCAAGCAAAGAAAGATCCACAACGGCTCAGGTGCCCCGGGGGACAGCCAGGTTGGTGGCAGCCTTGCACTGGCGGGGTGCATGCCTGCCTCGTTGTCCACTCATCGATACACTCGCTGGCTCGCGGCCGCGATGGCGGCCCTGGCACTGTCGGCCCCATCAGCCCAAACGACGATCACGCCCGATCCGAACAAGTACACCCCCGCTCAAGACGTCCAGATCGGGCGGGAGGCGGCCGACGAGGCCCGACGGCAGCTGCCGATGCTGGACGACGACCGCGTGGACGAGTACGTCGAGGACGTGGGCGAGGAGCTGGTGGAGGCCATCCCTGCCGAGCTCCGCCACGCGGGCTTCCGCTACACCTTCGACGTGGTCAACATGCGGGAGATCAACGCGTTTGCGCTGCCTGGGGGCCCGATGTTCCTCAACCGCGGGATGATCGAGGCCGCCACAACCGAAGCCGAGATGGCGGGCGTGATGGCCCACGAGATCGCGCACGTGGCGCTGCGCCACGGCACCGCGCAGGCCAGCAAAGCCCACACTCCGGCCGTCCTCGGCACGATTGGCCAGATCATCGGCGGCGTTCTTGGCGGGACCGTCGGCGGTGTGGTCGGCCTCGGCTCTCAGATCGGCGCGACGGCGTGGATCACCAAGTACACCCGTGAGTACGAGCGCCAGGCGGATCTGCTCGGCGCGCAGATCATGGCCCGCGTCGGCTACGACCCGCGTGCGATGGCCAGCATGTTCCAGACCATTGAACAGCAGGGCGGGCGTGGCGGCCCCGAGTGGCTGAGCAGCCATCCCAACCCGGGCAACCGTGCTGCGGCCATCAACCAGGAGGCCGCGATGCTGCGCGTGCAGGGGAACGCCAACACGGGCCAGTTCGCCTCCGTCAGGCAGCGCCTCGCGGGCATGCCCTCCGCCTCTACGGCGGAGCAGGTGGCCCGTGGACAGGCTCGGGGCGACCGCCGCCCGGCCGGCACGGGCGGCCGCGCGGTGGTGCGCGTCGATCCGCCCGCACGGCAGCTTCGTCCCCACCGCCCCGCGAGCTTCTTGCGCGTCAGCGTGCCGGCGAACTGGGATGCCGTGTCCTCTGACGATGGCGGCGTGACCTACGCGCCCGAGGGAGCGTTCTTCGAGGCGGATGGGCGCACGGCGTTCACCCACGGCGTGCAGTTCGGCGTCGCGCAGGGCAGCGGCAACCTCCAGCGCGACACCCAGCAGCTCGTGCAGAGCCTTGCGCGCTCGAATCCCGACCTGCGGTCCGGAGGTTCCATCCGGCGCGATACCGTCGGCGGACGGCAAGGGCTCACGGCCCCGCTGAGCAATGTCTCGGATGTCACCGGCCAGCGGGAGTACGTCGCGCTCTCGACGACACGGCTGCGCGACGGCAGCCTGCTCTACATGGTGGGCGTCGCCCCGCAATCCGAGGCGGGCACGTACGAGACCGCATTCCGACGCGTCCGCCAGTCGCTGCAGATCGCCGATCGATAGGAGCCCACCGGTGAGTTCCAGGTCGAGATCGGGACCAGGGAGGAGGGCGGCGCCTGGTGGACCAATCCGGTCTGGATTGCGATTGGCACCATCGCGGTCGTGCTCCTGGTCATTCTCATCGTGATGGCGGCGCGCGGCGGTGGGACGACGATCATCAAGGAGTAGTGCCTGGTGCCTCGTGCTTCGTGCCTGGGTGGAGTTGGTGCGTGGTGCCTGGTCGGTGCCTCGTGCCTGGTCGGTGCCTGGTGCCGCCAGGGAGGGAGCCTCACCAAAGCACGAGGCACCAATACCGACCAAGCACCAGGCACGAAGCACCAAGCACTGACCAGCCAAGGGGCTTCCCCCTTGATATCCCCGTCGCCCCTTGGCTGGTTGCCAGTATCTTTTGGCGCGCTCCGCGCGCCTAGCCCGTTATGCGGTCGGCACAAACGAGTGCGAAATTCGCGT
>JACQTK010000284.1 GCA_016210845.1 Acidobacteriota bacterium | reverse complement strand
GGCCAGCGCCGCCGCCGAGCGCCGCGCCGCGCACGCGGGCGACGAGCGGGACCGGCAGCCGGTCGAGCGCCGCGTACATGCGCGCCATCGCCGCGGCGTCGCGCACGTTCTCGTCGTGCGTGCTGGATGCCATTTTCGCCATCCACGTCAGGTCGGCCCCCGCGCAGAAGACTCTTCCTGCGCCCGACAGGACGACCACGCGCACCTCGCGGTCGTTCGCGATCGCCTCGGCCCAGTGCGTCAGCTCCTGAATGACACGCTCGTTGAACGCGTTGCGCACCTCTGGGCGATTGAGCGTCAGGTATTCGACTGAACCATCGCGCCGTGTGAGGATATGTTCGTATCCCATCGTCAAGATCACGAAGACGAATCAGCCACGAAGGACACCAGGACCCCAGCGCGGCTGCGCCGCAACCAAAGAGCGCATCCGCGCTGGGGCGAACCAGTATTTGCCAGTGACACTAACGCGCCAGGAGTTGCGCGAAAAAACAAAATCTGGCGCGTTAGTGTCACAAAGGCGCAGAAGCCGTCCGCCGCGAGCCGCTCCGGTCGGTCGAACGGCTCTTTGTGGCCTTGGTGTTCTTTGTGGCCAATCGTCTTGATGCCCTTGACAGAGACTACATCCGAAACACGCCGAACTTCGCCGGTGGGATCGGCGCGTTGTACGCCGCAGACAACCCCAGGGCCAGCGCCTGCCGCGTCTGCGCCGGATCGAGAATCCCGTCGTCCCAGAGCCTGGCGGTGGAGTAGTAGGGCGATCCTTCCCGCTCGTACTTGTCGAGAATGGGCTGGCGAATCGCCTGTTCCTCGTCCGCGCGCAACGTCTTGCCTTCGCGCGCGAGCTGATCGCGCTTGACCGTGGCCAGCACGCCCGCCGCCTGCTCGCCGCCCATCACCGAGATGCGCGCGTTGGGCCACATCCAGAGCAGCCGCGGCTCGTACGCGCGGCCGCACATGCCGTAGTTGCCCGCGCCGAACGAGCCGCCGACGATCACCGTGAACTTCGGCACCACCGAGTTGGCGACCGCGTGCACCATCTTGGCGCCGTCCTTGGCGATGCCGCCGCGCTCGTACTGGCGCCCGACCATGAACCCGGTGATGTTCTGCAGAAAGATCAGCGGGACAGCCCGCAGGTTGCACAGCTCGATGAAGTGCGTGGCCTTCAACGCCGACTCCGAGAACAGCACGCCGTTGTTGGCGACGATGCCGACCAGGAAGCCATGGACGCGGGCGAAGCCTGTCACCACGGTGGGCGCGTACCGCTGCTTGAACTCGTCGAAGCGGGAGCCGTCGACGATCCGCGCGATCACTTCGCGAACATCGTAGGCCTTGCGAAGGTCCGCGTGGACGATGCCGTAGATCTCCGTCGGGTCGTACGCAGGGTCCTCGGGCGCGGCCACGTCGGGCGGCGGCGTCTTGCGGACGTTGAGCGTGGACACGATCGTCCGGGCCAGCTGCAGCGCCTGCTGGTCGTCTTCGGCAAAGTAGTCGGCCACGCCCGACTCGCGGGTGTGGACGTCCGCGCCGCCGAGCTCCTCGGCGGTCACGTCCTCACCCGTGGCGGCCTTCACGAGCGGCGGTCCGCCGAGAAAGATTGTGCCCGTCCCCTTGACGATGATCGTTTCGTCGGACATGGCGGGCACGTACGCGCCGCCCGCCGTGCACGAGCCCATGACGACCGCAATCTGCGGGATGCCGTCAGCGGACATCCGCGCCTGATTGAAGAAGATGCGGCCGAAGTGCTCCTTGTCGGGGAAGACCTCCGCCTGCAGCGGCAGAAACGCGCCGCCCGAGTCGACCAGGTAGACGCACGGCAGCCGGTTGTCGAGCGCCACCTGCTGCGCCCGCACGTGCTTCTTGACGGTGAGGGGGTAGTAGGTGCCGCCCTTGACGGTGGCATCGTTGGCGACGATCAGCGCCTCGCGTTCCGAGACGCGCCCGATGCCGGTGACGAGGCCGGCCCCGGGGGCCTCGCCGTCGTACATGTCCCACGCCGCCAGCGGCGAGAGCTCGAGGAAGGGCGACCCCGGATCGAGCAGCGCGTCGACGCGGTCGCGCACGGCCGTCTTGCCCAACTCGCGATGCCGCTCGAGGTGGCGGGGACCGCCGCCCTGGCGCGCCTGGGCGACGCGGCCCCGCAGCTCCTCGACGAGCGCGGTCATCCGGGTGTGGTTGTGACGGAACTCGGGAGCATCCACGCGGATCCGACTCTGGATGCGATCCATCGTGGTCCGCGTTACCAGCCGCAGCAGGCGGTCGTGTAGCCGCCGGCGGGGCAGCGCCAGACCGCATGCATTCGATACATTTCGGCCTTCCCGCAGCGATCAGGCCGCGGACCGTCCGGCATGCGTCGGATTATAGGCCAAGATGAGCCTGCCGGCTCATCAGCATGAAACAGCTACACTGTGTAAAAGGATATTGCAGCACTCGAAGCGATGTATTGATTGCCAACGGTTTGTGCTAGCATAGCCGCCGCCTGCCTGAAGGCTGGGAGTACAAGGCCATGCCGACCGC
>JACQTK010000291.1 GCA_016210845.1 Acidobacteriota bacterium | reverse complement strand
CCGCCCGCCTGCGTCCACGAGAACGCATGCGTCGCGGCATTGCCGGCGGTAAGGGAGGTCCCGACGACCTGCCCACTGTCGTTCACCGCGGTCGCCACGCTGAAGGTGCCGCCGAGGGTCCCGAGATCGGTGGCGACGACGGTGGTCTGAGCGACCGCCGGCGACGGCCACAGCGCTCCTCCCAGGAGGAGCACGGCAAGAGGGAGCGCTGACCCGAGGCGAATCGTCCGGCGGTTCATGGGGACCCCCTCAACACGACGCCCGACATGGGCCTAAAACGCGAGGTGTGTGTGCGTAAACGTCCTTGCCGGCCTTGGAGAACAGCGACGAGCGCTCGCAGAAGGCCCGAATTCACGGCGGCGTGTCGGAGGAAAAGGGGTGCGCGTGCGCCTCATGGCCGCCAGAGCATACCTTGGTCGATCGCGGTCGCTCTATCCCCTAATGGGGGACCCGGCGTGACAGAATCCCCGCGTGACATAGGGCGATTGCGGCTGTCAATCAGGCCGGTCTCGCCATCGCGAGCGCCTGCTCGCCTCGACCAGGTTGCTCTGTCGGTCGAGCGTGAGCGCTGGCAACGGAGAATTCTCACTCGCGGTGCAATACGCCAAGGAGATCGTGGCCCTGGAACCGTTTCAGGAGACGGCGTATCAGCCCGTGATGCACCTGCATGCGCGGATGGGAAACCCGCGCGGAGGCGCAGCGGGTCTTCGGCCAGTGCCGCCAGGGATTGGACTGGTGTGGCGAGTGGTATGATAGTTCATCATACTTTCATGCCCAAGACCAAAGTCGCCTTGACGCTGGATGCCCAGCTCTTGGAACGCGTCGACGAGCTCGTGGCCAAGCAGCGGTTTCGCAATCGGAGCCAAGCGGTCGAAGCGGCACTCGCGGACAAGCTTCAACGGCTCGCTCGCACGCGATTGGCTCGCGAGTCGGCCAAGCTGAACCCCGTCGAGGAGAAGCGCGTGGCCGAAGAAGGCCTCATCGACGCACTGGAGTCATGGCCCGAATACTGAGAGGCGAGATTCGCTGGGCCGACCTCAACCCTGTTCGCGGTCGCGAGCAGGCCGGCCAACGCCCTGTGCTGGTCTTGAGCCATGACGTGTTTAACGCACGCTCGGGCACCGTGATTGCCGTGGCGATGACCAGCCAGGAACCTCGCGCCGGGTTTCCCGTGACACTGGAAAGCAAGGCCACCGGCCTATCCAAGCGGTCGTGGATCAAGATCAGTCAAGTCCGCACGTTGTCGGTTGACCGTATCGGCCGCAGGCTGGCCAACGCCTCTGAAGAAGAGCTCGCCCGCGTTGTGGACGGATTGAACGAGATTCTTGGGTAGCCTGTTGGTATTGCTGACTACGAGACGTGACCGTCAAGGAACGGCGGCGCGAGGTAGATGACGACCGAGGCGATCCACACACCCGCGGATGGGCACTCAGTTGCAGCCGGCCGCTGCCTGCATCTGGTTCGCCGCGGCGATCAGTTCCGCGCCCTGCGCCGCGGTCAGGGTCTTCCCGATTTTCGCCTGGACCTGGTTCTCGAACGCACCGAGCGAGCCGCACGCGGCGTTCGTGTTGCCGCTCTCCAGAGCGTTCGACGCCGACTGGAGCGTCGACGTAAAGCCGCCCTGGTTGCCGTAGACCCCGGCGATGATGTCCGCGATCGTGTTTGCGATCTGACTGCTCGCGCTCAGCACCGTTACGGTGAATGATCCGTTCGCGGAGTTCCCCGACCCGTCGCTGCTCGTGCAGTTCACGGTCGTCGCGCCGGTGGCGAAGAACGAGCCTGAAGCCGGCGTGCAGGACACCGCGACACTACCATTCACCAGATCGGTCGCGCTAGCCGAGTATGTCACCGTCGCGCCCGTCGGACTCGATGCATCGACCTCAAACGATGCCGGCAGGTTCAGCGCCGGCGGGTCGTCGTCCACCACGGTCACCACCTGGGGTGCGGTCGACGAGTTGCCTGCGTTGGTCGATCGCGGTCGATCTATCCACTAATGGGGGACCGGCGTGACATAATCCGTCCGCTCACCGTACCCAACCCACGGCAGATCTCGAGGTGCCCCCCGAGCTGAGAGGCCGCATGTACTGTCGCTTGTTTCGGAGCGGTGACTTTCCGGTCTGTGCCCCGCTGGTCGAACCAGGATTTCAGGTTCCCGCCGGGCTCAGAGAGGCCCTCCCGCTTCTCTGGCGCCGCCTCTTCGTCGCGGGTCAGCTTCACGGCGGGGTCGTGGTGGATCCGGACATGTCAGGCCCTGAATCCATCGTCGCGTTCTCGATGAGCGTTTTCCTGGACGAGGCCTTCGTGACCGACTACCTCCAGGCACCCTCGCCCTACCCCGCCGCGCTCGTCTACCAACGCATCCTGGCGGGCCGATCGCCCGTCCTCACGACAAAGGATCTCCCGGCGTCGAACTCCTCAGGGAATATGAATCTCCTGATTCTGCACTTCAGGCTCCGGCATCCAACGACCAACGACGATCGGGCGCGGGCGGTGCTCACCGTGTTTCAATCCTCCTTTCTCTTGTTCTTTAGGGGTTACCGCATGAGGCGGGTGTTGCAGGAGGCCTACGGCTCCGAACAGCTCCCGTTCTTCACCGCGGGCGGCTTTCTTCTGAAATCCGACTACGGGAGTCCTGTCGAGCAGGATGGGGTGCAGACGCCGCCCGGCGAGCTGCGCCCCTACTTGATGGGCGTGTGCCGCGACGATCCGCACACCCGGTATCTTGGGACACAAGTCTCGTACCTGTTCCAGTGGGTCGAGCCGCGCTTTTATTTCTCCGCAGCCGAGCAGCGCGTGCTGCTGCGCGCCCTGATGGACGAGTCGGACGAGACGATCTCCGATGCGCTCGCGATCTCACACGACGCGGTCAAGAAGACGTGGCGGCGCATCCACGATCGCGTCGTGGACGTCGTCGCCGCCGCGGCCGAGCTCTTCGAT
>JACQTK010000282.1 GCA_016210845.1 Acidobacteriota bacterium | reverse complement strand
GTCACGGAGGTGGACGGCACCCGCGTATACGCGTTCGGTCACCCCTTCTACGGCTTGGGGCCGACGCAGTTCCCGATGACGCGCGCCTACGTCCACGCCGTGCTGCCCAGCCTCGTGAGCTCCATGAAGATCGCCAGCACCGGCGAGGTGATCGGCACCATCCAGCAGGACCGCTTCACCACGATCGCGGGGACGCTCGGCCCAGGACCCTCGCTCATCCCGATCACCCTCAACCTCACGTCCGAGCGCGGCACGCGCAAGACCTTCACGATGCGCATGGTGAACGACCAGCTCTTCACGCCGCTGCTGACGTACCTGTCCATCGTGAACACGCTCAGCGCCTACGAGCGCCAGAACGGCGCGGCCAGCTATGCCGTCCGGGGCACCGCGGCCGTGAAGAACCACGGCAGCATCGCGTTCGAGGATCTGTTCACCGGCGATTCCCCGTCGGTCGGCGCGGCGGCGTACGTGGTGGCGCCGATCAACTTCCTGCTGCGCAACGCCTTCGAGGACATCGAGCTCGAGGGGCTGACGCTCGACATCGACGCCAGCGAGGAGCCGCGGAGCGCGACGCTCGAGCGGGTCTGGATCGACGGCCCGCGGCCCAAGCCTGGCACGACCGTCGACCTCCGCGTCCTGCTGCGCACGTATCGGGGCGACGAGTACACCCGGACGCTGCCCGTGGCGATCCCCGCCAACGCCCGGGGACCGCTGTCGATCATGGTGGCCGACGGCACGCGTCTGGCCCAGTGGGAGGCGCGCGAGCTGCAGATCCAGCCGCTGCAGACGCGGGGCCTGCCGCAGATGATCCGCGTGCTCAACAGCGCGCGCAAGAACAACCGGCTGTACGTCCGCCTCCTCGGCCGCGACAGCGGCGCTGTCGTCCGCGGCGAGTCGCTCTCGTCGCTGCCGCCCTCGGTCCTGGCGGTGATGGAGGCGGATCGCAACGGCGGCAACTTCCGGCCGCTCCAGAGCGCCGTCCTCGGCGAGTGGGAAATCGCGGGCGAGCACGCCGTCAACGGATCGCGCACGCTGACGCTGACCCTGGAAGAGTAAACGTGCACAAGCGCTTGAAGCGAAGCCTCGCGACGGTCGCGGTGTGCGCGGCCACCGCGGTCGCCCACGCGGCCCTGCCGACGTTCTGGTCCGTGTCCACCGAGGCCGAGTTCCTCCAGGGAGAGGTCGAGAATCTGTCGATCGACACCTATGGACGTCTGACGCTCGGGCCGACGGCCACACCAGCCTACGAGACGAACGCCCCGTTTCTCTGGACGCTGGTCCCCGCACCCGATGGATCGGTGTTCGTGGGCAGCGGCAATGAGGGCCAGGTCTATCGCGTCGACACTGCGGGCAGGGGCACGGTCTTCTTCGATGCCGAAGAGCTGGAGGTGCACGCCATTGCCCTCGCGCCTGGCGGCGGAGTCTACGTCGGCACCTCCCCGGAGGGAAAGGTCTACAAGGTTGACGCGGCGGGGAGCGCGACGGTGTTCTTCGATCCACCCGATCGGTACATCTGGAGCCTGGCCGTCGACGGCACGGGTCAGCTCTTCGTCGGCACCGGCGACAAGGGGGTGATCTACAAGGTCACGCCCGACGGCAAGGGTGCGCCGTTCTACGAGACGAAGGCGACGCACGCCATGTCGCTGGCGTTCGATCGTGAAGGCCGCCTGCTCGCGGGCACCGAATCGCCCGGGCGTGTGTTTCAGATCGACGCGTCAGGCAAGCCGTTCGTCCTGCTCGACTCGCCGTACAACGAGATCCGGATGCTGCGGGCTGCACCGGGCGGCGTGGTGTACGCCGCCGCCGTCAACGGCCGTCAGGCGGCACCGCCCCCGGCGGCGCCGCCGCCCGCGCCCGAACCCGCACCTCAGCCCGTGCCCACGGTCACGGCCGAGGTGACGGTCGTGGCGATTGCGCCCGACGCGGCCGCGTCCGCAGGCCCTGCGCCGCAGACGCCGCCCCGCACGAGCCAGGGCCAAAGCGCGGGAGCCATCTACCGGCTCCTGCCGGATGGCAACTGGGACCTCGTGTGGCAGCTGCGCGATGACTCCCCGTACGACGTGGCTGTGGACGCCGAGGGCGGCCTGCTGGTGGCAACGGGCGCCAACGGCAAGATCTACCGGCTGGCGGGCGACCCGCTCCAGCCTGCGCTCGTGGCGCGCGCGACCGCACAGCAGGTGACCGCGCTCCTGCCAGACGCATCGGGCCGCATGCTCTTTGCGACGTCGAATCCAGGCAAGGTCTTCCGACTGTCGCCCACGCGGGCCGATCGGGGCACGTACACCTCCGACGTACGTGATGCGCTCACCGTGGCGACCTGGGGCGCGATCACCTGGCAGGCGATCGCGCCCTCCGGCACGCGAGTCGAGATCTCGACGCGCTCGGGCAATACCCGCACCCCCGATGAGACGTGGAGCGACTGGAGCGCGCCCTACGGCGATCCGCAAGGCAGCCCTATCACGAGTCCTCGGGCGCGATACCTGCAGTGGCGGGCCGTGCTGACGGCCGGCCGCACCGATGCGCCGGTCCTGACGTCGGTGACCGCGGCGTATCTGCCGCGCAACATCCGTCCGCGCGTCACCGGGATCACGGTTCATCCCCCGGGAACGGTCTTCCAGCGCCCCTTCCCCACCGGCGAACCGGAGATCGCCGGCTTTCAGGGCGACACGCCCGATCGCCGCGCGGCCTCCGCACAGATCCCTGGGCCTGGCGCTGCACCCGCGCTCGGCCGTCGGGTCTATCAGAGAGGCCTGCTCACGTTCGTCTGGCGGGCGGAGGACGAGAACCGTGACGAGCTGACCTATGACGTCCTGTATCGACGCGAGGGCGAGACCGAGTGGAGACCGCTCAGGCAGCGGCTGACGGATCCGATCTTCGTATGGGACACCACGTCGGTGCCGAACGGGCGGTACCTCGTTCAGGTGGTGGCCTCAGACGCGCCGTCGAACTCGCCCGAGACGGCGCTGACCGGCTCGCTCGAGAGCACGGCGTTCGACATCGACACCACCCCGCCGGTCATCACGGTGACCGCCGTGCGCCGCGAGGGCACCCGCACGATTATCGCATTCGACGTGCGCGACGATCATTCCGCGATCCAGAAGGCCGAGTACTCGCTCGACGGCGACCGCTGGCAGACGGTCTATCCGAGGGACGGCATCGCCGACTCCCGGATGGAGCAGTTCGAGCTGACGCTGGAAGGTGCCGAGGCGACGCGCGAGGTGACCCTGCGCGCCATCGATGCGCTCAATAACGTTACGAGCGCGCGAGGCGAGGCGCCGGCGGCGGCTCCTCGTCGGTGAGCGGCTTCGCGCCGGCCTCGGCCTTTACCGTCGTCCGGGCGAGCAGCCAGACCACCCTGACGGTCACGGCATCACCGCCCACCCCCTGGGCCGGCTCGAACCGCGAGCGCTTCACCGCCGCGAGCATCGCGTCCACCTCGTCGGTCAGGGCGGCAGACTCCCCTCGGCGCCGGACGCCGTCCCGCACCGACTGCAGCAGCTCGTAGTCGGCAACCCGTCCTTCCCGCGTGACGACGGCAGACAGCGCGAAGACCGCCTCGTCTTCCGGCAGCGAATCGAGCGCGGGGCCTTCGCTCAGCGGGCGTGGCGCCAGCATCAACGCGTCAAGCTGAACGGGATAGTACGAGGACAGGGGACCCAACTGGAGGTGGGGCCTCCGCTCGGCGCTCTGCCTGGCGAGCATCTGAATCATGTTGGCGATCGAAGCCGGATCCGCGGCGCTTGCCGCCCGGTGCACGGCCAGCGCGGTGAACAGCCCGAAGACCAGCGCCGCCGTGGCGCCGAAGGCCGGCCACAGGAACCGCATGTCCTCGAACATGCCGCCGAGTCGCACGGGAAGCGACTGGTCGTGCTCGGCACGGATTCGCGTCAGCACCTCCGACTGAATCGCCGCCAGCGTCGAGAGATCCTCGCTCGTCGTCTCCTGCGCCGGGGCTGCCAGCCGGATCCCCGCGCCAATCAGCCGCGTGTCCTCGACGCGGGCGCTGCACGTGGCGCACCACCGCAGGTGCGACTCCACCGCCACCTGATCGGTCATCGGCAGCTCGCCGTCGACGAACCCCTGGAGCATCTCGCGCGCCGCGTCGCAGCCAAGATACGGAATCATGGCCGGAGCCCCAGCAGCTCGGCGCGGAGCGCCTGACGCGCGCGCGTGAGCCGCGATTTCACCGTGCCGACGGCCACGTCCAGCGAGAAGGCAATCTCCTCGTAGCGCAGGCCGTCCACCTCGCGCAGGATGAGCGCCGTCCGCTGGTCGAACGGCAGCCGCTCGAGCGCGTCCCAGATGCGCGCGGCCGTCTCTTTGCTCGCGAGCAGCCGGTCGGGGAGGACGTCCCGCTTCGATTCCACGTCGCCACACTGGCGGAGGTGATCGTCGAGCGAGACGAGATCGCTCCGGCGCCGCCGCCGCCACCAGCGCTGCCGGTTGCGAACCTGATTGACGACGATGCGGTAGATCCAGGTGCGGAGGGCCGATTGGCCCCGGAAGCTGGAGAGGGTGCGGAAGACGCGGAGGAAGACCTCCTGTGAGACGTCGAGTGCCTCGTCGCGATCACCGAGCAGGTTGAAGGCCAGCCCATAGACCATCCGCTGGTGGGCGGCAACGAGCTCGGCGCACGCGAGATCATCGCCCGCCGTGCACCGCTCGATGAGCGCCGCCTCACGAGTGTCGACGTCCGACCAGCTGATGGCGCCAGCGTTTTTCACCAGTTCTCCCGAGAACCCTGCCTGCATGAGTCTAGCACCCTACCCGGGTGGATCGCTCCTGGTTCCTTAGACCCCAACCGGCGGCGGAGGTTCCGCCTCTGCTACCATGCTCGGCCATGAAGCGCCTCGTGGTGGTCTCGGCGGGCGTGGCGGCGCTGGTGCTGGGGATTGCCGTCGCCTGGTACGGCGTCCGGCAGGAGCGGGAATTCCAGCGCCTGATCGCGGCGGGCGACGCGGGGCTCGCCCAGGATCAAACCTTCGTCGCCATCGAGGCCTTCAGCGGCGCCTTGGCCCTCAAGCGCGACTCGATGCTGGCCTATCTCAAGCGCGGGGATACCTACCGCCGGCGGGGTGAGCTGAGTGCGGCGCTTCGGGACCTGCGCCAGGCCGCGGCCCTCGACCCGACCGCACCGCGTCCCATCGAGCTGCTGGGCGATGTGAACGTGGGCATGGGGCGCTACGAGCGCGCCGCCGAACACTATCGCGCGTTCACCGCCCTCGACGACCGCGCGCCCCACGTGTTCTACAAGCTCGCGCTCGCCTACTACCGCCACGGCCAGGCGGCGATGGCGATCGAGCCGCTGCGGCGGGCCGTGGCTCTCGACGAGCGGTTTACCGAGGCGCATTACCTGCTCGGGATGTGCTTCCGCGCCACGGGAGACGATGACGAGGCGCTTCGGGCGCTCACGCGGGCTGTGAACATCAACGCCGCGTTCGTGGCGGCGCGCGAGGAACTGGCCGACCTCCACGCCGCCGCGGGTCGGACCCGCGACGCCGTGGAGCAGCTCGAGGCCCTGGCCGCCCTCGAGCCCGCCCGGGCCGAGCGGCTCGTCACCGTCGGGCTCGCCTACGCACGCGCGGGGCGGACCGACGCCGCCGTTCTGACGCTCGGGCGCGCCGCCGACCGTTTTCCGCAGGAGCCGGTCGTCTATACGGCCCTCGGCCGCATCTGGCTCGAGACGGCCGAGACCCGCAACGACCGCGTCGCGCTGGGTAAGGCGATCGAGGCGCTGCAACCCACGGCGGCCGGGCCGTCAGCGCCGACCGAGGCCCTGGTGCTGTACGGCCGCGCCCTGTTTCTCTCGGGTGAGATCGAAGCGGCCGAGCGGGCGCTGCAGCAGGCCGTCGTCAGGCGACCGGTCGATCCCGTCGCGTTCCGGTATCTCGCCGACGCGGCGGAGCGGCTGGGACACCCCTCCGTCGCCAGCGACGCCTTGCGCCGGTATGTCGCCCTCGAAGACGAGCGCCACGTGGATCCAGCCATTCCCGCGCGGCTGGAACGCTTGCAACGGCGCCTCCCGCGCGGCGGCTGAAGCCGCCGCTCTACAGGGGGATAGCTTATCCACCTGTAGAGCGCACGCTTTAGCGTGCGCGATCCTGTTAGCGTGCGCGATCCTGTTAGCGTGCGCGATCCTGTTGGCGTGCGCGATCCTGTTAGCGTGCGCGATCCTGTTGGCGTGCGCGATCCTGTTGGCGTGGCGCGATCCTGCGTCGCCTACGTCCGCCTGCCCCTGGTCGCGGGATCGAGCGCGTCCCGCAATCCATCGCCGAGGAAATTGAACCCCAGCACCAGGATCGCGATTGCCAGACCTGGAAACACCGTCAAATGCGGCGCGTCGAGCAGATGCCCTCGCCCGTAGTTCAGCATCGTCCCCCAGCTGGGCGTGGGCGGCTGGACGCCGAGGCCGAGAAAGCTGAGCGCCGCCTCCGCGAGGATCGCCCCGCCCATCCCCAGCGTCGCCTGCACGCTGACCGCGGGCAGCGTCGTCGGAATGATGTGGCGCGCGAGGATCCGCGGCGTCGTGGCGCCGAGCGCGCGCGCCGCCTGCACGAAGTCGAACTCACGCGACCGCAGCACCTGACCTCGGACCAGACGTGCGTAGCCGACCCACCCGATGAGAGACAGCGCCAGCACGACGTTCGTCAGGCTTGGACCGAGCACCGCGACCATCGCGATCGCCAGCAGCAGTCCGGGGAACGCCAGCAGGATGTCGATGGCGCGGCTGATGACCTCGTCGATGCGGCCGCCGACATAGCCGGCCACCGAGCCGAGCAGAATCCCGATGGTCGAGGACACCCCGACGACGACCAGGCCCACCAGCAGCGAGATGCGCGCGCCCGACAGGATGCGGGCAAAGATGTCGCGCCCCAGCTCGTCGAGGCCGAACCAGTGGAGCCCGGTTGGCCCTTCCAGCCGGAGCGCCAGCTCCTGCGCCGCAGGGTCGTAGGGCGCGAGCCACGGCCCGAACACGGCGGCCAGCACCGCCACGCCGACGATCACGGCGCCTACCCGAGCCATAGGTCATTCATAGCGAATCCGCGGGTCGAGGACGCCGTAGATCAAGTCCGTCAGGAGGTTCATCCCGACGTAGGTCACCGCAATGAAGAGGATGCAGCCCTGCACCAGCGGGTAGTCACGGAAGCCAATCGACTGGATGAGCAGCCGGCCGATGCCCGGCCACGCGAAGATCGTCTCGGTGATGATGGCCCCGGTGAGCACGGCGCCGAACTGGAGCCCCACGAGCGTCACGACCGGAATCAGGCTGTTGCGGAAGGCATGGCGCATCACCGCGCGGCCGCGCGAGGCGCCGCGCGCCCGCGCCGCCTGCACGTAGGGCTCGCGCAACTCTTCGAGCAGCGAGGCGCGCGTCATGCGCGCCAGGATGGCCGCCAGCGCCGCCCCCAGCGAGATCGCAGGCAGCACCAGATGCGCCACGGTGCCCCGGCCGGAGACGGGCAGCCAGCCCAGCTCCACGGCGAACACGAGCGCGAGCAGCGGGCCGAGCCAGAAGTTGGGGATGGAGATGCCCAGCAGCGCCAGCGTCGTGGCCGCGTGGTCCACGACCGTCCCGCGCCGCACGGCAGCCACGATCCCGAGCGGAATGGAAAAGCCGATGGATACCAGCATCGCGGCTGCCGCCAGCTCCAGCGTGGCGGGCAGGCGCTCGACGATGGCCTCGGTGACCGACTGGCTCGTGCGCAGCGACGTTCCGAGATCCCCTCGCAGAAGCTCCCGGACGTATGAGCCGTACTGCTCGAGCAGCGGGCGGTCGAGGCCCAGGCGCTGCCGCAGCGCATCGACGTCCTCTTGCGCGGCGGTCTCGCCGAGCATGGCCTGCGCCGGATCCCCGGGGATGAAGTGAATCAGCGAGAAGACGAGGGTGACGACCCCCAGCAGCACCGGAATGGTGAGGAGCAGGCGGCGGGCCAGGTACCGCAGCACGGTGTCATTGTTCCCGCTCGATCAGCTCAGCGCAAGTCGCGGGCAACTGATACCGCCCCTCCTCGGCAGCGGCCGACTTGTCCCGCGCCGCCCTGGCTACCGCTGGGCGGACGTCGTCTCTCCCTCCCGCGAGTCCGGCACGAGCATCCGAATGGTGCCGTCCTGTCGGGACGTGACGAACAGCTCCCCGTCGCGGCTGCGGCTGATGTGCAGATCCGCCCGCGTCATCGTGGCGCCCATCGTCCGCTCGATGAGCTCGCGGAGCGTGACATAGACGCGCTCGCCGCGCGCATCGCGGACATACAACTGGATCTCTTCGACCGGTGCGACGGTTTGCGGGATGCCGTCGTCGGCCGCCTTCATCGCCGCGAGATCCGCCGCGAAGAGACGCCCGCGGACGACGTCGCCGAAGATGAACTTGCCGCGGAGCGCCGCGATGCGGCCCTGGTAGGCAAAGCCGCCCGTCACGGCCTGGCCGTCGTTGTGGTCGTAGATGGCCACGGGGTACGTGAAGCCATCCTTCTGGCGTCCCTCGAGAATCTCCGTCGGCAGCGGGAATATCTGGTTGAGCGCTCCACCTCGCATCACGCCGTTGTCGAAGTACCCCTCGCGCCGCATCCAGCCGTAGTTCTCGCCCTCGCGCACGATGTTGATCTCCTCGATGTTGCTCATCCCGATATCGGAGGCGAACAGCGTGCCGTCGGTCAGATCCCATGAGAGCCTGTGCGCGTTGCGGAAGCCGTAGGCGTAGATCTCGCCAAACGTCTTCGGATCGCCGTCGGCGGCGAACTTGTTGACGGCGGGAACCGTGTAATCGCCCAGTCCCTTCGTCCCTCCCGACACGGCTGGACTGCGCGGATCGATCCGCAGGATGGCGCCGACGACCGTGTCGAGCCGCTGTGTCTGGCCAGGGTTGTTGGCCCTGGGACCACCGCCGTTGCTGAATCCCATGTCGCTGCCGCTCGTGTAGAGCAGGCCGTAGTCGGGATCGCCAGGATTGGAGGTGGGGTTGAACTCGAGATGTCCGAACGGGTGGGTGAAGTTGGCCACCACGTGGGCCACGCGCAGCAGTTCACGTCTCGTGCCCTCGAAGGCGTTGGCCGCCGGGTTCGTGGCGCGCCACTCGGTGATGACGTTGTGGTAGGTCACATCGGCCGTCGTGAACCCCGGCGGGATGAAGTGGGGCCTCGCAGGGTGTTGACGCGAATTGGTAATGTCCCCTCGCGAGCGAAATAGAAATGTCCCCTAAGCTGATGACCTCAAAGGGGGTCATC
>JACQTK010000281.1 GCA_016210845.1 Acidobacteriota bacterium | reverse complement strand
GCCTCACGCCAGCCGGTGGGCAGCATCGACTGAATGACGCGCCACTCGTCCCTCGGGGCAGGCTTCATGCGCAGAGAGTACTGCCGGCCTACCTCAGATGTCAATACTTAGGTTAACGCGTATGGGATGAGGGGGTGCCGGCTTAGTGCGGCGAGGGTGATGAGCCCTCCGATGACTACGCCTCCTTCCGCGGCTCGCGCGGTGCCTCCCTCCCTTGACGTCACCCTGTTGAGCCCGTCCACGGTTTTCAGGTTCACGAGGACGTCCGGAGCATCGGAGCCGGGCTGGCCAAGCGATGGACGGTTGACGATCCGATCCTTCACTAGCTGTAGCAGATCGGTCCCCCCCGCTGCGAATGAAACGGCCCGACCATCCTCGAGCACCTCCCGGGCCACAGCGATTGCCTCTTCCAAAGTACGCGCGTTGCGATTGGCGAAGGCCTTCATGCGAGTGCTCCCAAGATCTTCGCC
This sequence comes from Acidobacteriota bacterium, assembly GCA_016210845.1. Taxonomy (GTDB): domain Bacteria; phylum Acidobacteriota; class Vicinamibacteria; order Vicinamibacterales; family UBA2999; genus JACQTK01. Next base: position 7,191 of record JACQTK010000281.1, on the reverse strand, counting down.
CGCGTGATGGGCAGATCCTTCATGCGGTGCCCAGTGGCGTTGAAGATCGCGTTGGATACCGCCGCTGGAGCCAGGATGATGCCCGCCTCGCCGACGGTTTTGGCGCCATACGGGCCGTAACCGTCGTCGGTCTCGATGAACGTGACCTCGATCTCCAGCGCGTCGAGGTGCGTCAGGTGACGCGCGCCGTAGTACCCCGCCGTAAGGGGCTGCCCGTTTCGGGCATCGTACAGGAGATCCTCATGGAGGGCCTGTCCGACCCCCTGTAGCACCGCACCGCGGATCTGATCCTTCGCCGGCCGCGGGTTAAGAATGCGACCCGACTCATGGACGGCCACGTACTTCGTGATCCGCACATGGCCCAGCAGGACGTCCACCTCCGCTTCCACGAAGTGGGCCCCAAAACACATGCGCTGCTTTCCCTCTGTGCTCGGGGTCGGGGTCGCCGATGCGATCAGCACTTCGACTCCCCGGGGCGCACCTTGGTCGGCGATCTGGCGCTTGAGATCCCGACACGCTTGGACAACGGCGTAACCGGTCATGGTGGTGGTCCGGCTGCCCGACTCACCCACCGAGTAGGGGCAGCGATCCGTATCCCCCCAGACGACCTCGACCCGCGACAGCGGTACGTCCAGCTCCTCGGCGGCTATCAGAGCCATCGTCGTCTTCGCCCCGGGACCGATGTCGGTCACGCCAACGAACAGCGTGTAGTTCCCGCGGGAGTCAGCCCGAACGATCGCACTGCTGGGGCCCACTCCGGACCGGAACATCATGAATGCCATGCCTGAGCCACGCTTGATTGCGCCCGGATCCGAGCCCGGCACGGCACGGCGTCGGCTCTCCCATTCGAAGAGCTCAGCCCCTCGCCGAATGCACTCCTCAAGGGTGTAGCTCGTGAACCCGATCTCGTCGGTTGGCCTCCGCATGTTCTTGAGTGCGAAGTCCACCGGGTCCATGCCCAGCTCGTACGCGATGCTGTCCATCATGGACTGGATGCCGAAATAGCCCTGCGGGTCCGCCGGCGCCCGGAAATTGCCCGACACCATCCGGTTCGTGTACACGGGATAAATTACGCTCTCGATGTTCGAACACCCGTACGCCTCCAGGCCGGCGATGGCCCCGGATCTCCTCCGGTACGGCCCCATTCCGCTGAGAGCGCGCAGCCGGATCGCCGTCACGGTGCCGTCACGCCGGACACCCACCCTGTAATCTTGCACGGTGTGCCACCGGCCGTGGGTGCCGAGCCAGTCGTCCTTCCTTGAGAGCTCGAGCAGCACGGGCGCGCCAGCCTCCTTCGCCAGCATGGCCGCGATCAGGTCGAAGTAGTAGCTTCCATTCTTGTCGCCGAAACCTCCGCCCATGTATTTGCAGACGATCCGGACCTGGTGGTCGGCCAGCCCCAGATCCCGGGCGTTGTCATGGCGGCAGTTCGAAATGCCCTGCGTCGGCGTGTACAAGGTGAGCTTGTCGCCTTCCCACAATGCCAGGGCGCAGCGGGGCTCCATCTGGGCGTCTTGCACGAATGCCGTCGTGTACCGGCCCTCGAATACCCGATCTCCCGCCCGGAGTCCTGCTTCGACGTCGCCCTCCCGCCGCTCCATCGGCATTGCTTCGTTCCGGGCGTCGAGGGCCAGATTGCCTTCAGGCCAGATGGGAGGTGCTCCAGGCTCCAGTGCATCCTCTGGATCGAGCACGAAGGGAAGCTCCTCCCACTCGATTTCGATGAGCCGAAGCGCTTCTTCGGCAACGTGCCGGTTCACGGCCGCCACCGCGGCCACCGGCTGACCCACGAAGCGGACCGGGTTGTCGAACATGTAGCGCCGGTGGATCGTGATGTCCTTGGCCGCGTCGTTGTACTGCTGCCCACCCGCGATGGAGCCCGAGCCATAGACTATCCGGGCGTTCTCGTGGGTGATGACCGCCCTGACGCCCGGCAGGGCCTTAGCCCTCGACGTGTCTATCCCGCGGATGCGCGCATGGGGATGGGGGCTCCGCAGAACCCGGCCGTACAGCATGCCCGGCAACCGGACGTCGCGGGTGTAGATGGCTCTTCCCGTTACGCGTTCGTAGGCGTCGATGCGCGGAACGTCGTGGCCCACGGTGCCCATTGGCCCGACGGGCCTGGTAGATGGCTGGCCGGTCGTCTGCCGGGGACTCATCGGCTACCTCCGCTCCTCGGGCCGGACCCGCCCCAGGTCCCGCCAGGTCCCGGGTCCGCACGGCCCGCACTCGGCGTCGCGGCCGCCGCCAGCACGGACTCGACGATGGCGTTGTAGTTGGAGCACCGGCACAGGTTGCCAACCAGCGCCCGGCGGACCTGCTCCGCTGTCGGGCCAGCGTTACGCCTGAGGAGCGCCGTCGCCGACATGAGCTGACCCGGCGTGCAGAATCCGCACTGGGCAGCGTTGTGGTCCATGAAAGCCTGCTGCAGCGGAGAAACCTCGCCGTCCCGCTCGAGGCCCTCCACGGTCACGACTGCGCGCCCCGCTGCCCAGACGGCGAGCGTGCTACAGGAGTACACCGGCTCATCGTCCAGTAGCACCGTGCACGCGCCGCATTCCCCGCGGTTGCACCCGATCTTGGTGCCCGTGAGCCCGAGGTGATCCCGGAGCAACTCGTTCAGCGTCCATCGATCCTCGACCTCGATCAAGTGTTCGGTGCCGTTTACCACAACCCCAATGGCCGTCCGGGGAACGGCCGTCTCCTCCTGTTCGGCGACCTGCTCGACTAAATTTAGTCCCGCGTCCGCGGCGTCTGCTGTCCTCGGCTTTGGCGCGGCCCCCGCAACCACGAACGCGGCCCCACTTTGTTCCAGGAACTCGCGACGGCTGAGGCCGCCGCCCGCCGGGTCGGTGGGCGAGTAATCGACGTTCTCACGTTTCCCGTTATTGCGCTTCCCTTCCATGGTCACCGGCTCCCCGAAGGGGTGAAAGAATGGGCTCCGACGCATAGTGCAGACATTCGTTCCATATCAGAAGCGGTGCGTATAAAGAACCTTGGACGCTAGCCGCCGATCGAGCGTATACGTTCGGTTGGCGACAGGATCGTCCAGCCAGTTGTGGATATACACGAAATAGAGATCGCTCCCAGGTGTGACGATCCACCGGAACCGCGATTGCCAACCGATGACGGTACTCTGCGAGTCGTACTGCACGTTGTTGACGAGCGCCACCCGCGGGTTGAACTGTGTCTCGGCAATGACGCGGTATAACCGCGTGTAGAACTCCCCTTCCGCAAGCGACACGCGGTTCCACTCGTTGGTGAACGTAAACATCTGGCCGGGCGCGACCCGCAGGTTGGCGGTCAGACCGAGCTGCAGGAGATCGCCGGAGAAAAAGCTGCCCCACTCCACCTGCGGCGAGAGCGCGAGCGGACGGCGACTGGTCGTGCTTCCCTGGACTCGGTAACGCGTGAAACGATACTCCTGCCCGGCAGGCAGCGTCACACCCGGAGCGATCCGAAAGTTCTCCAGAAGCCGTTCGTAGGTGGGCACGACGTGGAACTGAATCGAGTCCTGTCTGTGCAGGTCGACTTGGAACGCCGTCACATCGATCTCGCGCGTCAGCAACCGGTTGTCCCGTGAATCGAGGAACCACCCGAGGTTTCCCCCGAAGTTGAACCGACGGATCCAGCGATGCTGACGCGGCCGCGGCGCAAAGGTCACCCGCGGATTGATGTGGCGAAAGCCGGTCCGGCGGGTGAATCCGACCGCCGCGTCATAATGCTCCTGAACTTCCGTGTACCCGATTTGCGCGTCCAACGGATCGTTCGGATAGGCGAGCTCGGCGCCAAAGGCCGAGCTCTTGCCGGTATCGCGCGGGTTCGTCGTGTGCAGGAGGTAGCCGGCCGCGCTCAGGTTCTCGGATCCGCGGAACCCCGACGTCGCCAGCCTGAAATCGACACCGATGGTGTGATGGGTACTTAGATCCCCGCCCCGCGCATGACGGAGCGTGTACAGCGCGCCCGTGTACGATTCGCGCAGCATCCGGCGCTTGACCCGCATCACGGCGAAATCCTCGCCGAGGACGTTGTCTTCCTTTCCGGTCTGCACCTGAAGCACGCCGATGTCGTAGGCGCCAGCCTGCCCCGTCAGCTTGTTGCCGAAATTGATCCGCTGCGGCGTGCCGGCTGCATCGAGCCCGATTCGACGGCTGAAGAAAGGTATGAGATCGCCGCCGGTGCCGCCGGTCCCGAAGTCGAAGAAGAGCGCGCCGTCGAGGAAGAAGTCGCGCTTTTCTGGAAAGAGAAGCGAGAAACGCGTGAGGTTGACTTGGCGCGCATCGACCTCCGCCTGCGCGAAGTCCGTGTTGAACGTGACGTTGGCCCTGAGCTGCGGTGTCAGACTGTAGAAGAAATCGACGCCGACATTGGCATCGTTCGTCGTGCCGGCGTCTCCCCGTCCGGGGAACGACTCTGACGTGCCGACCACGTACGGCTTCGCGTCGAGGCCGTAGCCCTGGCTCACATCCCGAATGCCCGTCAGCAGCCCCGCATTGCTCATCCTGTTCAGGCCCTGATTTCGCGGCCAGCCCATCCACAAGCTCACTTCGTTCTTGCGGGCAATGGTCCGCTGGAAGTTGATACCCCAGGCCTCGCTGTCGGGATTAAAATTCATCGTCCGGAACGGGACTTCGATCTCGAGTGTCCATCCAATCTCGCTGCGAGTCGCTCTGGCGTCCCAGATCCCATCCCACTGCCGGTTGCTCGTGTTGTTGGCCCCCCGCAGGGCGTCGGCCATCGAGCCTGCAGGGTTCATCTCCCACCAATAGGCGGTGCGGCCGTCATTGAAGGTATCGATCGCCCACTGGAGTTTGTCGTCGGAGGGCAGGAAGCCGTCCCGACCCATTTGGTAGTAGATCAGCTTGTCCGGCTCCGAATCGAACAACGTGACGCCCATATAAAGGTAGTCGGCGTTGTACACGATGCGGACCTCGGTCTGCTCGGTGGCAGGCTGGCCGTTGTCGGGATCCGTCTGTACGAAGTTCGTCGCCGGCACGGCGCGCATCCAGACGTCTTCATCGAGCCGTCCGTCCAACGTGATCCTCTCGTCATCGGCAAGTCGTACCGCCTCCATCGTTCGGCGTTGACTCGGCGACATCGACGCGCTGCCGCTCGGGACGTCATGAACCGCCGGCGGCGCAACCGGACGCACCGACGGCCTCAACGCCGCTTCCTTCTGCCGCGAAGACGGCTGTTGCGCCCAGGCCATGGCTGGAACGATGGAAGTGAACACGAAGAGAAAGCCGACGGAGAGATACGCCATAACGACATGGAAAAGAGATGACAGTCAGAAAATATCGAACGTGCAGGCTGCACATCAGGGCGGCGATCAGGCCCGAACTGGCTCTGAACTGCCGCCGACGCGTGAGGCCCGCCGGCTGCGAGGCGTGGGGGTTTCACCGCCCTATCTCCCGGCTATCGTGCCTATTAACCTGAGTACGGGCATGATATAGACCCGACGTCGATTATTGCGATTGTGCTTCAAAGAGTCACTGCCGAACTGGTTCGTATCGCGTCGGGTCGGAACACAGGATACGCCGCCCAAAAACAATACAAATGTCACAAGTTGTAACAGCGACCGACGTGCCGCCCGACGGCCGTATCACGTGCCGCTCATAGAGATCTCCTAAAGGCCCTTCAACGCCCTTGGATCCCCTTAGGAACTCCCTTAGGAACCCTTTGCGACAGCATCCGGCGGGCCTTCCTGAACACCTGCTCCATCATCCGGGCCGTCAGCTTGCCAGTATTCGTGTTCTGGCGGCTCGGGTGATAACAGCCCACGAGGATCGGCGAGGACGCGCCGCCGGTCCGAATCACGACCCCATGACCGAACCGCGGTTTCGGTGACAGCGTCACGCCTCGCCGCCGCAGGAGCTGGAGCCACGCGTCGAACGCGATCTTCCCCAGCGCGACAATGACGCGCACGTGCGGGAGCTGCGCGCATTCGGCGTCGAGATGCTGGAGGCAGCGCGCGATCTCGTCTGGGCGCGGCTTGTTGGCGGGCGGCGCGCAGCGCACCGCCGCCACGATGTACGCGTCGGTCAGCGTCAGCCCGTCGCCCGCGTGGCGCGACGTCGGGATGCTGGCGAAGCCCGTACGGTGGAGCGCGGACATCAGAAAGTCGCCCGAGCCGTCGCCGGTGAAGACCCGTCCCGTGCGATTGGCGCCGTGTGCGGCGGGCGCCAGGCCCACCAGCAGGAGACGCGCGGCGGGATCGCCGAATCCGGGCACGGGTCGGCCCCGGTACGTGTCGCCGCGATGAGCTGGCTTCTTGTCCTCCGCGACGCGGCGGCAGTAGGACCTCAACCGCGGGCATCGCTCGCACGCCACGATCGACGCGCGCACCTCAGCGAGCCGCCTCATCATCACCATGTGAAGAACAAATAGTACAATTGGGGATTGTTCCGCAGATCATAGAGGGAGCATGCGCAGTACAGCACCGAAGGACGCCGCGGAGCTCGAAGCGCTCGAGACGCGCGAATGGCTCGAGTCGCTGGATTACGTGATGCAGTCCGGCGGCCCCGCCCGGGTCGGCCGCCTGCTTCGAGCGCTCGGCGATCACGCCCGCCGGCACGGCGTCCGGCTGCCGTTCACTGCGAACACGCCCTACATCAACACGATCCCCGCGTCCGAGCAGCCGCCGTTCCCGGGCAGCCGTGAGATCGAGCGGCGCATCAAGAGCCTCGTCCGGTGGAACGCACTGGCGATGGTGGTGCGGGCCAACAAGCTCGAGGAGGGCATCGGCGGGCACATCTCGACCTACGCCTCCGCCGCCAGCCTCTACGAGGTGGGCTTCAACCACTTCTTCAAGGGCAAGGGCGACAGCCGCGACGGCGACATCATCTACTTCCAGGGACACGCGGCGCCCGGCATCTACGCCAGGGCCTTCGTCGAGGGGCGCATCGGCGCCGACCGCCTCGAGAACTTCCGGCGGGAGCTGCGCCCGGGCGGCGGGCTGTCGTCGTATCCGCACCCCTGGCTGATGCCCGACTTCTGGGAGTTCCCGACGGTGTCGATGGGGCTCGGCCCGATCTGCGCCATCTACCAGGCGCGCTTCATGCGCTACCTGGAGGACCGGGGGCTGAAGAAGCGATCGAACTCGAAGGTCTGGGCCTTCGTCGAGGGGCGCATCGGCGCCGACCGCCTCGAGAACTTCCGGCGGGAGCTGCGCCCGGGCGGCGGGCTGTCGTC
>JACQTK010000021.1 GCA_016210845.1 Acidobacteriota bacterium | reverse complement strand
TTCAACACGTCCCGGATCACCCACAGCAGGGGCATGTCGCCCGGCACGTCCACCGTGGTCGACCGGCCGTTGACGGTCAAGGTGTAAGGCATAGCGCCGCCCAGTATACGGCTACTCGCTCCGCCTGGTGCGGAAGAAGTCCTGGATGAGGTCGCGGCACGGCTGCTCGAGGACGCCTGCGGTGACGGCGAAGCGGTGGTTCAAGCCAGGAGATTCGAGCGCGCGCACCGTCGACACGAGCGCGCCCGTCTTCGGCTCGGCCGCGCCGTACACCACCTCGCGGACGCGCGCGTGTACGAGGGCGCCCACGCACATCAGGCACGGCTCCACGGTCACGTACACCGTGGCGCCGGTCAGACGATAGTTGCCGATCGCGCGCGCGGCATCCCGCAGCACGAGGATCTCCGCATGGGCGGTCGGATCCACCGCGCCGATCGGCTGGTTGTAGGCGCTCGAGACGATGCGATCGTCGATGACGAGCACGGCTCCGATGGGGACTTCGCCCGCGGCGAGGCCGCGCCGCGCTTGCTCGAGCGCGGCTTCCATGAACGGTTCGTGCACGGAGAACACGCTATGATTCGCCTTCGTGTCTACCCGAGAAAGAACCGGTAAGCCGGATTGTCGTGTTCGGCGGTATAGGGGTAGCCGAGGGCGTCGAGGAAGGCGCGGAACTCGGGCAGATCCTGGTCTTCCACTTCGAAGCCCGCGAGCACCCGGCCGAAATCGGCGCCGTGGTTCCGGTAGTGGAAGAGGCTGATGTTCCAGCGGCCGCCGAGCGTGTCGAGGAACTCGGTGAGCGCGCCAGGGCGCTCGGGAAACTCGAACCGGCACAGCCGCTCGTGCCGCACCTCGGGCGCATGTCCCCCGACCATGTGGCGCACGTGCAGCTTGGCCATCTCGTTGTCGGTGAGATCGACCGTCTCGTACCCGTCGGCGTTGAGCCTGGCCGCGAGCGTCGTGCCGTCCTGGCGCGACTGTGTGGCCACTCCGACGAAGATGTGCGCCTGCTGCCGCCCGCCGAGGCGGTAGTTGAACTCGGTGACGACGCGCCGGCCGATGGCGGCGCAGAACTCGCGGAACGCCCCGGGCCGCTCGGGGATGGTGACGGCGAGCAGCGCCTCGCGCGCTTCGCCGACCTCCGCGCGCTCGGCGACGAATCGCAGCCGATCGAAGTTGATGTTCGCGCCGCTCAGCACCGCGACGAGCGAGCGATCGCGCGCGCCCTCGCGCTCCACCCACGTCTTCAGTCCGGCCGCCGCCAGCGCGCCGGCCGGCTCCATCACCGTCCGCGTGTCGTCGAAGACGTCCTTGATGGCCGCGCACACCTCGTCATTGCTGACTCGGACGATCTCGTCCACCGTCTCGCGCACGATCGCGAACGTCAGCTGGCCCACCTCGCGCACGGCGACGCCATCGGCGAAGATGCCGACGTGATCGAGCCGCACGCGCCGGCCGGCGGCCAGCGACTGGTACATGGCGTCGGCCTCGAACGGCTCCACGCCGATCACCTTGACGTCGGGCCTGAGGATCTTCAGGTAGCCGGCGATGCCCGCTATGAGGCCGCCGCCTCCCACAGGCACGAACACGGCCGTCAGCCGGTCCTGGCTGTGGCGGAGGATCTCCGCGCCGATCGTCCCCTGGCCCGCGATGACCAGCGGATCGTCGAAGGGATGGATGAAGGTGAGCCCCGTCTCGGCCACCAGCCGGTCGCAATGCACCTGGGCGTCCCCGTAGCTGTCGCCGGCGAGCACCACCTCCGCGCCCATCGCGCGCACCGCATCGACCTTGATCTGCGGCGTCGTCTGGGGCATGACGATCGTCGCCTTCAGGCCGAGCCGCTGCGCCGAGTACGCCACGCCCTGCGAGTGATTGCCCGCGCTGGCCGTGATGATGCCGCGGGCCCACTCCTCTTCGCGCAGGTGCGCGATCTTGTTGTAGGCCCCCCGCAGCTTGAAGCTGAACACCGGCTGCAGGTCCTCGCGCTTGAGGAGGATCTCGTTCCCCAGGCGGCGGGAGAGCCGCGGGGCGAGGTCGAGCGGCGTTTCGCGCGCCACGTCGTAGACGCGGCTCTTCAGGATGTCGTGCAGGAGTTGTGTGAGGGAGGTGCTAACTCCGGAGCTGACGTGCATGAGCTTAGGTAAGGGTAGCGTACCAGCAGGCTGGCCATGATGGCGGCCGCCATGCCCCACGCCAGGGGTCGGCTGACGACGCGCACGCGCCCATGCCGCACGGCCTCGCAGATCGAGGACACGTCGGGCGGCGCCTCCACCAGCGAATACGTCGTCCCGAGCTGCTGCAGGCGGTGGACATCGCCGTTGCCGACCATCGGCGTGCCGTGCCGCCGCGCCCAGCGCTCCGCAAGCCGATTGAAGTCGACCAGACGCGTGAACATGCCGTTGCACTCGACCGCATCGAACAGATCCGCGTGCTCGTCCATCCGGCCCCACAGGCAGGAGGGAGCCGGAAAGAACGGGTGCGGCGCGATGACCAGTCCCGAGCTCTGTGCCTTCAGGCGCCGGAGATCGGCGAACGTGCGGACGTCTTCCGCGCCGCCCGCAAAGTTGAGCAGCAGCACGTGGTGGCGCCCCTCGACGGTGCGCTCGATGCCCGGAATCAACACGATGCCGCGGTCTTCCGCGTAGGAGGCCAGCGGCCGCACGTCGAGCTGCCGCTCGTGCAGGGTGATCGCCAGCGCGTCGTACCCGAGCGCCGCGGCGCGATCGATGAGCTGGCGCGACGTATAGGGAATGATATCGACTGGATCGTCGGACGTATGGGTATGAAGCTCGACCTTCAACATCGCTGAGCTGTTACTCAAGAACCCTGCCGTATCGCCCTGTAGGGGATGTGGCGGGGAGAAGCCTGCCAGACAGTGTTTCGGACGTGCGGGCGTGGAACAAGAGTGCCCAAGTATAGTGCCGCGCCGGTATTACAGCACCGTCACGGCCAGATAGGCGTACAGCACCAGCGCCGCGCCGAGCACGAGGTTGAGAACGGCCCCGCTGCGGAGCCCTACGGGCATCAGGCGGGAATTGTTGAGCCAGAGCAGCGTCGCGATCACGAACGGGAAGAACAACGCCCCCACCACCGTGTAGGCGAACACCAGCCAGACGGGACGTTGGATCAGCACGCCCGAGACGGCGGCCGCTGTCAGGTAGAGCGCCCAGCCGCGATACGCCAGGCCGCGCTGCCCGGTTGGAGGTTGCCGTCGCCAGGTGTGGATCAAGTCGTCGAAGAGAAACGGCACGCCATGGTATACGCCCACCACCGACGAGTACGCCGCGCCCCAGAAGCCCACCAGAAAGAGCGCGCGGCCGAGGGGTCCGATCTCGGCGCCAATCCGGTCGGCCAGCAGCAGGGAGAGGCGCGGTCCCTCGTCCAGAATCTGTCCCGTCCACTGGATCTGGCTCGACAGGAACATCATCGCCGACGCGAACACGAAGGCGAGCGCGAAGGAGATCGTGAGGTCGACGCGCGCCGAGGGAAGGCGGGCCCGGCCGTTCCACCCCTGTTCGCGCATCCAGTAGCCGTACGAGAGCAGCGTCACCGTGCCGCCGATGCCGCCGATCAGTGACAGGACGTACGGGGCAGACACCGGCGAGCGGTTGCCGGCCGCCGACCAGTCCGCGCCCGATCGGAACACGATGAGCAGGACGGTCGCCAGCAGCGAGGCGAACATCAGCACGATGAACCACTTCATCACGCGCAGCAGCTGCTCGTAGCGTCCGAAGTACACCAGGGCGCACGCGGCCACGGCATGGAGGATCACCCAGGCCGGCAGCGGCACGGCCGGCATGACGGCGGCGGGCGCCAGCGCGGAGGCGGCCACCAGCGCGGCGGAGACGAAGAAGCTCCAGGCGATGAAGTAGACGAAGAAGGCCAGCGACGCGACGCGAGGCAGGTGGTCGCGCCACCCTTCGACCAGCGTGGCGCCCGTGACGAGCTGCCACCGCGCCACGCCTTCGGTTACCGCGAACTTGACCAGGACGCCCGCCGCCAGCGCCCATGCGAGCGTCAACCCGTACTCGGCGCCCGCGATGGTCGACGAGACCATGTCGCCGACGCCGACTCCCGTGGCGGCGAGGATCAGCCCGGGTCCGAGATCCGGGAGCTTGCGTCGCAGTCGCCGACTACCTCAGCTCGTCGTACGCGATCTGCACGTTGCTGCGGAGCCGTGCGGCCTGCGGCTCGGCGTACCCCGTGTACCTGGCCGGAAGCTTCCAGCTGGCGGCGATCTGGTCGACCGTCTGGCCGCTCGTCTTGCCCGCCTGCACCGCCATCAGGAAGTCGCGGTTGAACTGTGCGTACTCCCGCAGATCCGCCAGCGTCAACACCGTGCTGTGGCCCGTGATGATCGAGTCGATGCTGCCGACCGTGTCGGCCGCCTTCGCGAGGGTATCGGGATATCCCGCACCGCTGCCGCCGTTGACGGCGTCGATCAGCGGAATCTGCTTGCCGGGGAAGGCGTCGCCCGCGTGCACGACGCGCAGCGCCGGGAAGATCACCCACGTGTCGCCGCTGGTATGCGCGCGTCCGAAGTAACGGAGATCGACCTGGTCCGCCCCGCTGCCGAGCGTCAGGCGATCCGTGTACGTGCGCTTCGGCAGGCCGCGGCCGCCGTTCTGCTCGAAGATCGTCGGCCCTGCCGGCGCCGGTGGAAAGCCGGACGGTGCCTGCATGCGCTTCATGTTCTCCGCCGTGTTGGCGTGCACGATCACTTCGACGCTCGCGGGGAACTCGACGTTGCCGCTCACGTGATCCCCGTGCGTGTGGGTGTTGATGATGGTCGTCACCGGCCTGTCGGTGAGCTTCTTGATCTGCTCGAGGATCGGCTGTCCCCACCCGGGATTCTTCGTGTCGACGATGGTGACCCCGTTCGACCGAATGAAGACCGCGGTATTGCCGCCGCCGCCTCTCAGCACGTACAGGTTGTCCCTGAGCTTCTCGACCTCTACGACGCGTGGTGCCTGCTGGCCGGCCGCCTGCTGGAGGGCGCTGACGCCCACCGACAGCGCGCCCGCGGCGAGCAGCAGGCCCAGCACGATGCCTCTTCGCATGTTTCGCCTCCTCGCTGTGGGCCCGATTGTGTGCCGAATCGCGATTCGGGGCAACCCGGCAGCCGGGGTAAAGTAGGGGCCATGAAGGATCTACGCGCGTATTCCGTGGAGCTTGCCGGCGAGCAGCAGCAATTCCTGGAACAGATGGCGGCGGCGTACAAGCTGCCCGACGCAGGCAAAGCGATACGTTGCCTGATCAACTACGCGCGCGACCATGCCGACACGCGCGACGAGATCTTCGCCGAAGTGCGCTGTCTCGATTGTTGAGCGGGGGCAGATCCAATGCCCTGAATGCCCGCCGTGACGCGGCGCCCGGACGCTCCCGAATCCCGTAGAATTGGGACCGTCACGACACGTGATGGAGGACGCCATGGCCGATACGGTGCGCCAGGTCGAGTATTTCTACGTCGAGGTGCCGAACAAAGCCGGCGAGGGTGCGCGCGTGCTGCGCGCGCTGAAGGACGCCGGCGTGAACCTCCTCGGATTCTCGGGGTTCCCGAGCGGACGCCGGACGCAGCTGGATTTCATGCCGGCCGACGTGGTGGCGTTCAAGCAGGTCGCCCGAGCCAACAAGTGGAAGCTCGTCGGACCCAAGCGCGGATTCCTGATTGAAGGCGACAATCGACTCGGCGCCGTCGCGGATCTCATGGGCGCGCTGGCCGACGCCAACATCAACGTCATCGCACTCGACGCGGTCGGCACCGACGGCCGGTACGGCGCGCTGTGCTGGGTGGCGCCACGCGATGTCAAGAAGGCCGCGCGCGTGCTGGGGGCTGCGACCGCCGGACCGTGAGCCCCGCGCCGCCCGACGTCGTCGTCGTCGGCCCGGAATGGCCGGAGCGGGCGCTGCTGCGGGCGCAGCTCATCGACGAGGGCTGCGACGTCGTCGCCTGCGACGCCTGGCCGATTCCACGCGAGTACCTGCGGCACGGCATGAAGCCGCGCGTGCTGATCGTGGACCTTCGCGGTCTCGCCGAGCCTCGCGGCGTGCTCGACGAGGTGCGATACGTGGTGCCGCCGGATCGGGTGCTGGTGGTGACCGCGCTCGGCACGCTGCCCGCCGACGACATCCGCGCGATGGGATTTCACGTCGTCACGCGGCCCGTGACCGTTGGTGAGATCGTGTCGGCGGCTGCCGCGTTGCTCCGGATCGGCACCGACCCGGATCGAGGTTGCACCGACCGGGATCGAGGTTGCACCGACCCGGATCGAAATCGCACCGACCCGGATCGAGGTTGCACCGACCCGGATCGAGGTTGCACCGACCCGGATCGAGGTTGCACCGACCCGGATCGAGGTTGCACCGACACAGGTCGAAGTCGCACCGATGATCGTTAGTGTGATCGCACCCCTACTTCGCCTGGATGTGGATCCCGCACTCGAGCTTCTGCCCCTGCCACCGCCCCGAGCGCGGATTGGCAGGATCGGGCGGCAGCGACGTGCAGGGTTCGCAGCCGATGCTCGTGTAGCCCTGCTCGTACAGCGGGAGCAGCGGGATGTCATGGCGCTTGGCGTACGTCCAGACATCTTTCGCAGTCCAGGCCGCCAGCGGGCTGACACGCTGAATGGTCCGCCCGCTGGGCAGCCGGAAGGGCTCGACGTCCTGCAAGGTCGCGCGCGACGGCGACTGGTCGCGGCGCAGGGCGGTGAACCAGACGTCGTAGGCCTCGAGCGCCGAGAACAGGGGGCCCACCTTGTGCCGCGCGCAGCACGCGTCCGTGCTCTCGGCCTGCCACAGCCCGCCGCGCGGCTCCGCCGCGCGCAGGTTCACCAGATTCAGGTTCCACCGCTCGGCCATCTCGTCGCGGTAGGCCAGCGTGGCGGCGAAGTGATGGTACGTATCGAGGAACAGCACCGGGATGTCGGGCCGCACGTCGAGCAGCATGTGCGTGAGGACGACGCACTCGGCCTGAAAGCTCGAGGTGAGGCAGGGCGTCCGGGCCTCGCGGAGCGCCTCCGAAATCACGTTACGTGCATCTGTCATCGGGACTCCTGTAGGGGCAACCCTTGTGGTTGCCCACTGTGGGCAGGCACGAGGCCTGCCCCTACGACAGCATCTCCTCGAGCGCCTTCCTGACGGCCTCGGTGGCCTCGGCGTCGGAGCCGGCCCGGCGCGCCAGCAGGGCGAGACGCTCGGCGGCGCTGATCGGCGCCTGGACGCGCGGAGCCGCGTCGGTGCGGACCGGGTTCACGATCATGCCCGCGCCCGCGGTGAAGTGCGTGGCGGGGTCGACCAGGATGAAGCTGCCCGTGGCGCGGTTCTCGTCGTACCGATCGAACACCAGCGGCCGCGAGGTCGAGACCGTGACGGTGCCGATCTGATTGAGCACCAGCCCGTGGTCGATCTCGGCGGTCACCGTGCGCGTGGAGTGCTTGAGCAGGTAGACGCGCGCCGGATCCAGCGGCCGCTCGTCCATCCACACGACCTCCGCCTCGAAGCGCGGCCCCGTCTCCGGCGGCCGATCGGCCTCCCGGCGTCCCTCGCCTGGCTCCTGAATCCGGGTGAGCGTGTCCCCGCGGCTGATGTCGATCTCGTCGTCGAGCGTCAGCGTGACCGACATCGGCGCGAACGCCGTGTCGAGGTCGCCGTCGAACGTGACGATGCGGCTCACGCGCGCGGTGCGGCCCGACGGCCAGGCCGCGACCTGGTCGCCCACGCGGATCGTCCCCGAGCCGATCTGGCCGGCGTAGCCGCGGAACCGATCGTTCGGCCTGAGCACGAGCTGTACCGGAAAGCGGAAGGGCAGCGACGTGAGATCGCGCGTGACGTGCACCGTTTCCAGGAACGGCAGCAGGCTCGGGCCCTCGAACCACGGCGTGCAATCGCTCGGCACGATCACGTTGTCGCCGTGGAGCGCACTGAGCGGAATGGCGTGGCACCGCGCGCCGGCCAGGATGCGCTCGAACTCGTCGGCGATCCCCTCGAAGACGTCGCGGTCGAAGTCGACCAGGTCCATCTTGTTGACGGCCAGCACGTAGTCCCTGATGCCCAGCAACTGCGCGATCCGCGCGTGCCGCCGCGACTGGACGCGCACGCCCTGGGTCGCGTCCACCAGCAGGATGGCGACGTCGGCGGTCGAGGCGCCGGTGGCCATGTTGCGCGTGTACTGCTCGTGTCCCGGCGTGTCGGCCAGGATGAACTTGCGGCGGGCGGTCGCGAAATATCGGTACGCCACGTCGATCGTGATCCCCTGCTCGCGCTCCGCCTTGAGCCCGTCGGTGAACAGCGAGAAGTCGATCGACCCCGCCGTGCGGTTCTTCGACGCCGCCCTGACCGAGTGCACCTGGTCCTCGTACACGGCCTGCGAGTCGTGGAGCATCCGCCCGATCAGCGTGCTCTTGCCGTCGTCGACGCTGCCCGCCGTGCAGATGCGGAGGAGCCCCGACATCTAGTGGGATGTCTTTCCCAAATCGGGACTGGCCGCGCCGTTGTCGCGGCCAGCAGATCCGGCGTCGAAAGGCTGTCGTAGGTGGCAGTGCATCAGTTGAAACACTCCACTAGTGAACCTCCGCTCGAGCCGCAGTGCCATCTAAAAGTACCCTTCCCGCTTCTTGAGCTCCATCGA
>JACQTK010000280.1 GCA_016210845.1 Acidobacteriota bacterium | reverse complement strand
GAACTACGACAACCCGGAGGTGCAGGAGGAGATGATCTCCGTCCTGCGCTTCTGGCTCGACCAGGGTCTCGACGGCTTCCGCCTCGACGCCGTGCCGTACCACAACGAGCGCGAGGGGACCGAGAGCGCCAACCTCCCCGAGACGCACGAGTTCCTCAAGCGCATCCGGCGCGAGCTCGACGCGCAGTACGAGGGGCGCGTGCTGCTGGCCGAGGCCAACCAGTGGCCGTCGGACGTGCGCGCGTACTTCGGCGACGGCGACGAGTGCCACATGGCCTTTCACTTTCCGCTCATGCCGCGCATGTTCATGGGTCTCCGCCAGGAGGATCGCCATCCCATCGTCGAGATCGTGAACCAGACGCCCGACATCCCCGAGACGTGCCAGTGGGCGCTCTTCCTGCGCAACCACGACGAGCTCACGCTGGAGATGGTCGCCGACGAGGAGCGCGACTACATGTACGCGCAGTACGCGGCCGACCCGCAGATGCGCGTCAACGTGGGCATCCGCCGCCGCCTGGCGCCGCTCATGGAGAACAGCCGGCGGCGCATCGAGCTGATGAACTGCCTGCTCTTCTCGATGCCCGGCACGCCGATCATCTATTACGGCGACGAGATCGCCATGGGCGACAACGTCTACCTCGGCGACCGCAACGGCGTGCGCACGCCGATGCAGTGGAGCAGCGACCGCAACGCGGGCTTCTCGCGCGCCGATCCCGCGCGGCTGTACGCGCCGGTCATCATGGACCCGGTGTACGGCTACGAGGCCATCAACGTGGAGGCGCAGGAGCGATCGCCGTTCTCGCTGCTGCACTGGATGAAGCGGATGATCGCGCTGCGCAAGCAGCACAAGGTGTTCGGCCGCGGATCGATCGAGTTCATCAGGACCGCCAACCGGAAGGTGCTCGCCTACGTCCGGCGGTACGAGCAGGACATCGTGCTGTGCGTGGCCAACCTGGCGCGGACGCCGCAGCCGGCCGAGATTCCGCTGGCGCCGTTCGTGGGACTGACGCCGGTGGAGATGATGGGGTCGACGGAGTTCCCGCGCATCGGCGAGCAGCCGTACGTCCTGACGCTGGCGCCGTACGGGTTCTACTGGTTCCAGCTCCAGGACGTGGTCACCCCGATCACCGCGCGCCCGGTGCCGCTGGCCGACGAGCACGCCGCCGCGCCCGCGCTCTTCGCGGGCGTCGTCTGGGATTCGATTCTCGACGGCGGCATGCGCGCCATCATCGAGCGCCAGGCGCTGGCGCCGTTCCTGGAGCGTCAGCGGTGGTTCGGCGGCAAGGCGCGGCCGCTCGCGGGCGCGCGCTTCCTCGACTGGACGCCGGTGCGGCGCGGCGCCCATCCCGCCTTCCTGACCATCGTCGAGGCCGAGTATCGCGACGGCGGACGCGAGCAGTACGTGCTGCCGCTGGCCATGTCGAGCGACAAGGACGCCGCCGCGGTGGAGAGCGCCCACTCGGGCGCGGTGCTGGCGCGGATCACGGGCGCGCGCAAGGGGCTGCTCTACGACGGCCTTCTCGACGATGGGACGTGCGCGACGCTGCTCGGCATCATCGAGGAGCGGCGCGAGCTGTCGATGCGGCGGGGGGGCCTGCGCGGCGTGAACCTGGCGGTGACGGCCGAGCGCGCCCCGGCCGACGCGTTGACGCCGATCGCGCGCTCGTCACCCGATCAGAGCAACAGCTCCCTCACCTTCGGCCAGCGGCTGGTGATGAAGCTGTTCCGGCGGCTGCAGCCCGGGCCCAATCCCGACGTCGAGATCGGGGAATTCCTGGCGGCGCGGGGATTCACCCGCGTGCCTCGGCTCATGGGCTCCATCTCGTACGCGGCGGCGGGCGAGGAGGCGTCGGCAGTGGCGATGCTGCAGGAGTTCGCGTGGAACCAGGGCAGCGGCTGGCAGGTGACGATCGAGGAGCTGGCACGGTACTTCGAGCGCGTCATGGGACTGCCGCTGCCCCGCCTCGCCGAAGACGAGGCGGCCGCGTGGCTCCGCGCCGAAGACGCGACGGCCCCGGCTTCGGTGGTCGACGCGATCGGGACGTACCTCGCCACAGCCGACATCCTGGGCCGGCGCACGGGCGAGCTGCACGTGCAGCTGGCCGCGGCGTCGCCGTCCGCCATGGCGTTCGAGCCGGAACCGTTCACGGCCGACGACCTGCGCGCCCTGTCCGAGGCGATGCGCGCGCGCGCCGAGCGGGGGCTGGCGCTCCTCGAATCGTCCGTCGATCGGCTCGACGACCGCGGCCGCGAGCTGGCGCGCGGCGTGCTGGGGCACCGCGGCGAGCTGCTGCGTCGGTTCGAGCGCGCGGACGGCATCCGTCAGGCGGGCTCGCGGATCCGCTGTCACGGCGACTACCACCTCGGCCAGGTGCTGGTGAACGAGGGCGACATCGCCATTCTCGACTTCGAGGGCGAGCCCGCGCGGCCGCTCGCCGAGCGCCGGGCCAAGTCGTCGCCGCTTCGCGACGTGGCCGGCATGCTCCGCTCCTTCAGCTATGTGGCGCTCACGAGCCTGAGCGCCGCAACGCTCGCCCGTCCCGAGGACGTGGAGCGGCTGACGCCCTGGGCGGACCTCTGGGAGACGTGGGTGGGCGCCGTCTATCTTCGCGCGTATCTCGCCGCGTCCCGCGACGCCGCGATCCTGCCGTCGCGCGCCGACGACATCGACGCGCTGCTGCAGCTCTTTCTCGTGGAGAAAGCGATCTACGAACTGGGGTACGAGCTGAACAACCGTCCGGACTGGGTCCACGTGCCGCTCGCAGGACTGCTGCACCTGATCGACACGTCGGCCAAGCTCCGCCGGAGCGCGATCGCGACACAAATGTCGCGCAACACGCGCGACGGCGCTTGATAGAATGGACCGTTCCAAGGGAAGCACCATGACCAAGAAGATATCTCCATCGAGCGTTCCCGAGCGGCGCCGGACCAGGAAGGCACCGGCCGCGCCGCCGGTCGACATCGCCACCGTGGCGGGCACCGAGCCGATCGAGTCGGCCGCGGATCACAGCGCGCGCACGGCCGTCGCCGAGCCCACGCAGGCAGAGATCGCCGAGGCCGCGTACCGCCGCTACCTGGGCCGAGGGGAGCGGGACGGCGCCGACTTCGACGACTGGATCGAGGCGGAGCGCGAGCTTCGAACGCGGCGCGCGGGCTAGAGCGCCGTTCATGCAGGTGTCGCGCGCAGGCTTCAGCCTGCGCGGGATCGCCCCGCGGGCGCCAGTCTTGCCTCGCAAGGGCAAGGAGGCCGTGCTCGCGGCCCCCGTCGAGCCGCGCCAGGCCGAAGTGGTGGACCTGATGGAGCGGCTGCGCCAGAGCCTGGAGGGCGCGGGCGGGGCCAGGAAGAGGGCTCCAGCGCGCGCCCGAAAGGGCGCGACGCGCGCCAGGCGGAAGGAGCGGCGTAGCCCCACATGTGGCGCGACGACCCCGCGACCGTGCGGCCGATGCTGGCCAGCACCGGTGAGGCGCCGCTCGACGCCGCCACGCTCGCCTACGAGCCCAAGTACGACGGGATCCGCGCGATCGTCTCCGTGCTGCCGCACGACGGCACGGTGGGCGTCCGCCTCTGGTCGCGCCTCGGGAACGAGAAGACCGCACAGTTTCCCGAACTGGTGGCCGCCCTCCAGGCGTGGGGCCGGCGGCTGGATCGTCCCGTGCTGCTCGACGGCGAGATCGTGGCGCTGGACGCGCAGGGGGAGCCGAGCGGGTTTCAGGGCCTGCAAGGAAGGATTCACCTGAAGGCGCCCCGTAAAGGGGCGCCCTACGACCGTCGAGGCAGGTCCGACGCAGGGCGGGCCTTTACGGCCCGCCAGGCCGTGGCCTTCATCGCGTTCGACCTCCTGCGCCTCGGCGACGAGGACCTCCGTCTCCTCCCCTTGCGCGAGCGGCGGTCTCGCCTCGGGGCGCTCTTCGCCGATCAGGACGATGACCGTCTCCGTCTGAGCGAGCAGATCGTCGGCGACGGTCGACCGCTGTACGCGCGCGCGCAGGCGCAGGGATGGGAAGGGCTCATCGCCAAGCGACTCGATTCGACCTACCGATCGGGGCGCCGCTCGCCGGACTGGCGCAAGCTGAAGCTGGTGCGACGCCAGGCGTGCGTGATCGCTGGCTGGACCGACCCCCGCGGATCGAGGCCGTTCTTCGGCGCGTTGCTCCTCGGACTCTACGACGGCGGCGGCAGGTTGCGGTACGTCGGGCACACAGGAGCTGGCTTCGCCGATGCGGAGCTTGGCCGCATCTGGAAGCGGCTGCGCGCGCTGCAGGTCACGGATCCCCCGTTCGACACGCGGCCGCGCACCAACGAGCGGCCGCATTGGGTGCACCCGCAGCTGGTGGCCGAGGTCAAGTTCACGGAATGGACCGCGGACGGCAGGCTTCGCCATCCCACGTACCTGGGGCTGCGCGAGGACGTGAAGCCCGAGGAGGCGCGCCAGGAGCCCGATGCATTGCTCGAGCGACCTATGGCGCGAGCCTTGTCAGGCGGACCTGTGATCTCAGGCGGACCCAAAGGTCCGCCTGAGATCACACACCTGCTCGCGCAGCTCGACGCCATCGACGACGCGGGTGGGGATGGGGTGCTCGAGCTGCCTGGCGGCGCTCGGCTCGAGGTCAGCAACCTCCGCAAGGTCTTCTGGCCCCGGCTGAAGCTCACCAAGGGCGATCTGTTCCGTCACTACGTGCGCGCCGCGCCGTACCTTCTCCCGGTCCTCGCCGACCGGCCGCTCGTGATGAAGCGGTATCCGAACGGTGTGGCCGCGAAGCCCTTCTACCAGCACCGTGCGCCCGACACGCTGCCGGCGGGCGTGCGCGTCGAGCGCGTGGCCACGGGTGCCGACCCTTCGACAAGCTCAGGGTCGCCCCGAGCAGAGTCGAGGGGCGGGAAGCGGCGGCACATCGTGGGCGGCTCGCTCGTCACGCTGCTCTACACCGTACAGCTCGCCTCGATTTCGCAGGATCCGTGGTTCTCGAGGATGGGATCGGACCTGTGCGCGGATGACGTGGCCATCGACCTCGACCCGCCCGAAGGCGTCCGCTTCTCACGCGTCCTCGACGTGGCGCGCTGGGTGCGCGAGGAGCTGGACGCCCTGGATGCGCCCGCCTTCGCCAAGACGTCTGGCGCGGGCGGCCTGCACGTCTACGTGCCCATGCCGCCCGACACGCGGTTCGAGGCGGGGCTGCTCTTCTGCCAGATCGTGGCGACGATGGTGGCGCGCAAGCACCCGAAGGCGGCGACGGTGGAGCGATCGCTCGCCGCGCGGGGCCGTCGCATCTACGTGGACTACCTGCAGAACGTCCGCGGCAAGACGCTCGCCAGCGCCTACAGCGCCCGCGCCAACGACTTCGCGGGCGTGTCGACGCCGCTGACGTGGGACGAGATCGACGCGGGCGGCCTCTCGCCGAGGGACTTCACGATCCGCACGTTCGCCGATCGGATCGAGGCCGTCGGCGATCTGTGGGCGCCGCTCCGGACATCGAGGGGCGCCAACCTGCGCGCGG
Organism: Acidobacteriota bacterium; assembly: GCA_016210845.1. Classification (GTDB taxonomy): domain Bacteria; phylum Acidobacteriota; class Vicinamibacteria; order Vicinamibacterales; family UBA2999; genus JACQTK01. The sequence continues at coordinate 5,935 of JACQTK010000280.1, read as the reverse complement.
TGATGAAATACGCAGAGCCGCAAAGACGGTAGCAGCTACCCCCGGTGTCCCGGCCCCTCGTCGGCGATGTCGCCGATGTCGTCGCCGTCGAGCTCCTCCGACTGCCCGAGCTCCTCGTCATCCACGTCGCGCTCGAGCCCCTGCTCCTCCGCGCTCTCGGTCACCGGCCCGGGTGGATCCATCCCCTCCCTGTCGAGGTCCTTGAACGGCATGAGCACCTCCCTCCCCCTTCTAGCAACCGCCGGACCATTCTCGACACGCGCACGCGAGAGCGTGCGCTCTACAGGTGGATAAGCTATCCCCCTGTAGAGCGGCGGCTTTAGCCGCCGCGTCCATCAGAAGGTGACGCGCACCTCCCCCACCACCTGGCGCTTCAGCACGTCGCCGAACACGTGCTGCAGCACCTCCTGGTTCGCCAGGTTGGTGACCTTGATGCTGGTGACGACCCGCTCGCCGGCCCATCGCACGCCGAATCCGCCGTTGACGAGCGTGTAGTCGTCGGTCGTGCCTGCGAAGCGCGCGTCGAGCACGTCCTGCCAGTACGCCTCGCCCGTATAGCTCACGGCGAGGTTGCCCAGGAACCGCGCATAGCTGAAGTCGAAGCCCGCATTGAACCGGTTCTTCGCCGGCCAGTTGATGTCGTTGATGGTCGTCCCGGCCGGAAAATCCTCGATCTCGGGCTTGGCCTGGAACGAGTAGTTCGTGAAGACGTTGACGTATTGGTTCGCCGCCGCGTCGACGCCCAGCTCCACGCCCTTGTCCTTGATCGTGCCGAGGTTGAGGTACGTGAAGCGTGATGGGAGCACCACCGGCGGTGTGAGCCCCGCGAGCACGCCGAGGACGACCGGCGGCAGCGGCCACCCGGGCGGCGGGTTGGCGGGCGTATAGGCGGCCACGGGCGTGAAGTAGATGCCGTCATCCGTGTAGTTGAAGTACACGGCCGCGGTCACGGTGGCGCGACTGCCGACGACACCCGTGTACCCGATCTCGTAGGCGGTCATCGTTTCTTCTTTGAGGTTGGGATTGCCCACTGCGGTGATCGGGAAGACGAATCGCGCGAGCGCGGGCGACAGCGCGCCGAGGTCCACCTGGTTCAGGATCGTCGTGTCGATGTGGTTGTTGATGAACGAGGGAGCCCGGAACGCCCGGTTGAACGAGACGCGGAACGTCTGGGCCGCGTCCGGCTTCACCATGAACGTCGTGCGGGGCGAGAACACGGGATCGTCGATCGACGAGAACGTGTCGAGGCGGCCGCCCACGACCCAGCGGAAGCGGTCGCCGAAGAAGATTTCGTCCTGGATGAATCCGCCGCCCTCGTTGCGGTCGTCGCCGCGAGGCGCGAGCGAGATGTCGAACGTGTTGCGGCGGAAGTTCCCGCCGAAGGTCAGGACGTGGCTCGTGCCGATGGTCCGGACGTCGGAGGCCTCGACGTCGAACGTCTTGGTGTCGAACACCAGCGGCAGCGGCTGGCCCGTGGGCCCACGCGTCAGCAGGTTGGAGGCGTCGCCGTCGAGCAGGTTGGTGAAGAAGGCCACGCGGCGCCCGCCGTTCTGATACCGCGTGCTGAAGTACCCCATCCGCGAATCGCTCGAGATGTCGAAGGGCCCGATGCCGCTGTGGATGATGCCCTCCGTCCCCGCCAGGCCGCCGCTGAACGTCACCGTGCCGCCGCCGGCGAGGTCGTAGTCCACCCGGGCGTCGAACTTCGGCTGCGACGTGCCCTGGTTGGCGAAGTCGGGATACGGCGTGCGGAAGACGTTCGGCAGCGTGCCCGTGGGACGCGGCAGCGGGTCCTGCGTGTAGTACCCGGCCGAGACCTTGTAGGCCCAGCGGGCGTCGACGGCCTGCGCGTGCGATCCGTTCACGTAGAAGAGCGACCCCGCGTCGGCGTCGCGACCGGTGATGCTGCGGGTGAACGCGCCGACGCCGATCGTCAGCGACGTGCCGCCCGCCGCCGCCAGCTCGCGCGGCGTCCGGGTCAGCACGTTCACCACGCCGGCCATGGCGTTGGCGCCCCACACCGCGGACGCCGGGCCCCGGATCACTTCGATCTGGCGGATTTCGTGCGGATTGGTCGGCACCAGATCCCAGAGGACCATGCCGAAGAAGTCCAGGTACACGCTGCGGCCGTCGACCAGGGCGAGCTGCGACGTGGCCAGGGTGCTGGTGGCGCCGCGCGTGGTGATGTTCACGTCGCGCGCGGAGATCTGCGAGACGTTGACGCCGGGCACCGCACGGATCAGATCGCCGACGTTGGTGGCGGGCGAGTTCTGAATCGTCTCGGTGGTGACGATGCTCACGGCCGCAGGCGCGTTGACCAGCTGCTGCTCCGTCTTCGAGGCGGTGACGACCACCTGTTCCTCGAACGAGATCGGCCGGTCGGGATCCTGTGGAGGAGCGGGCGCCTGCTGCCCTTCGACGTCGCTCAGGGCACCCCGAGTGGCAGTCGAGGGGTGCGCGGGCGCGCCCTGCGGGTCGCCGGCAGCAAGGGCGGGGGCGGTCAGGGCGAACACGAGACCTGCGGTACATAGATGCACAGTCATACAGACCGTTCTCCTGTGACCTCCACGTCTGCGGAAAGTCGGGGCGCGAGTCATACTGTCACTAAGGGAGTCGGTGCTATTGTGAGCCCTCGTTCGTGTGGGGTGCAAGTGTGCGGCGCGGCTCGGACCCGCATGGTAAGATGACGGCTCGTGCGCCCGTAGCTCAGTTGGATAGAGCGCCGGACTTCGAATCCGTAGGCCGCAGGTTCAAGTCCTGCCGGGCGCGCCAATACTTCCGGATTCCTTCCGAAATTTTCAGATAGGGCTTCCGTCCCACTTCGTCAGCACCCTTCGGAGCGCGTCAATTTCCGCGTGGCAGGCCGCGTGGCAGGGCTGTTCGCGTGGCAGACCGCGTGGCACTTCTAACCAGCCTCCCACTGTTCGAGTCAACGCGACTCTTGAAGAATTTCTCGGGAGTGGACCCACCCGCCCTAGTGATGGGACCCCAACATACAGCGGGGGTCGTCCCCCAGGGCGGGCCGCCCCTGTGCCACAGCTTGTGGCCCTATATATTGATACTGATTTTATTCGTGCTAGACTTGCGAGCATGGCTCGCACGCCAAAGCCAAAACGAGGCAGACCCGCCCACACCGACGATCCGCCAGTCCCGCTGGCTACCAGCATTCCGACCAGCATTGATAGGCTTCTCCGGGGCCTCTCGGACGGACTCGGTAGGCCACGATCCGAACTGCTCGCGGACGCCATCCGGGCCTACGCCCGCAGATACCCTGAAATAAAACCTCGTAATAAATAGCTTGACTTCCGGGCGGGATTCAGGAGACAGTTACAGAGACAGCGGGACGCCCGCGTGCTGGTAACACGCGAACGCCCCTAACCCGTAACCGTCGCTAGGCCGGTCAGCGGGCTACCCAACATTCTACGGGAGCCTGCCGCCCTGGCCCGCACGTCAGCGGACGTGCAGAAAGGCTCCTGCCATGCAGATCAAGATCATCCCCAACGACCGCAACAACCCGCCCGGCAAACTCGCGGATGCCGAGCTGCACTTTGCCGATCCCATCTGTCCCGCGTGCAACGGCGACCGGGAATTGACCATCGCCGAGACTGGACCGCTAGCCGGCGCAGTCGGCAAGTGCGCCACGTGCGACGGACACGGCGTGCTAGTCGGCGCCAACGCGCTGGCCGGCCTGAAGCTGATCGGCTTCGGAGTCTGGGAGCGTCGGACCGGCGGCCGGAACGTCACCTTCCCCGCGCGTCAGTACTCGGTCAACGGTGAGCGGCGGTCATTCGCCTTGCTCCGGCCGATCATCGACACGACTGCACAGGACCGGGTCCGGGATCTGATTCTCGAAGCGTTCGCCGAATACGAAGAACAGGAAACCAGCCGTGACGCCGTGCGTGCGTGAACTCCGGCTCGTTTACTCACGTTCAGCAGTCGGCCCATCTCCGCAGGTGGGCCGACCCTCCGAAGCTGCCGCCTTGCTCCGGGCCAGACTCGAATCCGAACCCATCGAAGTCTGCGTTGTGTTGCTGCTCAACACGAAGCATCGCGTTGTCAGCCTGCACGAAGTCAGCCGGGGCACGCTCGACAGTTGCATCGTGCATCCTCGGGATGTGTTCAAGGCAGCCATCATGGCGAATGCGGCCGGCGTGATCGTTGGCCACAATCACCCGAGCGGTGATCCCGAGCCCTCACCTGATGACGTGGCGCTCTGCCTTCGGCTCCGTAGAGCAGCCGAGATCATCGGCATCGACCTGCTCGACTTCGTGATCATCGGCGAGGGTGGGCGTTACTACTCGTTCAAGGAGACGGGGCGATGAAGGCGCCTCGTCCCGTCCGCCCGACTACCAGGGAAATCCGGGCCACGCTCGATGACATCGCCCAGGCGCTCCAAGTCGCCTCTCCGCTCTCGACCACGTTGCGCCGGCTGGTCGGCGATGCCGCACAGCAAGCCCTGGATCTTGAAGCCGCTGTTGACCGGGCCGTGCGTGCCCTCAGGCGCTTGCGGCCGGACCGAGAACCATGAAGGCTGCCATCTACGCCCGCGTCTCGACGCTCGACCAGGAGCCGGAGAACCAGCTACAGGAACTCCGGCGCTACGTGCAGGCGCGGGCCTGGACGGCTGTCGAATACGTGGACCGGGGTGTGAGCGGGGCGAAGGATAGACGTCCCGCTCTCGACCGGCTCGTGACGGATGCGAAGCGTCGGCGGTTCGACGTGCTGGTCTGCTGGCGGCTCGACCGGCTCGGCCGGAACCTCCGGCATCTCGTGACGCTGCTCGAAGACCTTCAGAGTGTCGGCGTGATGTTCGTCAGCCTCGGCGAGGGGATCGACTGCACCACGCCCGCCGGCAAGCTCCAACTGCACATCCTGGCGGCCCTGGCCGAGTTCGAGCGGGGACGCATCCGAGAACGGGTCCTGGCGGGCCTACAGCGGGCCAGGACGCAAGGGAAACGGCTCGGCCGACCCCAGGCCCGGCCCCCAATCGAGCGGCTCCAAACGGTTGCAGGGCTGTCCATCGATCTGGCCGCCGAGCGGCTGGGCGTTTCCCGGTCCACCCTCAAACGCTGGCGCCGGCAGGTCCAACAAACCCCCGCCACCTAGCCCGCCCTTTCGCCCCGGATCGGCGGCCGTTCTAGGCCGCTGGTCCAGGGTTCAATAATCACTTGTTTTTGGACGGCTTTTGCGTTGACCGCTGGATGCTCCCCTAGGTAGCCTACCCTCAGGTTGACCGGTCGGGAGCTTCGTAAACAGAGGCTCCTCCTTGGTCTCACTCAAGGCGAACTCGCTGACCGACTCGGCATGTCACGCAACACGATTACTCGGTATGAACGAGGCTTCCTGCCGAAGATTCCGAAATACGTGGAACTTGCGATCCAGGCTTTGCAGGCCGAGTCGCGCTCGGTGAATCGCAAGAGGAGATAGGGGCATGGGAGCGATGACTCGCTAAACGGAATCTATTGTTAGCCTGCGATGCTCCCTGAGGGAGCAATCCGGATGACGTTCAGCGCGTCCGGACGCCCTCGAAGAAGCCGTCAGATGGCAGACGAGATCACGATCCAGCAATACCTGGCGAAAGAGGACCTGCAGCTCGCGATGCGCCAAAGAGAACATCAAACGATTGAAGCAGCGCACTCGGCAATTTCGCCGATGGAGGCATTGGAGCAGCGCCTCGCCGACGGGCTCGGTTCGGTCTTCAATTGGTTCCGCCGAAAGTAATGACGCCGCTGCTGAAGAGTGAGTGTTAGTCTCAGTTGAAATTCGGGTGACGACCCCGTATAGGAATGAGCGTTCGGCCAAGAACGACACATTCCAGTCGGAGTAGGAATGCCCATTACTGAGCACCCCCTCCACAGATCCGGACGAGCGGGTTTCCCGCATCCGGCTCTTGCCTCAGGTGATGACGCCAAGCCGCCGCAGGGGATAGGGATGG
>JACQTK010000275.1 GCA_016210845.1 Acidobacteriota bacterium | reverse complement strand
CCGCTGAACAGGTCTTCGAACGCCACGTCGCCGTGCCGCTTGACCGACGCGCTGCCGCGGACGACGTAGCTGGCCGCGCCATTCTGGCGCTCGTAGGCGCTCAGCGTGTTCATGATCGACAGGTAGGCGAGCAGCGGCGTGAAGAGCTGGTCGTTCACCATGCGCATCGTGAAGGTCTTGCGCGTGCCGCGCTCGGACGTGAGGTTGAGGGTGATCGGGATGAGCGAGGGTCCCGGGCCGAGCGTCCCCGCGATCGTGGTGAAGCGGTCCTGCTGGATGGTGCCGATCACCTCGCCGGTGCTGGCGATCTTCATCGAGCTCACGAGGCTGGGCAGCACGGCGTGGACGTAGGCGCGCGTCATCGGGAACTGCGTCGGCCCCAAGCCGTAGAAGGGGTGACCGAACGCGTATACGCGGGTGCCGTCCACCTCCGTGACGGTGCCCGTGGCGCCGAGCTCGAGGTCGCCGCTCATGAGCGCGACGCCAATGGGATCGCCCGGCCGCAGCGGCAGCGAGGCCTGCGGCGTGTCCTGGGCCGAGCTGCCGGCCAGCACGGGCACGAACCCCTGGTCGCGCAGCACCGCGGCGATCGGATCGATGAACGTGGCGTCGAAGCCGCCGAGCGTCAAGGGCGTGGCAATCGGCCGCAGCATCGTCCCGATGCCCGCGCCGAGCCCTGCGGCCCCAAAGACCTGAACGTCGGCCGGACTGTCGGCGAACGGGCGCATCCAATCGAACGCCTGGCGCAGCGACAGGCGAAAGCCCTCGGGCGTGAGCGGCATCTGCAGCTCCACGCGTGCGGCCCGGCGACGAGGCGCGGCGAAGGTCGCCGCCTCGATCATCTCGCCGATGGGCGTGATCCCCGCGATGGGTTCCTTGGAGAACTGGCCGAGGGAGTACGACACCGCACCGACCAGCCGGCCGTCGATGTAGACGGGGCTGCCGCTCATCCCCGCGATGACCCCGGTCTCCGCCAGCGGGCCGCCCTCGAGACGCGCAAGGATCAGGTTTCGCCTCGTGCCGATGACGTTGCGCAGCACGCCCAGGATGTGGACCGTGAAGTCCTCCAGGCGGTCGCCCTGGAAGACCGTCCGGCCGACCCCGACCATGCCCGCCCGAATCTCGTCCACGGGAAACGTCCGGCTCTGGGCCGGAAGACCCGCCGCGACGAACAACAGAAGGGCGAGCACCGGGGCAACGCTGCGAATAGACATAGTTGAGCGGCCGTACGCGGTCAGACGTGAGAGGCGGACCTTCAGGTCCGCCTGGGTTGAAGATACGGGCAAACCCTTGAAACTGCAAGGCCCTGCGCCCTCAAAAGGTTGACAGCCCCACGGAGACTGCGATACGCTGCGACATTCGTCTCTTTCGCTGATGGCTCACGCCTTTACCTTCTCCGTTGCGCCGAGCTACGCCAGCTACTGGTGGTGGTATCGGACTGCGACTGAAGGGGCGGCCAGCGTCTAAGACGTCACGAGAACGAGTTCAGCCGACATCGCGCCTCTTCAGCCAACCCGGTTGAAGAGGCGTTTTTCTTTTATGGCAGCTTCGCTCCTGTGCGAGACGGTGACCGGCGCGACGATGGCCGAGCTCGTCGCGGCACGCGACGCGGCGATGGGCGATATGGTCGAGCTGCGCCTCGATGGCGTGCTCGATCTCGATGTCGATCGCGCGCTGGCGGGGCGGCGCCGGCCGGTGATCGTGACGTGCCGTCCGGCCTGGGAGGGCGGACGGTTCGAAGGCAGCGAAGAGGAGCGGCACGCCATCCTCGCCCGGGCGCTCGAGCTCGGAGCCGAGCACGTGGACGTCGAGTGGCAGACCCTCCGGCAGATTCCAGAAGGCTCCGCGTTCCACAGCCTGATCCGGCAGCACCGAGGGCGGATCCTCGTCTCGTCGCACGACTTCTCTGGAGTGCCGGCAGATCTGCCGGACCGCGTGCGCGCCATGCGCGGCACGGGCGCTCCCGTGATCAAAGTCGCGGTCACCGCCTCGCGTCTGACCGACATGCTGCCGCTGCTCGAGGTCGCTCGTGGTGGGAATGCCGTGGTGATTGGGATGGGGGAAGCTGGCGTCGCCAGCCGCGTGCTCGCGTCGCGGTTCGGGTCGCCCTGGACCTATGCAGGCAACGGGGTGGCGCCCGGCCAACTGTCCGCGCGGTGCATGCTGGAGCAGTTTCGTTTTCGACACACCGGTCCGAGGACGGCCGTCTACGGCGTCGTGGGCGCCACCGCGACGCATTCGATCTCGCCGGCGATGCACAACGCGGCGTTCGCCGCCTCTGGCGTCGACGCCGTCTATGTCCCGCTGCGCGCCGCGGACTTTGGGGACTTCCTCGCGTTCGCGGATGCGTTGGGGATCGTGGGCGCCAGCGTGACGATTCCCTACAAGCTCGACGCCCTGAAGGCGGCGGTGGCGGCCGACGAGCTGGCACGCGCGGTGGGAGCCGCCAATACCCTCAGGCGCGTGGCTCGTACGGACACGGCGCTGCCGGGCCCCAACTGGGAAGCGACGAACACCGACGTCGACGGGTTTCTCGAGCCGCTCGACGAGGTCCTGTCCCTCCATTCCGGCCTGCGCGCGGCGGTCCTCGGCGCGGGCGGCGCGGCACGGGCGGTCGTCGCGGCGCTCGCGTCGCGCGGCGCCACGGTCACCGTCCATGCCAGGCGCGAGCACCAGGCGCGCGTGATGGCGTCCGACTTGAGCCGGAACGGACAGACCGTTCGGGCCGCAGCCTGGCCCCCGGCCGCAGGCTCATGGGATCTGCTCGTGAACTGCACGCCGCTTGGAGGCGCCGCGGCGCGGGACGAGTCGCCGCTGCCGGGGGGGCGGTTCGACGGTCGGCTCGTGTACGACCTGACCTATGGCATCGGCAGGTCGCGGCTTCTCCGCGAGGCGGGCGAGGCGGGATGCGCGACGCTCGATGGGCTGCCGATGCTCGTCGCGCAGGCAGAGCGGCAGTTTGCGTGGTGGACGGGACAGCGTGCGCCGTCGGGTGTGATGCGCGAGGCGGCGCAGCGGGCCCTCGCGGAGACCGCTGAGACGGGGGCCGCGGGGGCTGAAGCCCCCGCTCTACAGAACATGGGGGACCACGGCGCGAGGTAGAGCGCACGCTTCAGCGTGCGCGTCACGTGCGCCGACCGAAGATCAATGCATATCACGACGTTCGAGCAGTTTCGGGAGCTGGCCCAGCGCGGGACGTTCGTGCCGGTCTACAAGGAGATCGTCGCGGACCTGCTGACGCCCGTGTCGGCCTTCCTGAAGATCGCCGAGCACTCGGACTACGCGTTCCTGCTCGAGTCGGTGGAGGGCGGCGAGCAGGTGGGACGCTACTCGTTCCTCGGCAAGGATCCGTTTCTCATCCTGCGCTCGCGCGGCGGCAGGACGATCGTCGAACGGGCGGGCGAGACCTCGACCTCCGACAGGCCGTTCATCGCCACGCTGCGAGAGCTGATGGCCGGATTTCATTCGCCGTTCGTGCCCGGGCTGCCCCGATTCACCGGAGGAGCCGTGGGATACCTGGGGTACGACGCCGCCGCGTGGTTCGAGCCGGTGACGCTGCAGCCAGCCCACACCGACGAGGACGAGGCGGGATTCATGCTGTTCGACACCGTGCTCGCCTTCGACCACGTGCGCCACCGCATCCTCATCGTCGCCAACGCGAGGATCTCGGGGGACGAGGATCTCGAATCGCTGTATCAGTTCGCGCGGGCCAAGATCGAGTTCGTCGAGCGGGAGCTCGAGCGTGCGCTCTCGAAGGCAGTGCCCGTCGACGGCCAGCCGATCGACATCACGTCGAACGTCACGCGTGAAGAGTTCGAGCGGATGGTCCGGGCGGCCAAGGAGTACATCGCCGCCGGAGACGTCTATCAGGTAGTGCTGTCGCAGCGGTTCGAGGCGCCGTTTGCCGCCGAGCCCTTCACCGCCTACCGCGCGCTGCGGCACGTGAACCCGTCGCCCTACATGTACTTCATCCGCATGGGCGGGCGCTCGATCGTCGGATCGTCGCCGGAGATGCTCGTGCGGGTGGAGGGCCACCGCATCCAAACCCATCCGATTGCGGGCACGCGGCCGCGCGGCGGCACCGAAGAGGAGGATCAGCGGCTGGCCGAGGAGCTGAAGCGCAACGAGAAGGAGCGGGCCGAGCACGTGATGCTCGTCGATCTCGGGCGCAACGATCTGGGACGCGTGTCGGCATATGGAACGGTCAAGGTGCCCACGTACATGACGCTCGAGCGCTACTCGCACGTCATGCACCTCGTGTCGATCGTCGAGGGCCGGCTGTCGGACGAGCACGACCGCCTCGACGCGCTGGTGGCGTGTTTTCCGGCGGGCACCGTGTCGGGGGCGCCGAAGGTGCGGGCCATGGAGCTCATCGCCGAGCTCGAGAACCGCCGCCGGGGCGTCTACGCGGGCGCCGTCGGGTACCTGGACTTCGCGGGCAATCTGGATTTCTGCATCACCATTCGCACGGTGCTCATCGAGAACGGGCGCGCGTACGTGCAGGCGGGTGCGGGCATCGTGGCCGATTCCAATCCCGCAGCGGAGTACGAGGAGACGCGCGACAAGGCCCGCGGCGTGATTCAGGCGCTGGAACTGGCGCAACGAGGGTTGTGACGGGCCGGCCTGAAGGCCGGCCCTGCGGGAACACGAATGGTCTTGGTCATCGACAACTACGACTCGTTCACCTACAACCTCGTCCAGTACTTCGGCGAGTTGGGCGCGGAGATCCGCGTGCGCCGCAACGACGCGGTGACCGTGGGCGAGATCGAGGCGATGCAGCCCGCGCAGATCGTCATCTCACCCGGTCCCGGACGGCCGGAAGACGCGGGTGTGACGCTCGACGTCATCCGCCGCTTCGGCCCGACGCGCCCGATCCTTGGAGTGTGTCTGGGCCATCAGGCGATTGGCGTCGTCTACGGCGGCACGGTGTGTCGCGCACCCGCCCCGATGCACGGCAAGACGTCCACGGTCGTCCACGACGGCAAGGGCGTCTTCAGCGGGATCACGGCGCCGTTTCAGGCGGGCCGCTACCACTCGCTGATCGTGTCGAACGAGGGCGTGCCGCCAGACTTGGAGGTGGCCGCGCGAACGCGCGAGGACGGCACGATCATGGCCGTTCGTCACCGCAAGTATCAGGTGCACGGCGTGCAGTTCCATCCCGAGTCGGTGCTCACCGACGAGGGGCGGCGGATCTTGAGGACGTTTCTCGACCTGTGATGTTCACCGAGCTGCTCGAGAAGCTGGTTCGGCGCGAGGACCTCACCGAGAGCGAGGCCGCGGCCGCGATGCGCGAGGTCATGGCGGGACGCGCGCCCGCGGCGTCGCTGGCTGCGCTGCTGGCGGCGCTCGTCATGAAAGGGGAGCGGCCTGCGGAAATCGTGGGCTTCGCGCGAACGATGCGCGAGCAGGCGGTGACGCTGTCCGCGCCGGCCGGCGACGTGTTCGATACGTGTGGCACCGGCGGCGATCGGTCAGGGACGTTCAACATCTCGTCGGCGGCGGCGGTCGTGGTGGCGGCCTGTGGCGTCAGGGTGGCCAAACACGGCAACCGGTCCGTGTCGAGCCGGTGCGGCAGCGCGGACGTCTTCGAGCAGCTCGGCGTCAACGTGGCCGCCGCGCCAGAGGCGGTCGAGCGGACGCTGCGCGCCGCCGACATCGCGTTCTTCTTCGCGCCGACGTTCCATCCCTCGATGAAGCACGCCGCGCAGACGCGCCGCGAGCTCGGCATCCGGACGGCGTTCAACCTGCTCGGACCGTTGACGAATCCGGCCGGCGCACGGCGGCAGATCGTGGGTGTACCGCGGCCGGAGCTCACCGAGCTGCTCGCCCGCGCGCTTCTCATGCTCGGCTCCGATCGCGCGTGGGTCGTGCACGGCGCGGACGGCATCGACGAGATCTCGACGACCGGCCACACGAAGGTCTCGGAGTGTCGGGGTGGAGCCGTCAACACGTTCTACGTGCACCCCGCGGACTTCGGCATTGCAAAGGCGTCGGCCGCCGATTTGAAGGGCGGCGACGCGCCGGCCAACGCGGCGATCGTTCGGGAGGTGCTCGGTGGAGCACGCGGCCCGCAGCGTGATGTCGTGCTGCTGAACGCGGGTGCCGCGCTGTTCGCGGCCGGAGCGGCCGCGACGGTCCGCGAGGGCATCGATCGCGCGGCGCTGGCCATCGACTCCGGCGCGGCGCGCACGACGCTCGATACCATGGCGCGCGCCTCACACGCGCCCTTCGACGCAGCTCAGGGCAGGGAGGGGGTGTGAGGGCGGCGCCCGACCTGCTGCGAACGATTGTCGCCGCCACGCGGCGCATCACCGACGTACGGCGGGAGCGCGAGCCGATGGCGGCATTGGAGCGGCGCGCGCTGGCCATGGCGCCGGACGGACCCCGATTCGAGGCGGCGCTCGGCGCGGCGGGGCGCGCGAACGTCATCGCGGAGTGCAAGCGCCGCTCGCCGTCCAGAGGGGTCCTGACGGCTGAGTACGACCCCGCAGCCATCGCGCGGCGGTACGAGGCTGGTGGGGCGGCGGCGATCTCCGTGCTGACCGAGCCGACGTTCTTCGATGGCGCGCCGGAGCATCTGGCCGCCGTCCGGCGGCAGGTGGCGCTTCCGCTGCTCCGCAAGGACTTCATCGTCGACGACTATCAGCTGCTGGAGGCGCGCGCGGCGGGGGCCGATGCGGTGCTGCTGATCGTGGCCGCGCTGGAGCAGGCCGAGCTGTCGCGGCTGCAGGCACGGGCATGGGATCTCGGGCTCGCGGCGCTGGTCGAGGTCCACGACGAAGGCGAGCTGGCGCGGGCCGTGGATTGCGGCGCGCGCGTGGTGGGCGTGAACAACCGGAACCTCAGGACGCTGCAGGTGGACGTGGAGGGGTCGTATCGCCTGGCGCCGAAGATCCCCCGCGGCATCATCTCCGTCAGCGAGAGCGGGCTGCAGACGCGCGCGGATCTCGAGCGGCTCGCCGCAGCGGGGTACCGGGCGTTCCTGATCGGAGAACGGTTCATGACCGATCCGGACCCGGCGCGTGCGATCGCCGAGTTGATTGAGGGGCCCGTGGCGCGGACCTTGTCAGGTCCGCGATGGCGAGCCTGACAAGGCTCGCCCCACGGGAGAGCGCATGTTCATCAAAGTCTGCGGCATCACGCGGCTGGGCGACGCGTTGTGGGCGGTCGAGCACGGCGCCACGGCGCTGGGGTTCGTCTTCTGGCCGCGGAGCCCCAGATACGTCGCGCCGGAACGTGCAGCAGGCATCGTCTCCGCGCTGCCATCGCACGTGCAGGCGGTCGGGGTGTTCGTGAACGAGTCACTCGAAGGGATTTGCGCCGTGATGGGACGAAGCGGCATCGGATCCGTACAGCTCCACGGCGACGAGCCGCCTTCCTACGCGGCGGCGCTGGCGTGTCCGGTGCTGCGCGCAGTGAGCGTGGACCAGGCGGAGCGAACGTGCGCGGCATGGCCGGCCGCGACGACGTTCCTCCTGGACACCCCCGACCCGGTTCGACGCGGAGGGACGGGACTGACGGGGGATTGGCCGCGCGCGGCCGAGGTGGCGCGCGGCTGGCGCGTGGTGCTGGCAGGAGGGCTCACGGCGGCCAACGTGGCCGACGCCGTGGCCGCGGTGCGGCCCTTTGGCGTGGACGTATCCTCAGGCGTCGAGGAGACGCCGGGCGTAAAGGATCCCGACAAGGTAGCGCGCTTTCTGACCGCGGCGCGCGAGGCATTGGAGCTGTGACGGACGTGAAGCGAGTGGATGTCGTGAACCCAACGGAGCCTGAGCGTCCGCTGTTTGGACGCCGTGACCCGGACGCGCGGGGCTATTTCGGCCCATACGGCGGGCGCTTCGTGCCCGAGACGCTCGTGGCCCCGATCGAGGAGCTGGCGGCCGGCTATTTCGCGGCACGCGCGGATGCCGCGTTTCGCGACGAGCTCGAACGGCTCCTGACCCACTACGTCGGCAGGCCAACGCCGCTCTATGAGGCGAGACGGCTGGCGGAGGAGGCGGGTAAGGCGAAGGGGGTGCGAATCCTTCTGAAGCGGGAAGACCTCACGCACACTGGCGCGCACAAGATCAACAACGCGCTCGGCCAGGCCCTGCTCGCCAGGCGGATGGGCAAGCGCCGCGTGGTGGCGGAGACCGGCGCCGGCCAGCACGGCGTTGCCACCGCCACCGCCTGCGCGCTGCTCGGCCTCGAGTGCCACGTCTACATGGGCGCCGAAGACATGCGCCGCCAGGCGCTCAACGTCGTCCGAATGGAGCTGCTCGGGGCAACGGTGCGGCGCGTGGATGCGGGCAGCCGCACGCTCAAGGACGCGATCAACGAGGCGATGCGCGACTGGGTGGCCAACGTCACCGATACGTACTACCTGCTCGGCTCCGCGCTCGGTCCGCATCCCTACCCGCTGATGGTCCGCGAGTTCCAGTCGGTGATCGGCCGCGAGGCGCGGCGCCAGATGCTCGATCAGGTGAGCCGCCTGCCGGACGTCGTCGTCGCGTGCGTCGGCGGCGGCAGCAACGCCATGGGCATCTTCGACGGGTTCATGGACGACGCGGGCGTGCGGCTCGTCGGCGTGGAGGCCGGGGGCGAGCGGATTGCTCCGGGCCGCCACGCCGCGCGATTTGCCGGAGGCAGCACGGGCGTGCTGCAGGGGACTCGAACGTTCGTGCTCCAGGACGAGGCTGGCAACATCGAGCTCACGCACTCGATCTCGGCGGGGCTCGACTACGCCGCCGTCGGTCCGGAGCACGCGTGGCTGCGCGACCTCGGCCGCACGGAGTACGCCCACGTCTCGGACGCCGAAGCGCTCGGGGGCTTCCAAGCGCTGGCGCGGCTCGAAGGCATCCTTCCCGCGCTCGAGTCCGCACATGCGGTCGCGTACACGATGCAGCTGGCACGCGACGTCGACGAGGGCACCATCATCCTGATCAATCTGTCCGGTCGCGGCGACAAGGACGTGCAGAGCGTGATGGAGGCTCTTCGATGAGCCGCCTTCGCCAAGGCTCCGGCGCCCAAGCCCGTCTCCGCACCGAGGGCCGCCTCGCGGAGACGTTTGCGCGACTGCGCAAGGATGGTCGTCCTGGCCTCGTGACGTACGTCACGGCGGGCGATCCGGACCTCGACCGGACCGGGGGCATCCTGCAGGCGCTCGGCCGCGGCGGCGCGGACGTGCTGGAAGTGGGCGTGCCTTTCTCGGATCCGCTCGCGGATGGCCCGGTCATCCAGCGAGCCACCGAGCGCGCGCTGGCATCCGGCACCACGCTGGCTGCCGTGCTCGACCTCGTAGCCGATCTGCGTGCGGGTCTCCCGCCGGTCGTCGTCTTCAGCTACGCCAACCCGATCCTGCGTCTCGGAGCAGAGCGGTTCGCCGATCGAGCGCGGGACGCGGGGGTGGACGGCGTCCTGGTGCTGGATCTTCCGATCGAGGAAGCAGGGGAGTTCCGGACGCTGCTGGCGTCACGGGGGATTGATACAATTCTGCTGCTCAGTCCGACGACGACCGACGAGCGGCTCCGCAAGGCGGCCTCCCTGGGGAGCGGCTTTCTCTACGCGATTTCGCGGCTTGGAGTCACGGGCGCCCGCGATCGGATCGCTGATGGCGCCCAGGAGATGGTCCGGAGGATCCGCGCCGTCAGCTCATTGCCCGTCGCCCTCGGGTTTGGCATCTCGAAGCCGGAGCACGTGCGCGAGGTAGGGCGGTGGGCCGACGCCGCCGTCGTCGGCAGTGCGCTCGTCGGCGTGATCGCCGAAGCCGGTTCGTCACACGATCTCACGACACGGGTGGAGGAGTATGTGCGGTGGCTGAAGTCCTGACCATCGAAGAGCTGCGCAGCCGGATCGACATCATCGACGAGCAGCTCGTGCGTCTCCTCAACGTGCGCGTGGCGTGTGCAGTGGAGGTGGGTCGGCTGAAGCACGAAGCGGGCCTGCCGATCTATCAGCCGGAGCGGGAAGCCGCGGTGCTGGCGGGCGTGCGGAAGGCGGCCACCGAGCTGGCGGGACCGCTGAACGCCGAAGCCGTGGTGCGGATCTTCGAGCGGATCATCGACGAAGCGCGGCGCGCCGAGCGCGCCGCCAGTGTGCGTGGAGGTGGACTCGGTCCATCGGTCGCCGGGTCGTAGAGGCGGACCTTTCCGCCAACGGGTCGTAGAGGCGGACCTTTAGGTCCGCCTGAACGGAGAAGAACGTCATGGTCGTTGTGATGAAAGAACGGGCCACCGAGGCGCAGATCGATGCGGTGATCGCGCGCCTCATCGAGCTGGGCATGGACGTGCATCGATCGTCGGGCGCCACCCGCACGGTCCTTGGTGTCGTGGGCGACGGCAAGGTGGACAAGGAGATGATCGAGCTGCTCGACGGCGTCCACGAGGTGCTGCGCATCTCCGCGCCCTACAAGCGGGCCAGCCGCAGCTACCGCCCCGAGGACACGGTCGTCACGATCGACGACGTGCGGATAGGCGGCGACGAGGTGATCGTCATGGCCGGGCCGTGCTCGGCGGAGACCGAGGAGCAGTGCCAGGCCTCGGCCGCCGCCGTCAAGCGCGCGGGCGCCAAGGTGCTGCGGGGCGGCGCCTTCAAGCCGCGCAGCTCGCCGTACAGCTTCCAGGGGCTCGGGGAGCACGGGCTGCAGATGCTGCGGCGGGCGGCCGACGCCCACAACCTCAAGCTGATCTCCGAGGTGATGGACGTCAGCCAGATTCCGCTCATCGACCAGTACTGCGACATCTTCCAGGTGGGCGCGCGCAACATGCAGAACTTCACGCTGCTGCGCGAGCTGGGGCACGCGCGCAAGCCCGTGCTGCTCAAGCGCGGGATCTCGGCGACGATCGAGGAGTGGCTGCTCTCGGCGGAGTACATCCTGTCGGGGGGGAACAACGAGGTCATCCTCTGCGAGCGCGGCATCCGGACGTTCGAGACGGCCACGCGCAACACGTTCGACATCTCGGCCGTCCCGGTGGTGAAGAAGCTGAGCCATCTGCCGATCATCGCGGACCCGAGCCATGGGGCCGGCCGACGCGACATGGTGGCGCAGCTCGCGCGCGCCGCCGTCGCCGTGGGCGCGGACGGCCTGCTGATCGAGGTGCACCACGATCCCGATCACGCGCTCAGCGACGGCGCGCAGTCCATGTTCCCGTCGCAGTTCGATCGGCTGATGGCGGAGCTGCGGATCATCGCGCCCGCGATCGGGCGCAGCATCTGCCTCGAGCCGGTGGCGCGGCGCGGATGGGCGAGATGACAACTCCCAATCTCCAATTCCCAACTCCCAAGGATCCCAGCCCGTTGGGAGTTGCGGGGTTGAGCGTTGGACCGCTATGCGGCCCGGAACGCGAATGTCGTACTCGTTGCACCGACTGCATAGCGGTCCTAGCCGCGCGGAGCGCGGCAGAAGAGACTGGAACCAGCCAAGGGGGTCCGCGGGGGTATCAAGAGGCGGGGCCCCTTGGCTGGTTGAGGGATGTCGGCTCCTTCTGAGCCTCCGTTTTCGTCCGTCGCCATTATCGGCCTGGGGCTGATCGGCGGGTCGATTGCCCTGGGCGTGCGCGAGCGCTGGCCCGCCTCCCGCGTCACCGCCGTCGATCGCGCCGCCGTGCTGGCGCACGCGATCGGCAGCGGGGCGGTCGACCGCGTGTGCGAGGACGTGGCCTCGCTCTCCGGCGTCGATCTGATCGTGCTGGCCGCGCCCGTGCGCCAGAACATCCAGCTCCTCCAAGACGTCGGGCGGACCTTTCAGGGTGTAGGGCGGGCCTTGACGGCCCGCCAGGACATCGCACAGACGTCTCGCCGCGCGTGCGTCGTCACCGACGTCGGCGGCACGAAGCAGGAGATCGTCGCCGCCGCGCGGGCGCTGCCGCCGCCGATGTCCTTCGTCGGGGGGCATCCCCTCGCTGGGGCGGAGCGGGGCGGCTTCGCGTTTGCGCGGCCGGATCTCTTCGTGGCCAGGCCGTGGATCTTCACGCCCGAGAGCGACGCGACCTCGGATGCGCTGGACCGGCTGTCGCGGTTCGTGACGGGCCTTGGGGCCAGGCCCACGACGATGACCGCGGCCGATCACGATCGCCTCATGGCCTTCGTGAGCCATCTGCCGCAGCTCACGGCCAGCGCCCTGATGGAGGTGATCGGGAGCGTCGCCGCCGCCAACGGCTTGTCGCTCGCGGGCCAGGGCCTCCTCGACACGACGCGTCTCGCCTCGAGCCCGGCCAGCGTGTGGAAGGACATCTGCGCCACCAATCCGGATGCGATCGAGGCCGCGCTCGATCGCCTCATCGCGCGGCTGACGGAGATCCGCCAGCACCTGCGGCGCGAGGAGGCGATCGAAACGCTCTTCGACGAGGCGGGCCGCTGGCGGGCGGAGTTGATGAAGGGGCGGGAGTAGTGGGCAACGCCTCCCCAGGCGTCGTGACACGTGGGTGGTACACTCGCCGGCGATGATCGAATTCGGCAAGCCGGTTCCCTCCGACGTGGAGACTCGCCTACGGCCACCACGTGATCGCGCGCGAAGGTCTCCGTCGGCCTGGCTACGACATGGCGTAGAACGAGTTGGGGGACGTCGAGGCGTTTGTCGCGACAATTGATGATCTATGACCTCTACGGACGCTTTGGACCGTTTCACGTAGCCTCCGTAATCAGTCTGGCCACAGTGGGTGCCGGGTTCGTTCCCGTGTATCTCAGGCGGCCGTCGGGTGCCTGGTTGCAGCTGCATGCGACGTTCAGGTGTTGGTCGTATGTGGGTCTGGTGGCGGCGTTTGTGGCAGAGGTTGCCGTTCGGATTCCCGGAGTCGGTTTTGGCTCGGCGGCCATCGCTTCGACTGTGCTCGTCCTCGCTGGCGGGGCCATTCTCATTCACGTGCGCGTGCCGCGAATGCTGGCAGCGCTTACCGCAGGCGGTGTGAGAGGCGTCGCACTCGTCGGTTCCGGTCGCCACGACGGCTGATTTGACAGCGTCGCGAGACGATGACATCGTCGTCGGCAGGTAGAGGCGATCGATGGGGCTGACAGTTCTGGAGCTCGAGGTGGGGAATCCGGCCAGGCCAGACGTGACAGAGCGTGTCGAGTTCTTGATCGACTCGGGTGCGGTTTACTCGGTTGTCCCGGCTCCCGTGCTTGCCCGTCTCGATATTCGCCCGCTCACGGAAGAGACCTTCCGCCTCGCCGACGGCTCAACGATTCGGCGTGGGAAAGGCATCGCCCTGTTCAAGTACGGCGATCGAATCGGCGGGGCGGATGTCGTCTTCGGTGAGCCCGACGATGCTGTCCTGTTGGGGGCGCTGACCCTCGAGGCTCTGGGGCTGTCGCTCGATCCTCTGCGTCGCAACCTCAAGCCGCTGCCGTTGATCATCGCGGGCGGCGTCCGCGACGGGTGAGACCTCGCCGCTAGAAGCCCGCGAAAACCGGCGGGCTGCCCTTGCCGACCACGATTAGCCGTGCCTCGCGCTTCACGCGCGACCCGTCATCACGCGCGAGCAGCGCCCGCACCACGTACTCTCCCGATTCCAGGCGCTTGATCGGATAGTCGTGTCGCGTGGCGGCCCGATCGCCCTCCAGCGTGATCAGGTGCGAGCCGCCCACGCCGTCCGGCGTCCACCACTCGATCCAGAGCTCCCGGCTGCGGGGATCGGGCTCGACGCGCACGCGGGCCACCACCTGCGCGGGCTCCGGCACCACGTGTGCCGAGAGCGTCATCGTCAGCGGTTCGACGGCGCGTGCGTCGGGCGATGCCGCACGTGCGGCCCAGGGCTGATCGGGTGCGTGTTGGAGGCGAGGGGTCGCGCCCGCGCACGACGCCAGGGTGATGGCGAGAGCGATGGCTGCGATCATCGAAGACGGTTTCATGCTCACGCCTTCGGAGCAAGGCGTATACCAGACACGCGCGGGTGGAGCGCGCGTGGCACCGCGCGTGTTCTGGAGCGAATTGCTGTTCGGGCGTCCGCGGGTCCCAGCCCTGCGCCCAAGGAAAACAACGGTCATGCAGGTCGATGCTGGCCATCACACAGAAATGTCGTCCTTGCAAGGGACAGTGCCCATCCCTCCCGTTCGGCGCAGACGGGCGCGACGAGGCACCCCGAGGAGGACCGATCGACAGTCATGTCGGATCGGAAGCGTTTGGACACAGAAATGTATGGAACCCCCAGGGCACCCTCGAGAGCCTCCTGACGTATACTCGCCACCTTTCCAATGGCTCCACCCACTCTGCCCTCCACGGAGCGGATCCTGCTCGGTCCCGGGCCGAGCACGATCCCGCCGCGCGTGATGCGTGCGATGGCCGCCCCGGTGCTCAGTCATCTCGATCCCGATCTGGTCGTGCTCCTGGACGAGGTCCGCGCCCGCCTGGCGCGGGTGTTCAAGGCGCCCGAGGGTTCCCTCACGATCGCGGTGTCCGGTACGGGCACCTCCGGTATGGAGGCCCTGGTCGCGAACCTCGTGACCCAAGGGACGCGGGTGCTCGTGATCGTGTCGGGCTACTTCGGCGAACGGCTGGCCGAGATCTGCCGTCGTTACGGCGGGGAGGTGCGGCGGCTGGAAGTCGAGTGGGGCAGAGCGGTGGATCCGGAAGCGGTGCGTGCGGCGCTGGCCGCTGGTCCCGTTGACGTGGTCGCCTGCGTACACGCCGAGACGTCGACTGGCGTCCTGAACCCCGTCCGCGAGATCGCGGCCCTTGCGCACGATCACGACGCGCTCGTCCTGGTCGACGCGGTCACTTCGCTCGGCGGCCACCCGCTCGACGTGTCGGGTTGGCAGCTCGACGCCGTCTACAGCTGCACGCAGAAGTGCATCGGCGCGCCGTCGGGGCTGTCGCCCATCGCCTGGACGCCCGCGGCGCGGGCGCGACGGGTCGACTGCCGCAGCTTCTACCTCGACGTCGCCCTGCTCGAGGACTACTGGCTCCGCCGCAAGTACCACCACACCCTGTCGTCGACGCTGATCTACGCGCTGCGCGAGGCGCTGCTGGCCATCGACGAGGAAGGGCTCGAGGTGCGGTGGGCGCGTCACGAACGCCACCATGCGGCGCTCGCGCGCGGGCTTGCGGCCATGGGTCTCGACCTGCTGCCTCCTCCGTCCGAGCGCCTGTGGACGCTGAACGCCGTTAGCGTGCCCGCGGGCATAGACGAGGCCGCCGTGCGGAGGCGACTGCTACAGGAATTCAACATCGAGGTCGGCGCAGGCCTGGGGCCGCTGGCCGGCAAGATCTGGCGGGTCGGGCTGATGGGGGCCAGCTCGACCCCATCGGTGCTCGTCCTGTTCCTCGGCGCGCTCGAGCAGATTCTTCGCGATCTCGGTCACCGCGCCGCGCAGGGGGGCGCCGTGGCGGCGGCCGGGGCGGCGCTCGCAGAGGCGGTTCGGAACTGATGTCATGTGGTCCCAGGTCTACGATCCGCTTGGGAACCCGACGCTGTCGACCCTCTGCGCCGCCTTGCCCGTCCTCGTCCTGCTCGGGACGCTTGGCGTGCTGCGCGTCAAGGCGCACAATGCCGCGCTGCTCGGACTGGCCACCTCGCTCCTCGTGGCCATCCTCGTGTTCGGCATGCCGTCGCGCATGGCCGTCGGCGCCGCAGCGTTCGGCGCCGCCTATGGCCTGTTTCCCATCGGGTGGATCGTCCTCAACGTCATCATTTCTCTACCAGTTGACGAACGAGCGGGGGCTCTTCGCGGTGCTGCGCACGAGCATCACCGCGGTGACGCGCGATCGTCGGCTGCAGCTGCTGCTGGTGGCGTTCTGCTTTGGCGCCTTCTTCGAGGGCGCCGCAGGCTTCGGGACCCCGGTGGCCGTGACGGCGGCCATTCTCATCGGCCTCGGCTTCAGCCCGCTGGCGGCCTCGGGCCTGTCGCTGATTGCGAACACCGCTCCGGTCGCCTACGGCGCGCTCGGCCATCATCGCGGGTCTCGTGATGGGGTATCGCCTGCGCGATCTGCTCGCGGCCTATGCGCGCACGCTGCGGCTGGTCAGCCTGTCGCTGGTGACGATCGCCGCGATGATGGCGATTGGCTACACGACGCGCTACTCGGGCGTCGATGCGACGCTGGGCCTGGCGTTCGCGGCTACGGGCGTCCTCTATCCGCTCTTCGGGACGATGCTGGGGTGGCTGGGGGTGGCGCTGACGGGTTCCGACACCTCGTCGAACGTGCTGTTCGGGAGCCTCCAGCGCATCACCGCCGAGCAGCTCGATCTGAGCCCCACGCTGATGGCCGCAGCCAACAGCTCTGGCGGCGTGATGGGCAAGATGATCGACGCGCAGTCCATCGTGGTGGCCAGCACCGCCACGCGGTGGTACGGCCACGAAGGTGAGATCCTGCGATACGTCTTCGTCCACAGCGTGGCGCTGGCGCTCCTGGTGGGCCTGCTCGTCTTCCTTCAGGCCTACGTCGACCCCTTCGCGTCGATGGTGATTCGATGAGCCAGGCGACCGCCGCGACTCGGCGTCTCCTCGAGGGCCTCCAGCGGATCTGCGGCGCGGACGCGGTGCTGTCGGATCCCGTGCAGCTGCTCACGTACGAGTGTGACGGGCTCGTCCACCTCCGCGCCGAACCCGCCGTCGTGGTGCTCCCGTCGGACGGGTCGCAGGTGCAGGCCATCGTGCGGGTGTGCGGCCGCGAGGGGGTGCCGTTCGTCGCCAGGGGCCACGGCACCGGCCTCTCGGGCGGCGCCATGCCTGTGCCCGGTGGCGTCGTCATCGGGCTCGCGCGCCTGAACCGCGTGCTCGACGTAGACATTCCGAACCGGCGCGTCACCGTGGAGCCAGGCGTGACGAACCTGGAGATCACGCGGCAGGTGGCTTCCTACGGCTGCTACTACGCTCCCGATCCCTCGAGCCAGCAGGTGTGCTCGATTGGCGGCAACATCGCGGAGAACTCGGGTGGGGCGCACTGTCTGAAGTACGGCTTCACCACACATCACGTGCTGGCGCTCGACCTCGTCATGCCCGACGGCGAGCTGGTCCATGTGGGCAGTCCTGCCGCCGACGCGCCTGGTCCCGACCTGGTGGGTCTGATCGTCGGCTCCGAAGGCACGCTCGGCGTGGTCACCCGCGCGGTCGTCAGAGTTCTGCGCGTCCCAGAGCGGGTGCGGACGCTGCTGGCCGCCTTCGCGAGCATAGACGAGGCGGGAGCCGCCGTGTCGGGCGTCATCGCGGCGGGCATCGTGCCCGCGGCCGTCGAGATGATGGACGCGCTGGCCATTCAGGCGGTGGAGGCCGCGGTCCAGCCCGGGTTCCCGCCCGCCGACACGATCGTGATCGTCGAGCTGGACGGTCCGGCAGCCGAGGTCGAGTCGCAGTTCGCGGTGGTAGAGGCGGTGTGTCGTGGCGCGCACGCCACCGCGATCGAAATCGCGAGCGACGGGTCGCACCGCGCCCGCATCTGGAAGGGACGACGGGCCGCCTTTGCGGCGATGGGCCGCGTGTCGCCGAGCTACTACGTGCAGGATGGGGTCGTCCCGCGCACGCGTCTGCCCGAGGTGCTTCGCCGCATCCGCGCGCTGGAAGCGCGGTCGGGCCTGCGGATCGGCAACGTGTTCCATGCAGGCGACGGCAACCTGCACCCGCTCATCTGCTACGACGACCGGATACCGGGCCAGGCCGAACAGGCTGCCGACGTGGCCCACGAGATCCTGGCGTATTGCGTGGACGCGGGCGGCTCCATCACGGGAGAGCACGGCGTCGGCGCCGACAAGCGCGACGCGATGCCCGCCATGTTCAGCGAAGACGATCTCGATGCGATGCGCCGCGTGCGCGACGGGTTCGATCCCCAGCACCTGTGCAATCCGGGAAAGATCTTTCCGACGCC
This sequence comes from Acidobacteriota bacterium, assembly GCA_016210845.1. Lineage (GTDB taxonomy): Bacteria > Acidobacteriota > Vicinamibacteria > Vicinamibacterales > UBA2999 > JACQTK01. Next base: position 19,373 of record JACQTK010000275.1, on the reverse strand, counting down.
TCGTCTCTGCGGCGAGGTGCCCGGACCGTATCGTCAGCACCCGGTCGAGCACGCGGGGTTGGCCGATCGGTTCTGATGGACGACACTGAAGGCCTGAGGCCGGCGGAAGGTGTCGAGCCCGATACGGCGGAAGCCCTCGCGGAGGCGCTCGCAGAATGCTCTCGCGGCCACAGGGCGGTTCTGCTGCGGGGTGGAGGCACGAAGATCGACTGGGGGCGGCCTGTAGAGCGCGTCGACGTGCTCGTGAGCACGAGGCGCCTGAAGGGCATCGTCAGGCACGAACGGGGTGATTTGACACTGGCCGTCAGGGCAGGCGCGACGATTGCGGAAGTCAATCGAGAGTTGGCGCAGCACGGACAGTGGCTGCCGCTCGACGCCGTATCCGACGCCTCCACGATTGGCGGTACGATCGCCGCCAACGACAGCGGTCCCTCGAGACATCGTCACGGGACGCCTCGCGATCTGCTGATTGGAATCGGTCTTGCGACGACCGACGGCCGCGTGGTGAAGGCTGGTGGCAATGTCGTCAAGAACGTCGCGGGCTACGACCTGGGCCGGTTGATGTGCGGCTCGTTCGGCGGCCTGGCGGCCATCGTCACCGCAAGCTTCAAGCTGGCTCCGCTGCCCCCCGTGTCCGGCACGCTGTGCGCGGCGTTTTCCACTCCACCGGCGGCTGCACGCGCGGCCGCAACGCTGGCGGGCAGCCAGCTCGAGCCGCTCGCGCTCGACGTTCACGCATCCGAGGCGACCGAGCTGCTCGTGCGGTTCGCGTCGACGGCCGCTGCCGTGGACGCGCAAGTGGCGGAGGCCGAGCGCCTGGTCCGAACGTGCGCGCCCGACCGGATCGTGCGCGTGTCGGGAGCCGGTGAAGACGCGCGCTGGCGCGATCAGATCGAGGGGATCTGGCGGGCGCCTGGGGCGATCGTGAAGACGAGCTGGCTGCCCGCGGCTCTCGGCGACGTGATGTCGCTGGTCGCCAATCTTCGCCGGATCGGCGCGGCGAGCACCGAGCTCGCCGCGCGTGCGGGCGTCGGGACGGGATTGATTCGCATCGAGGCCGACGCCGCCGGTCAGGCCGCGGCCGTGCGTCGTCTTCGCGAGCGGCGCGACCTCCTCCAGCACGTGGTCCTCCTCCGGGCCGATCGCGGCGTGAAAGCCCTGGTCGATGTCTGGGGTGAGCCCGGGGACACCGCGGGACTCCTGCGCGCCCTCAAGCACGCGCTGGATCCGGCGGGTATCCTCAATGCGGGTCGAGGGCCTTTCTAGCGTGAAGGAGACATCGCAACTCGTCGACGCGTGCGTGCACTGCGGGTTCTGCCTTCCCGCATGCCCGACGTACGCGCTCTGGGGTGAGGAGATGGATTCACCACGCGGTCGCATCTACCTCATGAAGGCCGCCCTGGAGGAGCGCGCCGCCGTGTCGGCGACGTTCGTTCGCCATATCGACGCCTGCCTCGGATGCCTGGCGTGCGTGCCCGCGTGCCCGTCGGGTGTCCGGTACGACGTGCTGATCGAAAGAACCAGAGCGCAGATCGAGCGGGGCTACAGGCGCTCGCTGTCGGACCGTCTCTACCGCGACCTGTTGTTTCGCGTGCTGCCATACCCTGTGCGGCTGCGTGTCGCCTTCGCGCTGTCGGCGCTCGTGCGACCGCTGATCGACGCCGTTGTAGGGACGACGCAGGCGCCGCCCCCACGGCAGGCGCGCCCCGACACCAGGATGCGCGCGCTCGTCGCCCTGGCGCCACGCCGAATGGCGCAGGTCGCGAACGTGCCGGTGCACACGGCTGCGCGGACATCGCGGCGCGCCAGCGTCGGCGTGTTGACCGGCTGTGTGCAGCGGTTCGTGTGTCCGCAGGTCAATCAGGCCACCGTCAACGTCCTGTCAACCGAGGGATGCGAGGTGATCGTCCCATCGGCACAGAGCTGCTGTGGGGCATTGTCGCTTCACGCGGGGCGAACCGAAGAGGCTCGCGGATTTGCCCGCCGCACGATCGAGGCCTTCGAACGAGCCGGTGTGGAGTGCGTCGCCGTCAATTCCGCGGGATGTGGATCGGCCATGAAGCAGTACGGCGACCTTCTGGCCGACGATGAGCGGTGGGCGACACGCGCGCGCGAGTTCAGCACCCGCGTGCGCGACGTGTCGGAGCTGCTCGTGGATCTCGGGGAGCCTCGGGCACCAAGGCATCCCCTCCGGATGAGGGTTGCCTACCAGGACGCGTGTCACCTTTCGCACGCACAGCGTGTCCACTCACAGCCGCGGCAGCTGTTGGCGACGATCCCGGGCCTCGAGATCCTGGAGATCGCCGAGCCGGACATGTGTTGTGGCAGCGCCGGGATCTACAACCTCGTCGAGCCCGAGCCGGCCTTCGCGCTCGGCGACCGGAAGGCGGCGCACATCGCCGCGCTTCAGCCCGATGTCATCAGCACGGCCAATCCTGGCTGTCGCCTGCATCTGGCGGCGGCGTGCGCGCGCCGCGGATTCACGCGACCGATGCTCCACCCCATTGAGCTGGTCGACGCCTCCATTCGCGCCTTACGGCCCGGCGAGATATGGAATCGTGCGGGGTCCTTGCGGGAGGACGCACAGGGTCGATGAGGGCCCCGCTCGCCGCAGACCTCGAGCCACCGCCTCGCCGACGTCGTCGACCGGCTCGAGATGCGCCGCCCGAAGACGGTCGGCCGTGAGGCCGCCAGCCTTCATCAGGACGGCCGCCTTCATCTGTATCTGCGCCTGGATCTGGGCCTGCCATTGATCCGGCTGTGAATAGCCAGGAGAGAGGATTCGCGCCAGCAGCTGCTTCGGCGTCGCGGCCGACGCGAGCAGCTGTCCGTACGCGCCTTTGTCCGGAACGCCGTCGCGGCACTCGGCGGCACAGACGATGGTGCCGCCTTGTCGCACCACGCGCGCGGCCGCGGAGAGCCCCTTGACCGCCTGATAGAGGTTCTGGTCGAGGGGATAGCCCGAGTTCGTCGTCAGCACCACGTCGAATGGTCCCTGCACAGAGCACATCGCGTCCCGCGCGGCCGCGGCGCACGCCTCGCGGTGCGCCTCGAACAGGTCGCCCGCAAAGATCCCCGTGATGCGCTTGTCGCGGTTCACGGTCACGTCGAGCGCGAAGGTGACGCCGGTCAGCCGCGCGATTTCACGCACGGCGTCGTGAACGGGATTGCCCTCGGTGACGCCCCAGGTGGCGCCTGGGTGGCCGATGCGGTCCGCGTTGTGAAGGGCGAGCACGGTGTCGAGTCCGGCCAGGCCGGGCGCCACCATCTTCGGTCCACCGCTGAAGCCCGCGAAGAAGTGCGGTTCGACGACCCCCGTGGTGATGCGCACGTCGGAGGCGAGCCACGCGCGATTCAGATGAACAGGCACCCCTGTGCTCGTGCGGCCGACGTACGTCAGCGAGGAGCCGTCGCGGCAGTCGTGATTGAGCACACGGCATCGGCGAAGGATGTCCACCCCGACCATGGACTCGAGCTCCGCAGGCGTGTTGGCGCGGTGGGTCCCGGTGGCCACCAGGATCGTGATGTTCTCGCCCGGGAGATGGTCCAACTCGTCGAGGATCGCCTTCAGCACCTCACGTCGAGGCTGCGGCCGCGTGACGTCACAGACCGAGATGGCCACGCGCTGGCCCGCACGCACGCAGGATCGCAGTGGCGCACTCCCCAGTGGAGACCGCAGCGCCGCCGTGAGGGCCGCATGAGCGTCGGGAAGTGGCGCTCTGAAGCGCGGCTCGATGACGCAGACGCCCTCGTCGGGCAGCTCGACGTCCAGGCCTGTGCTCCCGTAGTCCAGATGAACGCGCATCGTTACCCCCGCTGGCGGACGCGCGCGATGGCGTCGACCGCCTGCGGGTTCTCCAGCGACGAGAGATCGCCGGGCGGCTCGCCGAGATAGGTGGCCCGGATCACGCGGCGCATCACCTTGGCGTTGCGCGTTTTCGGCAAGTCCGGTACGAACTCGACGGCCTGGGGCCGCAGGGGCTTGCCGAGGCGGGTGGCGACCATCGCTTTCAGCTCTTCGGCGAGCGTGGCGGTCGGGTCGCGGGCCGGCGCCAGCACGCAGAAGCAGACGAGCGCCTGGCCCTTGGCCTCGTCGGGAATGCCGATGGCCGCGGCCTCGACGACCGCGGGGTGCTCGACCAGCACCGACTCCACTTCTGCCGGCCCGAGCCGCTTGCCGGCAACCTTGATGGTGTCGTCCGAACGCCCCACGATGTACCAGAGCCCGTCCTCATCGATGGCCGCCCAGTCGCCGTGCACCCAGACGCCAGGAAAGCGCGACCAGTACGTCTCCTCGTAGCGCAGTCGGTCGTTCCAGAAGCCGCGGGTCATGCCGATCCAGGGTGCCCGCACCACGAGCTCACCGACCTGGTTGCGCACCGGCCGGCCGCGATCGTCCACCACGTCGGCGGCAATGCCAGGCGGCGGGCCCGCAAAGGAGCAGGGCTTGATCGGCGTGAGGACGTTGCCCGCGACGAGCCCACCGGACACCTCGGTGCCGCCGGAATAGTTGATGATCGGCAGGCGTGCGCCGCCCGCCTGCTCGAAGAGCCAGCGCCACGATTCGGGATTCCAGGGCTCACCCGTGGAGCCGAGGATGCGCAGCGACGACAGATCGTGCCGCCGCACGGGCTCCTCCCCATATTTCATGAGCGCACGCACGAGCGTTGGTGAGACGCCCAGGACCGTGGCGCGATGGCGCTCGACCAGTGCCCAGAGACGATCGGGGGCCGGATGATCGAGGGCCCCGTCGTAGATCACCATCGACCCGCCGACCAGCGTCATGCCGAACACTTCCCACGGCCCCATCATCCAGCCCATGTCCGTGACCCAGAACATGGTGTCCGTGTCCCGGACATCGAAGCAGTGGACGATGTCCTGGGCTGATTTGATGGGGAATCCGCAGTGCGTATGCAGCGCGCCCTTCGGCCGGCCGGTGGTGCCCGACGTGTAGATGATCATCAGGGGATCGTCCGCCCCCGTGCGTACCGTCTCGCACTCGTCGGGCTGACGGCCGAGCAGATCCGTCCAGCGGCGATCGCGGCGTTGGTCCCAGGGGACATCGACGTTCACCCGCGACACGACGATCGCGTGCTCGACCGAGGGCGCGGCGGTCATGGCCGCATCGGCGATTGGCTTCATGGCCACCAGCTGCCCGCGCCGCCAGAAGCCATCCGCCGTGACGATCGCCTTGGCGCCTGCGTCGTGAAGTCGCGTGGCAATGGCCTCCGCGCCGTAGCCCGAGAACAGCGGCAGGATGATGCCGCCAATCTTGATGGACGCGAAGAACGCCGTGATGAGCTCGGGGCACATGGGCATGAACAGGGCCAGGCGATCGCCGCGGTCGAGCCCGAGCTCCCGCAGTCCGTTGGCGCAGCGATTGACCTGACGGTAGAGCTCCCCGTACGTCAGCGTGCGGGTGGCGCCTTCCTCTCCCTCCCAACGGACGGCCACCTTCTGCTCGACAGGCGTCCCGATCCATTTGTCCACGCAGTTGTGGACGATGTTCAGCTTCCCGCCGACGCACCAGCGCGTCCAGGCGATACCGGGCGACGTATCGACGACTTCTGTGTAGGGCTCGTAGAACTCGATGTGGAGATCGTCGAGCACTGCGGTCCAGAACCACGCCAGATCCGTGGTCGAGCGGCGGAGCAGCTCGTCGTAGCTGCCGAGGCGGTGGCGGTCCATGAACGTCTTCAACCGGCTCGCCTCCGTGTACTGGGGTGAGGGCCGCCAGGCCACCTCGCCGCCGAACTCGAATCCCTCGCCAGGCATAATGAGATTCTATGCGGGTGTCACGGGAGGTGCTGGACGCCATCGCCGCACACGCCCGGCGGGAGAATCCGCGCGAATGTTGCGGGCTGCTGATCGGAGACGACGTCCGCATCACCGAGGCTGTTCCCACCCCGAACGTCGCAGCAGATCCCGCGAGGCGATATGAGATTGCTCCCGCGGACTTCCTCGAGCAGATCCGAAGGTGTCGGGCGACGGCCGCGGACGGCGGCCCCGCGGTGGCCGTCATCGGTGCGTACCACTCGCATCCTCGCACCGCGCCAGAGCCGTCGCCCACCGATCGCCAGGAGGCGTTCGAGAACTTCCTGTTTCTCATCGGCGGACCGGTGGCAGGCGGCGATCCGTGGGCGATCCGGGCGTATCGTCTCGTCGGCGGGAACCTTCAGCCGGTTCTACTCGTCCCAGAGGCCCAGGAGGGCGACCGGTGATCTGTCGCGCGCGGCTCCCTCGGCGCGCGGAGCGCGCCAAGCAGATGCTGCCGACCAGCCAAGGGCGAAACTCCGCATACCACGGGATATCAAGGGCGAGCCCTTGGCTGGTCCTGGCGCTGCTGCTGCCGTGGTCTGCCGCCTCCGCGCAGGACGCCCCTGCCCCGCAGCCGGAGCGACCGCTGCTTCAGGCGCTGCGGATCGAGGGCGCGTCCGTCTACACGACGGCCGAGATTGCCACCCGCCACCGCCTGGCCTTGGGCGCCCCGCTCACACGCGATCCGGAGGCGATCGCGCGCGACATCCGCAACCGCTATCGTGACGACGGATATACGCTGGCAACCGTCACGGCCGCCTTCGACCAGCCCACGGGCACGCTGGCGATCGACATCGACGAAGGGCGGTTCGACGCGATCGACGTCTCAGGCGTGCGTGACGCGGCGCGCGAGCGGCTTCTGGAAGACATCGCGCTCCAGCCTGGCGAGATCTTCAACGCATCTCAGGCCAACAGGGCGCTCGACGAAGCCCTGGCGTTCGCGCAGGGCGCCATCCAGCGGGCGGAGCCCACCTTTACGCTCGCCTCCGATGCGGGCCGTCGGGTGCTCCGGATCGCGCTGCGCACGCGCGATCACGAGCACGGCGCGTTCGCCGGCACGCGAGGCCGCGAGGACTGGTACTCGCCGGTCGATGCCCTCAACTTCGGCCTCGGGTTCCACGGCACCATCTTCGACCAGACGCGATTCAATCACGCCTACTGGGCCGGCTACGTGACGTACAAGTTCGGCCCGGACCGCGCGGGCTACAGCGTCGGGTTCGAGCGTCCGTTCTTCGGCAACGGCGTGCTGCAGGTGGGCGCCAGCATTCACGACCTGACGGCATCCGACGATCGCTGGCGGCTCGGCGACACCGAGCAAAGCCTGGTGGCGCTGACCTTCCGGAACACCTTCAGGGACTACTACCGTCGGAAGGGATACCAGATCCAGGCCGCGCTGCGCCCGCTGGACGAGCACGAGCTGCTCGTGGCGTGGCGAGACGACGAGCATCTTGCGCTGCGCAATACGACCAGCTACGGGTTCTTCCGCGACGCACATCCCTTCCGGGGCAACGCGCCAGCCGACGCGGGCGACCTGCGCGCGGTGCTCGTGGGCTACACCTTCGACTCGCGCGGTTTCGGCCGCCAGCCCGCGTCCGAGCGATACCGCCGCCACCTGCTCGACGACTTCTTCGGCGACTCGACGGACCGCGCAGAGGGCGTCAGGGCCGACTGGCGGTCGGAGCTGGCGCCAGCGTCTCTCGATCACGACTTCGACTTCAGCCGCCACATCGCCAACGTGCGGGGCTGGTGGCAGCCCTCGCCGCGGCGGACGATCAGCGGCCGCGTGGTCGTGGGGACGTCGACGGGCGAGATCCCGCCCCAGCGCGTGTTCGCGCTGGGAGGAATCGGCACGGTCCACGGCTACGGGTTCAAGGAGGCCGCTGGCGATCGGATGCTGCTGCTCAACGGCGAGATCCGACAGCGGTTCTTCGGCCATGGCGACGGCGTGGCGGGGCTCTTGTTCGTCGACGCGGGAAGGATCTACGGGCCTCGGGTCGGCACCGAGGCGTGGATGCGAGGCGTCGGCGTGGGGCTGGAGTTCGGCGGCGGTCCGCGCATCGAGCTGGGGTGGCGCCTGGACGACATCCCGCGCTCGCTGCAGGTGCTGTTCCGTTTGAGGCCGACGTTCTAATACGACATGCCTGAAGGTCCGCCTCTACGATCATGACGCGCCGAGGCCTGCTGCGCGCCATCCTCGTGGGGGGCGCTGTTCTCCTGTCGGCGCCGCCCGCGTCAGCGCTGGAGCTGCGCGTGGCGCAGTTCCGCGCCTCCGCGTCGCGAGTAGCCGTGACCATGGAGCTGCGCGACCTGCTGCGCGACAAGTTCCTCGAGCTGATTCGAGAGGGCCGGTCGATCTTCCTGCAGGTGCAGGCGGAGCTCTGGGAGGATCGGCGAATCGCGGACCGTCTGACCTTGACCACTCCCGTGCTGACCTACCGCGTCGTCGGCAACGTCGAGGCAGGCGTCGTCATCACCGATCAGTACGGGAATGGCGCCACGCACACCGACGTTCGGCTGCCAGTGCCCGTGCGGGTCGACCTCGGCCCGGCCTCGTCCATCCTCGACGATCGCTCGTACTACCTGCGCGCCCAGGTGACGGCTGCCACCGTCGCCGACAGCGACATCGACCAGATGGGCGCTGCCATCTTCGGAGACGGGCGGGACGAGGCGGGGCTGGCGAGCCTCGGACGCTTCGTGTTCAGGACGCTGCTGCGGATCGGAAAGTATCTCGAGAGCGCGAACGCGGAGCTGACGACGGGCCGCTACACGGGTCAGCAGATCAAAGCTGGCGCGATGTGACGTCCTCCAGCAGCGACTCCACGCGCGCGAGGACCGTGGGCCATCGGTACTCGCGCTCGACATACGCCAGCCCTTGGCGCCCGAGCATCTCGCGTTCGCGCGCGTGCGACAGCAGGTAGCCCAGGGCCTCCTCGAACTCGGCCGGCGATCGATAGGGGAGACCGCCGTTTGCGCGGGCCACCTGCCCCGCCAGCGCCGTGCAGCGGCCGTTCACGAGCGCAGGCACACCGTGGTTCCACCCTTCCAGCAGCACGATGCTGAGGCTCTCGTAGGGGGAGGGCACGACGACGACTTGTGCATGATCCAGCAGGGCGGCTCGCACCTCGTCGGACACGAACCCCAGCGCGCGGATCTGAGGACGGCTCGGAATCTGCATCGTGGCGGGACCCGCCAGCACGAGGGCGACGTCGTTGTGAGCCGCGAACGCCTGGAAGTACTCGAGCAGGGTGTCGCATCCCTTGTTGCGATCCACGCGACCGAGGTAGAGGACGTACGCGGGCGGAACGTCGAGACGGTCGAGCACGCGGCGGGACGCGGGTCCGTCGATGGAATCCAGACCGATGCCGACCACTGCCGACGGATGCAGCGGCCGTCCCGCACGGCTGGTGACGAGCGCCTCTTCCTCGGGCGTCAGGAAGAGGTAGCCGACGGGCGTCTGGAAGTAGTCACGCAGCACGTCGAGCGTGATGGCGGGGTCTTCTTCGGCGGTCGGGACCAGCACGGCCCGCGGCGCGACCAGCGGCACGCCGAAGTACGAGGGGAAGTAGCGGTAGGCCCAGAAGACCACGAGGTCGTAGTCGCTGCCGTGCCAGCGCAGATGATCCAACAGCGCGGGCGTGAACGGCCCGTTCTCGCGAAACCATTCCTCCTGCCGCTCGCGCGGCGCGCCGCCGTCGAACACCTCGTCGCTGAGGTCGGCGAACGCCTTGAGCCGCCGCGGGTGGTCGACGGGATAGCGGACGATCCGGACGCCGTTCTCGAGCGAGCGGCCGGCCCCGTAGACGTTCGCCCACGTCACATAATCGCGGGCGCACGTGGTCAGGACCGTGATGTCGTGCCGCGGCGCCAGGCGCTCGGCGAGCTGCCGGCAATGTCCTTCGGACCCGCCCGCGATGGCGGCCCCGTATCGCTGGACGACGAACGCGAGCTTCACGCGTCGTGGGGGCGGCGCTGGCGGTCGGGATCCTGCGCGAGGCGATGCACCTCTCGCCGCAGGCGCACCGTCTCGACCGCCAGCTCCTGCACGCACGCGAAGAGCACGTAGTTGAGCCGTCGCTGGCGCTCGAAGTTGTCGCGGCTGTACTCGAACAGCCATCGGAACAGCGGCATGAGGATCCTGCGCTTGAAGAAGATGACGATCGATGCGGCTCGGGGCCCCCGGTGCGACGGATAGCGCATCGCGGTGGTGAGCCGCCAGGCCGCCGGGTCGCCCAGCAGCTCGGGCAGCATCAGCGTGGTGGTCTCACTGGCATCCGCCGCGACGCGGAGCAGCGCCTCGACGTCGGCGAACAGGGCCGGATCCTCGAAGGCGCGCGGCCCTCCGCTGTCGAGGAGCCGTCGGCGCAGGCGCTCGCGGACGCGGCCGCGGAGCTCCGCGTTGACTGCGTCGACCGAGACTCCGTCGGGCGCTGCCGTCACCGCTCGAGGCCTTCCCCCGCGCCGCCCCGCACCTGCACCGTGGCGGTGGTCGCGCCGACCACCCGCGTCTTCTGCTTGAGCCTGAACGTGATCCGGTAGTTCCCCTGCTGGCGGTAGACGTGCTCAGCCGTGAACCGCCGGCGAATGGTGCTCTTGCCCGCTTCGTACGGCTCGCAGTCGGTGGAGTTCTCCGACGTGGTGCCATCCCCCCAATCCCACTCGACAGTGGCGCAGTAGAACTCCTGATAATCGTCCGAACCGCCCCGAATGTCGGTGGCCGCACGGACGCGCAGCGGACTGAAGCCAACCGGGGGCGTGGCCCTGAGTGATAGACTGGGCTTTTGGTCGTCATCCCGTTGGGCACCCAACGCGTGCCCGGGGAGCCAGAGCGACGCCAGCAGCACAACGACTGTGCAAACGGGGACGTAGAGATAGGCCATGCTATTCCCTGCCTGGATCGATTCTAAGCTCCTATCCTTCTGACGGACAAGCAATTAGACAGCACCCAGCGGAGATCGGTTCGCGTCGATGCACACCGTTCACAGCACCCCTTCGATCGGCCTGACCTCGCGTCCGTCTCCTGACGTCGATAGCGACCTCCTCGTGATCCCCGTCTTCGAAGACGACGACCTCGGCGACCTGGCCGGCCTGGATGAAGCATCGGGAGGCGACATCGGCCGCGCGCGGGCTCGCGGCGAATTTCGGGGCAAGGCGTTCGACGTGCTCGTCACCCCGGTGCGCGGCTGGAAGGCCACGCGCGTGGCGCTCATTGGCATGGGCCCCCGCGGCGAGTTCGCGCTGGATCAGCTCCGCCGTGCGGCCATCGCGGGCGGCCTTGCCGCGCGCCAGCGCCGGATGACGCGTGTGGCGATCGTCCAGCGGTCCGGAACGGGGCTGCCCTCCGAGCGTGCGGCCCAGGCGATGGCCGAGGGTGTCGTGCTGGCGAACTTCGACGCGGCGCCGTACAAGACGACGGAGCCACCGGTGGTGTGGCTGGAGGAGGTCGCGCTGCGCGTCGACGGGGAGTCTCCCGCGCTCGCCCGGGCGGTCGATCGAGGCCGAGTGCTGGGGGAGTGCAGCAACCTCGCGCGCGAGCTGTGCAACGAGCCGGGCAACAGCCTGACGCCACGCGTGTTCGCCGATCGCGCCCGCGCGATGGCCACGGCAGCGGGTCTGAAGGTGGAGGTCCTCGACGAGACGCGCATCGCCGAGCTGCGCATGGGGCTGCTGCTGGGCGTCGCCCGCGGCAGCCAGGAGCCGCCGTGGCTCATCGTGCTCCGCCACGAGCCCGATCGCGCCATCGACGGCCCCGTGCTCGGCCTCGTGGGCAAAGGGGTGACGTTCGACACCGGGGGCATCTCGATCAAGCCTGCGGAGAACATGGACAAGATGAAGGACGACATGGCGGGCGGCGCGGCCGTGCTGGGCGCGATGGCCGCCATTTCCCGCCTGCGCGCGCCCGTGCGCTGCGTGGCGGTGATTCCCACGACGGAGAACATGCCCGGGGGCAGGGCGATCAAGCCGGGAGACATCCTGACGAGCGCGGAGGGCAAGACCGTCGAGGTGTTGAACACCGACGCCGAAGGCCGTCTGATCCTCGGCGACGGGGTCTGGTACGCGCGGCAGCTCGGCGCGACCCACCTGGTCGATGTCGCCACGCTGACCGGGGCGTGCGTCGTGGCCCTTGGCAAGACCACCACAGGGCTGTTTGGCAGGCCGGACAGCTGGGTCGAGCAGGTGCGCCGCGCGAGCGATCGGGCGGGCGACCGGTCGTGGCCGATGCCGGTGTTCGATGACTACAAGGAGCTGCTGAAGAGCGAGATCGCCGACTTCACCAACACGGGTGGTCGGGCGGGGGGCGCGATCACGGGGGCGCTGTTCATCAAGGAGTTCACGGGCGACCTGCCCTGGACGCACATGGATATCGCGGGTACCGCGTGGGCGGAGGACGCCAAGCCGTACCAGCCGAAGGGACCGACGGGCGTGGCCGTGCGGACGCTCGCCGAGCTGGCGCTGGACGGCGACTCGTGGGGTAAGCTGTAACTAGCCGTTCTCGCTTCTGCGTTCCGGGTTCCGCGTTCGTGTTCGGGCGTTCGGGGTTCTACGTGTTGTTGTTCCTTCAACCCATCGTCGTCGAGATGATCCGCCAGCCCGAGGCGACGCGCGACGTCAGCGTCGACGCGGTCCTCGGGATGTTCGCGCTGGCGGGCGTGGCCATCGTGCTGGCCGCCCTGGGCGGGCTCCTGGTGGGCGCCATCATCGTCGGGATCAAACGGCTCCGGGAGCCGCCGGCGGATACCCCGCACGTCCGGCTCCGCATTTGAAAGACCCCCTGCCGTTTTGCGTTCTGGGTTCCGCGTTCCGAGTTCCTGTTCCGCGTTCCGGTTCGGAGTTCAGGGTTCGCGGGCTCTCCGTTCTGTGTTCCCAAAGTCATGGCCCGTGGAGCCCGCGCTCTTCGCCGCCATCGCGTCCCCCCGCCGCCGCGAGATCCTGCGCCTCCTCTGGGACCGGGAGCTGACGGCAGGCGCCATCCATCGGGCCATGCCCGACGTCACTTTCGGTGCGGTGTCGCTGCAGCTCAAGGTGCTCCTGGAGGCCGGGTTGGTCGAGTCACGCGCGGACCGGCAGTTCCGCCGGTACCGCGTCAGGCGCGAGGTTCTTGGACCGGTGGCCGCGATGCTCGAGGCGATGTGGAGCGACGCGCTCTGGCGACTGAAGCTGAAGGCCGAGCTCGAGGAAAGCCGCCGCGGACCGCGGCCACGAACGCGCCGAAGCAGGCGCAGGAGAGACGCGCGATGACCCTGATGCTGACGCATCGGCTCGATCGAACCCTGCTGATCCGGGCCAGGCCCGACACTGTGTTCGCGTTTCTCACGGAGACGCCCCACTGGGCAGCCTGGTGGGGCGCGGGCTCCTCCATCGATCCTCATCCCGGTGGAGCCGTGCTGATTCGGCATCCGAACGGCGTCGAAGCCTCGGGCAACGTCGTCGAGGTGCGTGCTCCCGATCGACTCGTCTTCACGTACGGCATGGCCGGTGGAAAGGCCAGCCCTCCAGGCAGCTCGCGCGTGACGATTCGGCTCGATCGCCACCCGCAGGGCACGCTGCTGCAGCTCACGCACGAGTTCGCGGACGTCGAGGCGCGCAACGAGCACGTCCAGGGCTGGCGATTCCAGCTCTCGCTGTTTGCCAACCTCGTGGCCAACACGACGAATACGACGGCGGCCGACGTCGTGGATATCAATCTGGTTCTGGGCCCGGACGCTGGGCTCAAGGTGATGGTCCTGATCGGCATCAGCGCATGTCATTCGCTCCGAAGGGCACTCAGAGGATCGGTGCGCGCCGCGCGCCGCGCCGCAGGCAGGACAGCGACGGCACCAACAGCCATCAGCACCGCTGCCACCACGGCGACGTTGAGGGGATCGAAACGACCCGTCGCAAACACGAAGCCGCTGAGCGCGCGCGTCGCCCAGATCGACAAAACGCCTCCCACCACCAGACCCGCTCCCACCATCGACGCGCCCTGCCCGAGGGTGCGTATGAGGATGCGCATCGGATCGGCCCCCAGTGCGACGCGCAGAGCAAGCTCCGCACGCCCGGATGCGACGTCATGCGCCACGACACCAAACAACCCGATTCCGCTGAGCACGATCGCCAGCAGCGCGAATCCCATGAACGTCGCGGTCAGCACGCGCCGGGCGGGCACGCCTGGCGAGGCCGCGACCACATCCGGCATCGATCGCACGGCGTGTACGGGCACGTCACGGTCGAGCCGCGCCACTTCTTCACGGACGACGGCCACAACATCCGCGTTCGGGCGCTGGCTTCGGACGACAAGAATCATCGAACCCGAGGCGTCCTGCCAGGCAGAGGCGTACACGGTTGGCCAGAACCCCTCAGCATCGAGCGAGCGGTGCTTGACATCGCCGGCGACGCCGATGATTTCTGCCATTGGCGCACGCGGCCCGGGACCCAACCTGATTTGATGCCCGATCGGTCGTTCGCCGGGGAACCATTGCTCCGCCAGTGACTTGCTCACCACCACGCGGGGTGGAGCTGCGGCATTGTCGCGCGCCTCGAACGGACGGCCGGCCACAATGGGGATCCGCATCACATCGAAGTAGGCCGTCCCTGCTTCGCGCAGTACGACTTCGCGTGCGGGCTCAGTCGGCCGGATGCGCATGAACCGGCGGCCCCCGTCGTGTGTCACTGGCAGTTCGTTGATGACTGAAACCGTGCGGGCTCCCAAACGCGCCTCGAGCGCACTGTGAAGCGCCGACAAAAACGACGCCCGTTCGGGGCCAGGGCGGTGCTGGACCAAGAGCGCCAGCGTCAACACGCCGCGCGCGTCGAATCCGGGGTTGACGTCGAGCACATTCCGCAGGCTGCGGCCCACGAGTGTCAGGGAGACGAGCAGCACGCACGCCAGCGCAATCACGCCGGTGGCAAACACGCGGCGCAGGCCAAGCTCGCGCGGAGCAGACGTAACGCCGCGAGGCAACACGTCAACCACATTGTTTCGGAACGCAAAAGAGGCCGGTAGCAGTCCGCAGAGTCCGGCGCAGGCCGCCGCGACCAACGCCACGACGCCAATCACGCGCCAGCTCACCGCCACCTCGCGGTTCACCAGATCGCCGAATGGCTCCAGGGCCAAACGGCCCACCGCTGGTGTGAGCCACAACGCGAGCAGCACGCCGCCCGCGATTCCGAGGACGACCAGCGTCTCGGCCTCCAGCACCAATTGTCGTGCGATCTCGGATCGCCGCGCGCCAAGAGCCGTTCTGACCGCCAGCTCCCGCCGGCGATCGATGGATCGCAGAAGCAGCAACCCCGCAAGATTGGCGAACACGATGAGGAGAGCGAGCGCGGCCGCTCCCGCGAGAAGCCCGAGCGTTCTCGTAGAGCCTCGGGCTATTCTCTCCTCGATCGACCTCGCGACGACTTGCGCCGGCGGCGAGGATTGTCGACTGACCTCGTCCAGCGCCGCTGCCAAGTCCCTTGACGAGACATTCCCGGCGAGACGGGCCATCACCCCAACCACCGGATCAGCCGGCGGTGATGGTAGCGGCCGAAATACGTCCACCTCGTCGAGCGGAAAGACAAACTGTTCCGCCAGCACGCCGACGATGGTATGCGCGCGACCTCCGAGAAGAATTTGTCGGCCGATCGCTGCAGGATCGGCAGCGAGCTTCGTGCGCCACAACGCGTGAGTCAGAATGACAACTGGCTGGCCGAGATCGTTGGCCTCAAACGTGCGACCACGCGCCGGCGCGACACCAAGAAGTGGCAGGAATCCTGGCGTGACCTCGGTCAGGTGCACCCGCTCGGCCGCTCCGAGCTCCGTGAGCACGAGATGTGTCCCGTTGGACGCTTCAATCGTCGCCAGCGATCCCGCCCGCTCACGCCAGGCCTCGACGGTGGAATACCTCACCGGGCGGCGCGCTGAAGCCGGTTCACCGGGCTGGGTCTCGCCGAGTGTGATGGGGGCATCGGGATCGGCGAACGGTGGTGGCGTGAGTAGAACAACATCGACAACGGAGAAGATCGACGCGCCGACACCGAGCGTCAGCGACAGCGTCAAGACCGCGGCTGCCGCGCTGGCCGGTGAGCGGCGAACATTTCGCAACAGGCGACGAAGGTCGATGAGCATTGGCAGGTCCACCCTCCGGAGGTCACGTTTACGGCAGTAAGCGTGCCACCTCGCGACGCATGACCCGACAAGGAGTTACGGACAGGCGCCTCGCTTTGATGTTCGAAATCGGGATCGGGGCGTTCGGATGCGAACAGAAAAAGGCGCGGTCATCTGAGGCGCGCGTTAACGGCGGCGCAGCGCCGCCCGGTACAACGGTGCCTGTGTTGTGCCCTAAATTTCGCCAGTTGGAACCTCATCAGCGCGTTCCGTCACAGAGTCGACGGCGTCCAGAGAGCGGCGTGATCGCTGGCTGTCGAAACGTGCCGAAAGCCTAACGACGGCGCATTGCCCACCAAAGGGCCTGAATGACCATGCCAGCCGCCAGGACGACGAGCACAAAGACAATGTTGCGCGTTGCGGCCGGTAGCTCCGACAGACCCGTACTTGGCCTCGATAACCAGCAGTCGGTGACCAATTCGAAGTACGACGTCAGGCTGCGTGCCACCGGCGAGCGATGGCCAGAACCAGTATTTGACCGGCCTTTCATCCACAACACCGAGGGGCTCGCGATCCAAACGACCCCGCGCACCGAACCGCCGCGCGCAATTGAGCCACTCCACAAGCACGTCGGTCGCGTTGGCCACGATCAACGTGCCGAAGGTGGTGGACGTCAAGACATCTTCACGCCGCTCCAAATCTGGCGCATTCGGGTCAAGCTTGCCATGCAACTCGGCGAACAACATTGGCGATCAGGACAGTGTTCAGGAGGAATGTCGGATCATATCGGCAACAGATTTCTGAAGTTTCGTCGGCCATTCAAGACCGTCACGTACTCCGGATTCGATGGCGTAAAGTAACGAAAAGTGTTACTTTGCGAGCATGAAACCTGGAGAACGGCCTCCAAAAGCCCGTCAATACGTCGAGAACTTGGCCGCAGCGGGCCGCTACCATTTCAGCTCGCACGAAGCTCAGGCGGCACTCGGCATTTCCGCTGCGGCAGCAAAGGTTGCGCTGAACCGGCTGGCCAAACAAGGCGCGATTGCCTCTCCCGCTCGCGGCTTCTACGTAATCGTTCCCCCAGAGTATCGATCGCTCGGCTGTCTTCCAGCCGATCAGTTTATCCCGGCATTGATGAAAAGCCTCAGCCTCTCCTACTATGCGGGCCTTCTCACTGCCGCGCAGTACCACGGTGCGGCCCATCAGCGCCCGCAGGAATTTCAGGTCTTCCTAGAGAAGAGACGCCTTCCGATCGCCTGCGGGAAGGTGCGTGTTGCGTTCATGATCCGCAAGCGACTGCCCGAAGTTCCCGTTCAAAGCCTCACCACGCCGCGCGGCACTCTGCTTGTCTCGACCCCAGAAGCGACGGCGATTGACCTCGTCGGTTACCAGCATCAGGCGGGCGGGCTCGATCAGGTTGCGACGGTGCTTTCCGAACTTGCCGAGAGAATCGATCCGGAGAAGCTCGCCGCCGCCGCCGCCACCGCCGCTGTTCCCTGGGCCCAGCGTCTGGGTTACCTGCTCGAGCGCGTGGGCGCCGGCGAAAAGGTCGCGCCCTTGAAGAAATACGTGCGCGCGCGCGCGCACGAATCGGCGCCGCTTCTGCCGAACGCGCCGAAACAAAGCGGCGCGCGGCGTCAGAAGGTGCAGCGCAATGACGACTGGAAGCTCTTCATCAATGCGGAAGTGGTGCCTGATCTGTGATCCCGCGCGACTACATCACCGAATGGCGGGCGGAAGCCCCGTGGATTCAGGACTTCCAGGTCGAGCAGGACCTCGTCATCAGCCGCGCGCTGGTCGAGATATTCTCGCATTCCGGGCTCCATGAGGCGCTCGCCTTCCGCGGCGGAACGGCGCTGTACAAGCTTCACCTGAAACCTCCCGCCCGGTATTCCGAAGACATTGACCTCGTTCAGACGAAAGCGGAACCGGCAGGTCCGATGATGGACGCGCTCCGCCGCGTTCTCGACCCATGGCTCGGCAAGCCGAAATGGAAACAGAACGAGGGCCGCGTCACGTTCGTCTACCGGTTCGATTCCGAGGATGTGCCGCCGATCGGGCTCAAGCTGAAGGTCGAGACGAACACGCGAGAGCATTTCTCTGTTTACGGGTTGAAGAAGGTCCCGTTCCAGGTTTCGTCGCGCTGGTTTGGGGGCGCGTGCGAGATTCACAGCTACGAGCTGGATGAACTGCTCAGCACCAAGCTGCGCGCGTTGTACCAGCGGAAGGCCGGGCGAGACCTGTTCGATCTGGCGATCGCTCTCACCGATGGCAAGGCGGACCCTGAACGAATTGTGAGTGCGTTCCTCCGGTACATGGAACACGAGGGCCACAAAATCACACGCGCGCTGTTCGAGGAGAACTTCGCGCTGAAAATGCAAGACCCTGCATTCCTGGCGGACATCAGCCCGCTACTCTCGACCGATTACAAATGGGACCCTGAGGCGGAGGCGCCGATTGTCTCTTCGCGGCTGATTGAACGGCTGCCGGGCGATCCCTGGAAGGGCGGTGTGTAGGACCTGCTGCGGGCGAGGTTTCGGCGGGAGGGTCATCGCCGTCGTCATCACCATCATCATCATCACTATGAACGTCGTGACCGAGCGGAAGGCTGCACAGCGTTGCATCTTAGCGCATTCGAAAACGTTAACGCCGAACGCCGCGTTTCCCGATAAAGTATCGGCCTGCGGTTCGTCCGACAAAAGTCGAATCAGAGTCCCGCGAATGGATTCTCGTTATGTGGGTTGACGAGTCCGCGTTCGAGCGCGCTGCCGTCGAGGCGGGCTCGATCCAGGAGCAGACGGGCTTCCTGCCAGCCTTGGATGATCCTCGGCTGAAGGCCCGCGAGATTCTCTCCTGGTTCCCGCTCGAGGGAGATGGGCCAATTGACGGCCTACTCCGAATGCACCGGCCGGAGAACTATGCGACGCGCGCTGTCGTCGCGGCCACGCTGCATTCATTGATAAGCGACAATCCCTCGGGGGACGGCTACGATACCCTGGCGTCGGCGCTCCAACGCCTTGTGGCATCCGTCGCCGTAAAGGATTTGGCTGATCCCGCGCTGCTTCGATGGGAACTCCACGTCGCAGCAACAGCAAATTCGCTCGAGCGAGCTCTCGAAGTAGGGCGCCGACTGGAGGACGTTGAACCGACTCCGGAGATCCGCGCCCTGGTTGCCAATACGGTGTTCCTTCTCGTTCACCCAAGCCGCCCTGCTCTTGACTTCTTTACACCAAGCGCATTCGACCCACTGATCCACTCGCCGCAGTGGGAATGGCGGTATCCGACCTGTTCACGTACATTCTGGCGACCACTGTCGAGAAGCGCAGCAATCTCAGTTGGAAGGAGCCCGCGACATTTCCGCCGTCTATGCTCGATCACTGGTGTCCGGTCATAAGTCGAACAGGGGCAACTGGTTAGCGTCTTCGATTGCATCGAATTGGGAGGCGACATCAAAAACAGCCGTAGAAATGGGCATTTTCTCGAAAAGCGT
>JACQTK010000278.1 GCA_016210845.1 Acidobacteriota bacterium | reverse complement strand
GGCCAGGGTGGCGGTGCTCGGCACGGGCGTGAATCCAGGCTTCCTGATGGACGCGCTGCCGATCGCGCTGACGGCCTTGTGCGAGCGGGTGGACCGCGTCGAGGTGCACCGCGTGCAGGACGCCCGCATCCGCCGCCTGCCGTTTCAGCAGAAGATCGGCGCGGGGCTCACCCGCGAGCAGTTCGAGCGCGGCGTCGAGGCGGGCACGCTGCGCCACGTCGGCTTCACCGAATCGATTCACATGATTGCCGGCGCCGTGGGGTGGAGGCTCGATCGCGTGACGGACGACATCCAGCCGAAGATGGCCGAGCAGGCGGTCGAGAGCGAGCTGCTCGCGGTGGATCCGGGCTACGTGTGCGGGATCCTGCAGGACGGCGTCGGGTACGTGAAGGGCGAGCCGCGGATCCGGCTGCACCTGGAGGCGTACCTCGGCGCGCCGGAATCGTACGATTCGGTGCTCATCGAGGGCTCGCCACGGATTGCCTCGACGATCGAGGGCGGCGTGCACGGCGACATCGCCACAGCGTCGATGACCGTGAACGCCATCCCCGCCGTGCTGGCCGCCGCGCCCGGCTTCCGCACGATGCGCGACCTGCGGCTGCCGTCGTTCTACCCGGGTCGATGACCTGTCCGAACATCGCGGCTCTCATGGTATCCGCGATATCCTGGTGCGATGCTGGCAAGCCTGATCGTGGCCTCGATGCTCGTGCAGCCATCCTTCGCCGCAGGCTTCGGCGGCCAAGGAGCGAGCCGACCGGCCGTGCAGGACCTGGCCTGGCTGGCAGGCTGCTGGGAGCTGACGCGCGGGACGCGGCGGGTGACCGAGCAGTGGATGCGCCCGGAGGGCGGCACGCTGATGGGCATGTCGCGGACCACCGCCGACGGCACGACCGTCGAGTACGAGTTCCTGATCATCCGCGAGGGCGCCATGGCGCTCGAGTTCGTGGCAAAGCCGTCGGGGCAGCCGGAAGCGGTCTTCACCGCCACGAGAGTGGCGGCTCGTGAAGTGGTGTTCGAGAACCCGATGCACGACTTCCCGACGCGGATCACCTATCGGGCCACCGGGGACGGCGGCCTGCTGGCCGCCGTGGAAGGGGACGTGAAAGGGCAGCGCCAGACGCTGCAGTTTCCCTACCGCCGCGTGGCCTGCGGGCGCTAGCCGCATCAAGAGCTCACGCCGTTTCCGGATCCCGCGCGAGCAGTGTCCTCTGTGATGAGGGTGCCCTTCTAGGCCGGTTCGACCGCCGGCTGGCCACGGCCCAGCGGCATCAGGCCAAACGCCGGCCGTAGCGGCCGGCTCACCGTGCCGTGGCAGCGCGGCCCATGCGGATGCATTACAATGCATTGCAGAGGTGTCGACTCTGTCATGCAGGACCAGATTACCGTTCGTCTCCCAGCCGACCTCGGCCGGATGCTCCGTCGCGTGTCGCGGCAGCTCCGACGCAAGAGATCCGATGTCGTCCGCATGGCGCTCGAGACGTATCTTCAAGTCGAGACGCCCGCGGGGGAGAGGCCGGCCGCCCGCGTGCGGAACCTAATCGGCTCGCTCTCCTCAGGCGTTCCGGATTTGGCGGAACGACACCGCCAGTACGTTCTCGAGGCGCTCCAGCGTGGCCGATGAGCTCCTCCTCGATACCGGTGCATTGGTGTCGTTGTTGGACCGCAGTCAGCCCCGTCATGTCGACTGCCGTCGGTTCTTCGAGGATTGGGATGGGGTGGTCGTCTCCACCGAAGCAGTGCTGACGGAAGCGGCGTACCTCTTGAGCGGCGTCAGCGGTGGCGCTGTCTCGTGCGTGGACTTCTTCCTGAGCGGTGGGTCGGCTCTTGTGCCGACGACACCAACGTCGTTGAAACGCATCCGCGCGCTCCTGTCCAAGTACGTCGACTTGCCGATGGACTATGCCGACGCGACGCTCGTGGCACTCGCGGAGGAGCTGGACACGTCGCTCGTGTTTACGACGGATCGGACCGACTTCTCCGTCTACCGCATCAAGGGCCGCAAGCCGTTTCGGATTGTCCCTGAGTAGCCCTTCGCACACAGCGCGGGCCTTTACGGCCCGCCGGACGCCGCACGCAAGTATCGGGGCCGCGGCGACGTGCCCCTGGGAGAAATCATGCGCTCCGGCGCGTGGGACGTGCACGGCGGCGTCGAGTTCCAGGCACTCGGGAACACGCCGGAGGCGTTCAACGCGGGCAACCAGACGAAGGTGAGCGCCTCGATCCGAATCGGCCTGACGTACGGAAGCCTCAGGCCCCAGGCCCCAGGCCGCGCGGCTACCGCGTGGCGCCGTCCCAGTGCTCGGCGAGCTGGCCGTCGGCCACGCGGAACGTGTCGAAGGTAAACGCCTCCCATGTGCGTCCAGGCGTGTCGGGATCGGGCAGCACCTGCTTCCACACGACGCTGACGTAATCGCACTCGGCGATCGTCACGTCCAGCACGCGCGGCGGCGGGGGTGCCGTGCCGGCCGGCGGCGCGAGGATGCCGCTCTCGATGGCACGGATGAATCCCTGGCGACCGCTCAGGCCGTTCTTCTCGTTGAACTCCACGAAGCGCGGGTTGTGCTGGACGTAGCTCTCGGCGAGGAGCGACGCCCGCTGCCGCAGGTTCTCCACGGTCGGCGCGCCCTCGAAGAACGAGAGGACGAGGCGCCTGTCGGCATCCAATTGAGCGGGCGTCGCGGAGCATCCCGCACGCGGCTCGGGCGGTGCGGGCGCGGCCGCCGCAGCGGCTGCGGACGGAGGCGCCGCGCCGCGCGCCCGGCCGGCAAGCGGCGTCTGTGGGGTGGCGGGGCGCGGCGGCGTCATCCATCCGGGCGCGAGCCTCACTTGGTCCCAGTGCTCCGAGAACTTGCCGTCGCGGATGCGGAACGTCTCGAAGGCAAATGCCTCGTAGGTGGTATCCGGCTCGTCCGGATCCCGCAGCGTGCCGCGGTAGACCGCGTGGGCCAGCTCGCCTTCCGCCGTCAGGATGATGGGATTGCGGAGCGGGATGCCGCCGAGGGCCACGAGCGGGATGCCGCCGCGGAGGCCTGCCTCCTCGCCCGCGCGGACCCACGCCTGGCGTCCCCTGGCGCCGGTGAGCTCATCCATCCGCAGGAAGCGCGGGTTGTGCTGGACGTAGTCCTCCGTCATGAAGCGGTCGGCGCGCTCCTGGCGGCCGCCGGTGAACGCGAAGAAGTCGACGATGAGCTGCTTGTTGCGCTCGAGCGTCGAGGGGGATCCCGTCTGAAGGGCGGCACCGCCGCGAAGCGAGGCCCCTGAAGCCGCCGCCAGCACCACGCCCGCGAGCATCAGCCGTCTCATGTCGTCATCTCCTAACCGGGCGGCCCGAGCCTCTTCCGGGGCGCCATGTCAAGCCACGCCGATGGCGGGCGACGCCGAGTCGGGCGGCTCCAGGCCGTACCGCAGCCGCTTCAGGTACAGCCCCTTGCGCGAGAGCCCCAGCAGCCTGGCGGTCTCCTCCATGCTGCCGCCGCACTTGCGCAGCGCGTACTGGATCATCGCACGCTCGAGGTGCTGGATGGCAGCCGGTACCGGCTGATCGAGCCGGACGACGACCTCGGTGGGGTCGAGCGCGCGCTCGGAGGCGGGGACGGTGCGCCGCGAGGCGGCAATCTCGGGCGAGACGTGCTCGGGCATGAGCACGGCGCCCGCCTCGGCGAGCGCCGCCATGCGTCGCATCTCGTTGGCGAGCTGGCGCACGTTGCCCGGCCACCGGTACAGCACCAGGTACTCCATCGTCTCCTCGGCCAGGCGCAGCGGGCCCTTGCGGTACTCCTGCGCGTACTTCTGGAGGTAGTGGTTGGCGAGGGCGGGAATCTCCACGCGGCGCTCGCGGAGCGGTGGCAGGTGGAGGCGGACGATGTTGAGGCGGTAGAAGAGGTCCTCGCGGAAGCGGCCCTGGGCGACCAGCGCGTCGAGGTCGGCGTTGGTGGCGGCGATGACGCGGACGTCGACGCGGAGCGGACGGGCCTCGCCGACGGGGTGGATCTCGCCCGAATCGAGGAAGCGCAGGAGCTTGGGCTGCACGTCGAGCGTCGTCTCGCCGATCTCATCGAGGAAGAGGGTGCCGCCCGCGGCGGTGCGGATGACGCCCGGGAAGTGATCGACCGCGCCGGTAAAGGCGCCGCGGCGGTGGCCGAAGAGCTGGGCGTCGAGCATGTCCTTGGGGACGCCGCTGCAGTTGAAGGGGAGGAAGGCCGCGGAGGCGCGCGTCGAGTAGGCGTGGATGGTGCGGGCGAGCACTTCCTTGCCGGTGCCGGTTTCGCCCGTGAGAAGGACGGGCACCGTGGTCGGCGCGATGCGGCGGGCGGTGGCGAGCAGCGTCTGCATCTCCTCGGCGAGGAAGAGGGCGCCCGCCTGCTCCTCGACGGGCGGCTCCGGCCAGATCGCGGCGCGGCTGCGCTCGTCCTGGCGGAAGCGCTCGAGGGCGAGGCTGGCTTGCGCAAGGCGCAACACATCTCCGAGCACGACAGAATGCAGCGGATCATCAGGGACTCGGCAGACCAGCGTGAACCTCTTGCCTCGATGCTCGCCAAGCGGCACGGCATACTCGTCAGAGATGGGTACAATGCCTCTCGCGTCACGCGGATGTTCTTCGAGAGCAACCTTCGGGGAACATTTCAGAATCCTGATCACGTTGACGAGTTCCGAACCCATCAATGCGGGGCTTGTTGCAAGATCGAACACGTTCGCAAGCACGTTTGCGACGGCCACGGACCGCAGATCACTTGGTACCTCAGCGGGAATCTTCATTAGCTCCGACAGATCGCTAGGGTTCTCATAAGTGTGTGGACCCCGGCCATTCTCGGCCGGCCCGAGCCGATCTCCCGCCTGCTTCCAAATCGAAAGCGCCCGCTGGTTTATCAACCCGGTCAATGCACTACGTGCATGCTTTAGCACTGCTGCTGTCGAATAGTGAAATTCCGCCCGTCGCTCTGGCAGCAGTGGCGCGGTCTGGGTAGCTACCAGAAGGGAATTCGCCGCCTCACGGAACCTGCCCGTGGCGCTTAGCACCTCCGCCTTCAGGAAGGCGAGAGCAGACATCATCGATTCGTCGTTGACTGCGGCAGCCTTGGCGAGAGCCTTGGACATTTCACTCAGCGCCGTATCCCATGAGCCCTTTCTGAGACTGAGCTTTACGCGCGTAATCGCCGCACATCGGGACGTAAGACCTGTTTGAAGTCTTGAGTCGGCAGCCACGAACGAATCGATCTGTCCGAGTGTGACTTCGCAATCATCGAGGCGATTCGTGGCCAAATATAATCGCGCAAGCCCATCGAGTGCTCCGAGCACGCTGTACGTATGTGAGGACTCGACAACCCGTCGCAGTATGTTTTCGGCCTTTTGGAAACGCCCTCTTACAAGCGCCGTGTGGCCTTCGTTGCAATCAAACACGGTCCCAAGGTAGTCACTGCCAATAAGTGGAAGAAATCGCCTGCCCTCTTCCAAATATCGAGCGGCCGTAGCGTAGTCGCTTGCTAAGAACGCAACGCAGAACCGACTCAATGCGCAGACTTGACTGAGCCAGGCATTCGGATGACCTTCAATGAGTGAGTCGCTAATCCTCAAGTGACGTCGCGCCTCATCCAAACGACCTGTGGAGCCCTCGATTAGTGCGATCGAGTTGTGCATGTAAGCCACGGCGTGAGCATCGCCGGCGCGAGTGACATGACGGCGGACTTCCCGGAGAGTAGTTAGCGCGGCTTCATGGGGCTGAATCTCAACAAGGAGTCGGAATAAGTGCAGATACCCCCAAGCGATTTGGTTCTCGTTGCCAGCTTCGATCGCAAGCTGGATGGCGCGGCCGAAGTGAGTGATCGCCTTTTCGAATGCGCCACCTCGACGTTGAGCGAGCCCGATTATGAGTTCGCACGTAGAGCGGGCGGATGGTGGGGAGCCCGAGGTGTATTCTCTTTGGGCCATCTCGCAGGCCCGCTGGATGTCACTGTGGATGAGTGCTTGAGCTATGAGGAGCCTGTGTTTCTGATCTAGCGGCGCAACTGCTGCATCTGAAATCCCGGATTGTTCGATGATCCTGCGATAGTGGCCAATGGCGAATAGAGCCTTGGTAGATTCGTAACTTAAACTTAAGCCCATTTGTTCCATCTCGGTCAGGAAATGAGGCGCACGCGACTCAAGCACTTCTAGAGTATCTGCGACGTCAGAAGTGTCCTTGCACAGACTTGCCAACCAGACACTGTCGACAAGGAGGCAGCAACCCAGGTGTGTGTCATCGCGATCACTGGTGTCCGGTCATAAGTCGAACAGGGGCAACTGGTTAGCGTCTTCGATTGCATCGAATTGGGAGGCGACATCAAAAACAGCCGTAGAAATGGGCATTTTCTCGAAAAGCGT
>JACQTK010000277.1 GCA_016210845.1 Acidobacteriota bacterium | reverse complement strand
GGCGGGTGGGAAGATGGCGACGTATAGCGTAACGGTTCGGGACCACATGATGATTGCCCACAGCTTCCGGGGCGAGGTGTTCGGCCCCGCGCAGCGGCTGCACGGCGCCACCTACGTCGTGGACGTCGAGCTGCGGCGCCCGGCCCTCGACGCCAACGGCATCGTCGTCGACATCGGACGCGCGTCCGAGGCGCTGCACCGCGTGCTGGCCGACCTCACCTACCGCAACCTGGACGACGTTCCTGCCTTCGCGGGACACAATACGACCACCGAGTGTCTGGCGCGCGTCGTGTTCGACGGGATGGCCGCGGCCATCCACCGCGGCGAGCTGGGACCGGGCGCGGACGGCGTGGAGTCCATGCGCGTCACCCTGCACGAGTCGCATATCGCCTCGGCATCGTTCGAAGGCCGGCTCCCCGAGGATTAGGCAAGGACTGCCCCCAGCCACGTGCCGAACGTCTTCTTTCTCGTCCCAGGCCGCATCGATACCCGGACCGGCGGCTCGATTTACGACCACCGCATCGCGGAGGGCCTGCGCGACCGGGGGTGGGCCGTGGACGTCCGTGAGCTCGATACGAGCTTTCCATTTCCCAGTCAGACCGCGCTGGCGCACGCCGACGAGGTGCTCGCCTCGCTTCCCGATCGAGGTCTCGTGGTCGTCGATGGCCTGGCGTTCGGGGCGATGTCGGATGCCGTGGAGCGGCACGCGGCTCGCCTCCGCCTCGTGGCGCTGGTGCATCTTCCACTCGCCGCGGACGCCAGCTTCGATCGTGACACGGCGGCTCGCTTCGAAGCAGCCGAACGTCGAGCGCTCGCATGCGCGGGACTGGTCATCGTGACCAGCCCCGTGACGTTGTCCTTGATGGCGCGGCACGACCTGCCGAGCGGCAGGATTGCGGTGGTGGAGCCCGGTACCGACCGCGCGCCGCTGGCCTGCGGCTCACAGGACGCCTGCGTGCACCTGCTGTCGGTCGGCACGCTGAATCCAGGCAAGGGCCACGAGATGCTGTTGCAGGCGCTGGCGAAGGCTCCCCATCGTGGCTGGCGGCTCACGTGCGCGGGAAGCCTGACGCGGCACCCCGCCACGGCAGCTCGAGTGCGCGCCGCGGTCCATGGCCTTGGGTTGGCGGATCGCGTGTGGCTTGTGGGAGAGCTCGACGCGGAGGCGCTGGAGACGTGCTACGACAGCGCGGATCTGTTCGTGCTGGCCACGCGGCAGGAGACGTACGGCATGGCGGTGGCCGAGGCGTTGGCGCACGGACTGCCCGTCGTCAGCACGACGACCGGAGCGATTCCCGCGCTGGTCGGAGACGAGGCGGGCCTGCTCGTCCCGCCTGGCGATGTCGACGCGCTCGCCGCGGCGCTGACGCGCGTGCTGACCGACCCGGGCCTGCGCGCGCGGCTCGCCGACGGCGCGCGTCGCGCGCGCGCGCGGCTTCCGAGCTGGGGCGACGCATCCGAGAAGATGAGCACCGTCCTCGAACATGCAGGATGACGAAGCGCTGGCGCGGTGGCTGGCGCTGCGCGAGCCAGCCGATGCGGCCGCGCGAGCGGCCGGGCTGACGTGCGCGATTGCCGACGCCGTCGCCTCGCGGGGGCCGCTGCGGGCGCTCGATCTGGCCACGGGAACGGGATCGAACATCCGTTACCTCATGCCGCATCTCGGAGGCGAGCAGCGGTGGCTCGCGCTCGATCGAAGCGCGGCACTGCTCGAGCGGTTGCCGTCCCGGATGTCTCATTGGGGAGAGGCGCGCGGCTACCGCGTGACGCACGAGCCGGGGGCCTGCGTGGTTCGCGGCTCATCGCTGGAGTGTCGCATCGAGACGCGTCGGCTCGATCTGGCTGTGCTCGACAGTGAGGAGGCATTCGACGGCCGTCGCCTCGTCACGGCCTCGGCGCTGCTCGATCTGGTGTCGGAGCGCTGGCTGCGCGCGCTCGCCGAGCGGTGTCGGGCAGTGGGCGCCGCCGCCCTGTTCGCGATTACGTACAACGGCCGCGTGGCCTGCACGCCACCTGACCCCGACGATCCGATGGTGCTGGAGCGTTTCAATCGGCACCAGCGGACCGACAAGGGGCTCGGCGGCCCTGCAGCGGGACCCGGCGCGGTCGAGGCCGGCGTGGGGTGCTTCACCGACGCGGGCTATCGCGTGCGGCGCGAGCCGAGCGACTGGACCGTGGAAGCCAGCGAGACCGAGCTCCAGCGCGAGCTGATCGACGGCTGGGCTGGCGCGGCGTCGGAGATCGCGCCCGCCGCCGCCTCCGCAATCGCGCGCTGGCGCGCGCGCCGCCTCGCGCACGTCGACGCGGGCCGGTCGCGGCTCGTCGTAGGCCACGACGACGTGGCGGCGTGGCTGGAATGACGAGCTCGGGTCGTTCGCGGCGGCCAGTCAGGCCGCCACTTCTACCGTGGCGTAGAAGTCAACCTCTCGTTTGGTTCGGCGTGGGGTAACCGTGCGATGGCTCGGGCGCGGAACCGGAAGCCCGTCTTCGCGCAGTCCGCGTACGTGCAGTTCGATGGCTCGCTCGATGCGGCCGAGCGTGCTGTCAAGTGTCTTGCCCGTCGCGACACATCCTGGCAGGTCTGGGACCGAGGCCGCCCAATCGCTCCCCGAGTCGCGGTTAATCCGGACGAGGTACTGGATCGTTGTCATGATTTCAATTCAGATACTTGCGCCGCGCAGCTCCGACAGCGCGCGCACGATGCGATACGGCTGCACGCCGTTCGCCTCGGGCAGGCCGGCGCCGCGCGCGTCCACCCAGATCCCGCGCAGCCCCATGCGCTGCGGTTGCGCCACGTCGAACTCGAGGTGATCGCCCACCATCCAGGAATCGGCCGCGGCCACGCCCAAGACGTCCAGAGCCTGCGTGTAGATCCGGGGATCGGGTTTGCCGCAGCCCACCTCTTCCTCGATCAGGATGGCATCGAACATCGGCGCGAGCCCGAATCGGTCGATCCTCGCCCGTTGCGCGGCGCTGGCGCCATTGGTGACGAGCGCAAGGCGACAGCCGCCGTCGCGGAGCCACCGAACCGTCTCCACGGCGTCTGGAAAGAGTTGCATCTCGGCTTCACGCTGCGACCGGTATCGCGCCGCGATGGCCCTGGATGCCTCCAGCCGTGTTCCGACGGACGCCCCCAGCGCGTCGAGCGACCGTGCAACGACCTCGCGGGCGGCGCCGTCCAGATCGAGTCGTCCGCGGCGGTGCCGCTCGGGATCGGCCCAGTACCATTCCCGCGTGCGCTCGATGGCGTGCAACAGCGCGCGAGGGTCGACATCGCCGAGCTCGGCCGCGCAGCAGACGCACGCGTCTTCCCAGCAGCGCTCGGTGCCTTCGCTGTAACTGACGATGGTGTCGTCGAGATCGAGCAGGACAGCCTGTGGCAATCCGTTGGTCATCCTGCTTCCACTATGCCGGAGTCCGGCCCGCAGCTCAATCCGTGCCGAGGCCGGCGGGATAGGCCCTCGTGAAGCCCGTGCGGCCGTTCACGAGGCTGAAGCTGCCGTCGTCGTTGGCCGTCAACTTGATCCAGTACCCGTCGCAATTCTCGGCCTGCACGTTGGCGATGAAGTCGTCGGGTGCGTTCCTCGCGCCCTCCCGCTCGGAGGCGTGCAGCTGCCACAGGTCGAGGCCAGGCTGCGCCTGGACGGTCTTGACGGTCGCGGGATCGCCCCCTTTGCTCGGACCGTTGTTCATGACGGCCACGCGCGGCGTCAGCGCCGCGTAGACGGCAGGGGTGTTCGTGTCGTAGTCCCCGTGGTGGGAAATGAGATACGCGGAGGTCTTGCCGAGCAGATTCCGCGGGCAGACGAGCTTGGGAAGGGTATTGCCGCTGAGGTCCCCGAGATTGACGAAGCTGAACGCGCCGTACCGCAGCACGATGCCGAGCGACCGGAAGTTCTCCGTGCCGTCCTCGGGATGATCCTCGAGCGCATCGCACGCCCCGTTCGACTCGCCGCCGCCGGGCAGCGGCGCCGACAGCAGCGCGCCGCCCGCGCTGACGACGTCGGCCTCGATGCCCAGGAGGGGCAGGCGATCGCCCGGTTCCGGCTGCAGGTGACGGCCCTGGGCGCGGACCGGCTCGTAGTTGGAGAATCCCCGGACGGTCATCCGATCGGGTCCGTAAATCGTGCCCAGCGGGCCGCCGTAGTCGACGAAGGTCCCGATCGGGATCCGCGACGCCAGCTCGGGCACCCCGCCAACGTGATCGCCATGGAAGTGGGTGATGAGCAGGAAGTCGATGCGCCCGATGCCCGCGTCCCGTGCGGCCGCCAGGATGCGATCGGGGTCGCGGCTGGTGGGATTGCGGGCGGTGCGCCCGAATCCCGCGTCAATCAGCAGCGATTGCCCCGCCGGTGTCACGATCAGTGTCGCCTGCCCACCCTCGACGTCGATGAAATAGATCTCGAGCCCCTTGGCGGCCGCGGGCGCCGCCAGCACCGTGACCAGCAGGAGGATCAATACGCAGCTGCGCGCCATGAACGCTCCTCGCGAGATCGAGCCGACCGCAGCGTAAGATGGACGGAGAAGGCGCGTCAAGCACGTTGATGATCGTCCTGCGACCGGGTGTGCGCGAGCACCTCCTCCTCGGCCTGATCTATGTCGCCAGCCGCGCGGCCCTGCTGTGGGCTGGCCTTCGCTTCGACTTCAGTCTGGACTGGATGTGGTTGGCCGACCCGCTGGACCTGCGCGATCGGCTGATGGAGACGCTCTTCTACTACCACGCATTTCCACCTGGAATGAGCCTGCTGACCGGGATCCTGCTCAAGCTCGGAGGCGCGCACGCGGCGACACTGGCGCTGGCCGCCTTCTGGGCGCTGGGGCTCGTCATCGTCAACTCGCTCTTCTATCTCGCCCGTGTCTCGGGGATATCGGGCCCGGTGGCGCTGGGGATGGCGGCGGCGTTCTCCATGCTCCCGCAGGCGATCTACTTCGAGCACCTCTATCTCTACGAGTATCCAATTACGGCGCTGCTCTCGCTGGCGGCCGTCTTCCTCTACAGGGGAGTGCGCGACCGGTCGGTGTGGAGTTGGTTCGGCTTTTTTGCCGCCTGCTCAGCGGTCGGCCTCACCAGGAGCACGTTTCACCTCGTGTGGTTCGCCGCCATGCTGGGCCTGGGACTCTGGACCGCTATGCGGCCCGGAACGCGGACTTTGTTCCCGTTGTACCCTCCGCATAGCGGTCCTAGGCGCGCGGAGCGCGCCAAAGAAATACTGGTAACCGGGCGCCAGACGTGGCGCCTGGTCCTCCGTGCCGCCGCGGTCCCCGCGGGCGTCCTGCTGGCGCTCTACGTCAAGAACTTCGTCGTCTTCGGGGTGTTCGACGCGTTCACCTTCGGGTTCGTGAGCCACAACCTGGTCACCACGTGGCATCTGTCCGACGAGGTCCGGGACAGATGGATCGCGGACGGCACGCTGTCGCCGCTTGCGGCGGTGAACGTGTATGCGGGTCCGAGGGAGTATCTGCCGTACTTCGAGACGAGCGAGAGCAGCGCGTGGCCGCCGCAACTGAGCCTGCTGGAGCGTCCGTCGGTGGGGGCCGAGAACTACAACCACTGGCTGTTTCTGGAGGTCAGCCGGCGACGCCGCGCCGACGCGCTGTACTACCTGCGGACGCGGCCGCGCGAGTATGCCGCCACCGTGCTGACCGGCGTACGCGACGTGTTCACGCCGTCTACGGAGTGGCACCCGCTCGACACAACCGACGAGTCGCCTCACGCGCAGCACCGTCAGCTCCTTGGCGGCTACGAGGCCCTCTACAATCGCGTGGTGCACGGCGTTCCCGCGGCGCCGGTCGGCCTGTACCTGTTCCTGCCGCTGATCCTGGCGTGGACCGCCCGACGCGTCTGGGTGCTGGTGCGCAGCGGCGACGCGGACGCGGCGGCCCGCGGCGCGCTGTTCGCGTGGTGCCTGTTCCAGATCGCGTTTGTCGTCGCAGCCAGCAGTGTGTTCACGTTCCGCGAATCCGCGCGCTACCGCTTTCAGGTCGAGCCCGCGATCTGGCTGATGACCGCGGTCATGCTCACGGACGTGCGGCGAGCTTTCACGGGCCGCCGTGGCGCGGCGTCAGGCACGCGCCCTACCGGTGCCGGATTCATGCCTTGGACCGCTATGCGGCCCAGAACGAGGATTTTGTTCCCGTTGTTCCCTCGCATAGCGGTCCTAGGCGCGCGGAGCGCGCCAAGCCAGCACTGCCAACCAGTCAAGGGCGAGCCTCCGCAAAGAATGGGATACCAAGGGCGAGCCCTTGACTGGTTCGATACCGCGCAGATCCGCCGCTACTACGACCGCAACACACGGGGCTTCGTGGCATTCGGCCAGGGCGGGCGCGCGGGCGCGATCCATCGCGCGGTCTGGGGACCGGGCGTCCACAATCGGCGCGAGGCCTTTCACTATGTGGACGAGCGGATCGCCGAGCTCGTGCGGGGCCTGCCCATGAGATCGGAGCCGCCGCACGTGGTCGATCTGGGCTGCGGCGTGGGCGCGAGCCTGCGCTATCTCGCGGAGCGGCTGCCGATCCGCGGCAGCGGCCTCACCCTGAGCCCGGTCCAGGCCCGGTTCGCGACACGCCTCGTCGCCGAGGCGGGACTGGCGGAGCGCGTCGCATGCCTCGAGGGCGACTACTGCGACATCCCAGAGGGTATCGGTGGTGCCGACCTTGCCTATGCGATCGAATCGTTCGTCCACGCGCCGGAGCCCGCGCGCTTCTTCGAGCAGTGCCGGCGCCTCGTGCGGCCGGGCGGTCTGCTGGTGATGTGCGACGACGTCAGAGGCGTCGAGACGGGGTCAGCAGCGGATCGGACGATCGCGCGGTTCATGCGGGGATGGCATGTCAATGCGCTGCTCCGGCCCGATGCGCTGCACGAGCTCGCTCGCGCGTGGGGCTTCGAGCACGTGTCGACGCAGGATCTCACTCCGTATCTCGAGCTCTCCCGCACACGCGATCGGCTCATCGGCGGGGTGTTGCTCCTGACAGGCTGGCTTCCGCTGGATCGCACGCCGCTCGGCCCCTTGCGTGGAGGGCAGGCGCTGCAAATCTGTCTGGAGCGCGGATGGATCCAGTACCAGCTGGCGGTGTTTCGACGCATGTAGGCAGGCCCCGGGGCCTACGAATGCCGCAGGTGGTATTCCGTGATCTTCCGGCTGAGCGTGTTGCGGTGCATCCCCAGCAGGTCGGCCGCCTTGCAGAGGCTGCCGTCGGCCTTCACCAGCACGTGGGCGATGAAGCGCTTCTCGAACTCCCGTTGCGCGTCCTCGTAGCGGACGCCCTTGGTCACCATCTCGTCGACGAGCCGATCGAGCTGTTCGCGCAGGGGCATCAGTCGAGATCTCTGCCGGTGATGCGGCGGAACGCCTCGAGATACTTCTCGCGCGTTCGCATCACGACGTCATCGGGAAGCGACGGTACGGGCGGCTGCTTGTTCCAGTGGATCTGCTCCAGGTAGTCGCGGACGAACTGCTTGTCGAAGCTGGGCTGGGCTCGGCCCGGCGCGTACGGATCCTGCGGCCAGTACCGGGAAGAATCCGGCGTCATGACCTCGTCGATCAGCAGCACCTCCCCCGAAGGGGTGAGGCCGAACTCGAACTTGGTGTCGGCGAGGATGATGCCGCGGCCGGCCGCATGCGCAGCGCCGAAGGCGTACAGCGACAGCGTGAGCGCGCGGAGCCTGGCGATGAGGTCGGCGCCCACCAGCGCCCCGGCTTCGGCTTCGCTGATGTTGATGTCGTGGCCGCTGGTCGCCTTGGTCGCCGGCGTGAAGATCGGCTCCGGCAGCCGATCCGATTCCCGCAGGCCCGTCGGAAGCGCGATGCCGCAGACCGTGCCGCCGGCCAGGTACTCCTTCCAGCCGGAGCCGGACAGGTATCCGCGCGCCACACATTCCACAGGAACGGGAGTCGTCCGGCGCACGAGCATCGAGCGGCCGCGCAGGATCTCCGCATAGGGCTGCAGCTCACGCGGGTAGCGGCGCACGTCGGTTTCGATCACCTGGTTCGGCACGATGTGCCGCGTCCGCTCGAACCAGAACGCCGACAACTGCGTCAGGACCTTCCCCTTGTCGGGGATTCCCGAGCCCAGCACGTAGTCGAAGGCCGAGATGCGATCGGTGGCGACCATGAGCAGGGCGTCGCCCGCTTCGTAGATGTCACGCACCTTGCCCTGACGATGGGCGACCAGTCCGTTCAGTCGTGTTTCGAGGATGGGCACAGCGAGAGGCACAGCGGACCTGCGAGGAAGCCGGCATCTTACAGGGGACGCGCAACGCCCGCAACCGTACGCAACACTCCCGGGTGTCGCAACGGATGGGCCTGATATATTGTGTGGGTTCAGTTTTCCACAGCGTGCGGAGCGCGCCAAAGCAGATACGGTCTTACGAGGTCCATACGAGTGCGAGTGCGTACGGCTGTCGTGTCGATTCTGGCGATTGCCCTG
Organism: Acidobacteriota bacterium; assembly: GCA_016210845.1. Taxonomy (GTDB): domain Bacteria; phylum Acidobacteriota; class Vicinamibacteria; order Vicinamibacterales; family UBA2999; genus JACQTK01. The sequence continues at coordinate 21,867 of JACQTK010000277.1, read as the reverse complement.
TTCGCGTGGTTTCTCAGCACGGCGAACCTGGGCGAGGTCTGGCGGCACGTGGGGCGGGCCCGTGTGGATCTGCTGCTGGTCGCGCTGGTCGGCATGGCGGCCACGTACTGGGTGCGGGCGGTCAGGTGGCAGCACATGCTGGCCCCGATCGGTCCCACGCGGTTCAGGACGGTGTTTCGCAGCACGGTGATCGGGTTTGCCGCCCTGGGGCTCCTCCCCGCGCGAGCCGGCGACCTGTTGCGTCCCTACCTGGTGGCGCGGCAGGAGCACCTGAGCGCCCCCGCCACGTTCGCCACCATCGTGCTGGAGCGCGTCCTCGACATACTGGCGGTGGTCCTGCTGCTGGCGGCATTCGTCTGGCTGGTGCCCGCGGCGGCGCGGCTGCCGCCCTCGATCCTCGAGCCGATCAAGGTGTCGGCGGCGCTGGCGGTGCTGGGGGTCGCGGCTCTGATGGCGGTGATGTGGACGCTCGCCTCGCATCCCGAGCGGATTGGGGCGTTCGTCTTTGCGGCAGCGCGCGTGTTGCCGCACGCGCTCGCACGGCGGCTGGCCCGGCTGGCCAGCACCTTCAGCAGCGGGTTTGCCACGGCGCGCCAGCCGCGCGAGCTGGCCATCGCCGTGCTCTGGTCGTTCCCGCTCTGGATGATCTATGCGGGCGAGGCGTGGCTGGTTACCGCGGCCTTCGGCATCGACATGCCGCCGACCGGCGCGTTCCTGCTCCAGGGGCTGTTGGTCATTGGCGTCGCGGTGCCCACGCCCGGAGGCGTCGGGAGCTTTCACGAGGCCTACCGCATCGGCGTGACCATGTTCTTCGGCGCGTCGAACGACGCGGCGGTCGCCGCCGCCATCGTCCTCCACGCGATGGGGGTCGTTCCCGTCGTGCTCGTCGGGGGGGTGTTCATGGCCCAGGACGGCCTCAGCCTCGGCCGCCTGCCGGCACTGGCCGGCGCGGCCCGCGAGAAGGAGATGCCCGACACCGATGAAGTGCCCGTTTTGCGGCCATCTGGGCGATAAGGTCGTCGACTCGCGCGAGAGCAAGGAAGGCGAGGTGATCCGCCGGCGGCGCGAGTGTCTCGACTGCGGGCGCCGCTTCACCAGCTACGAGCGGATCGACGAGATCCCCTATATGGTGATCAAGAAGGACGGCACGCGCGAGCGCTTCGAGCGTCAGAAGCTGATTGCCGGTCTGCTCAAGGCGTGCGAGAAGCGTCCCGTGAGCGTGGCGGCCGTGGAGGCCGTGGCCGATCGCGTCGAAGCCACGCTGCAGGATCGCCCCGAAAAGGAGATGAGCACGGAGGAGGTGGGCATGCTGGTCATGGAGGAGCTGAAGCGCCTCGACAAGGTCGCCTACGTCCGCTTTGCGTCCGTGTACCGTCATTTCCGCGACATCGGCGAGTTCATGACCGAGCTGAAGGAACTGCTCAACGCGAAAGAATGAGCCTGTGGTAGCCGGGGGCCTGCAGGCCTCCGCCCCAACGATGGCACTCACGCTCCGTCAACCGCCCGCTCCGCTGAGACCCGTGGCGCCGCCGCCGCGGCGGGGCTCCACGCCGCCGCGCCGCGTCCCGTTCCGCGACAACACCCGGCTGATCCTGGCGGGCATCGTGGTCCTCGTGGCGCTGCTGGCGGGGCTGCTGGCGCTGGCAGGGCGGTCCGCCACGCTCGCGCCCGACTTCCTCACCGAGGTCGTCCTCTACGCGCTGTCGGCCACGAACCTGACGATTCTCGTGGCGCTCGTCTTCGTGCTCGCGCGCAACGTCATCAAGCTGGTGGTCGAGCGTCGTCGCGGGCTGCCGTTCGCGCACTTCCGCGCCAAGCTGGTGGCCGTGCTGCTGGGGATGACGCTGATTCCCGCGGTGCTGGTCCTGCTGGTCGGCAGCGAGCTGATTCGCACGAGCGTGCAGAGCTGGTTCAACGCGCCGATGGAGGAGATCCTCTCGTCGGCCAATGCGATCGCGGGCGACTACTACCAGGAGCGCCAGCGGTTTGTGTCGGCGCAGGCGCAGCGCCTGGCGCGCGCGCTGGGCGGCCTGGACCTCGCCGCGGCGGATCCGTCCACCCTTCGCGGCCTGCTCGCGCCCGACGTCCAGCAGGAGCGGCTCAGCCTGATTGAGGTGTACGTCGTCGCGCCCGGTGACGGCGCGCCGTCCGGTCTGGTGCGCGCCGTCGACGCGACGGCGGCGGGCCTGCCGCCGGCGGCCACGGGCGCCTCCGCGGGCGCGCTGGCCGAGCGGACGTGGGTGGAGAACGGAGAGGTGCCCGTCATCGAGCCGATCGCAGGCGGCGGGGAGCTCATCCGGAGCGCGGCGCCGATCCCGTCGGCATCCGGCGGACCGGCGCAGGGCGTGGTCGTCGCCAGCGACTACCTCACCGGGCAGTTCGGCGCGCGCGCGCGTCGCATGACGGAGGCGTACGAGGGGTACCAGCAGCTGCGCTTCTTCCGGCAGCCGCTCACGGGCGTGTACCTGTCGTTCTTCCTGATGCTCACGCTGATGATCCTGGTGGCCGCGACATGGATGGGCCTCTACCTGGCCAAGCGCATCACGCGCCCCGTGCAGATGCTGGCCGCGGCGGCCAAGGAGATTGGCGCCGGTCATCTCGAGTACCGCGTCGAGCCGGAAACCACCGACGAGTTCGGGTCGCTCATCGAGGCGTTCAACCGGATGGCCGGCGATCTGGCCGCCAGCCGGCGCCGGCTGGAGCGCTCCGCGGTGGAGCTCGAGCGCAAGCATCACGACGTCGAGGGGCGTCGTCGCTACGTGGCCACGATCCTCGAGCGGATTGCCACCGGTGTGATCTCCGTGGACGCGGCCGGACGGATCGGGACGATGAACGCGGCGGCCGCGCGCCTGCTCGGCCTCGACGCGCGCGTCTCGGGCCTCCCCGCCTCGTCTGTGTTCGGCTCCGCCGAGATGAGGCCGCTGGCCGCGCTCATCGATCACGCGGCGCGCAGCCGCGCGGATCTGCCGCCCCAGGACGTCTCGATCGCCCGCGACGGCCGCGAGCTGCACCTCGCGGTGATGGCCACGCCGCTGTCGAGGGACGAAGGCGTGGCCGACGGGATGGTGCTCGTCTTCGACGATGTGACGCCGCTGATTCGGGCGCAGAAGGTGGCCGCGTGGCGCGAAGTGGCGCGGCGGCTGGCGCACGAGATCAAGAACCCCCTCACGCCGATTCAGCTGTGCGCGGAGCGGCTGCGCCGCCACTTCGCGTCCGCACCGCCGCCCACCCGCGCGCTCGTCGACGAGTGCACCACGACCATCGTGGGCGAGGTGGAGTCCCTCAAGGGGCTCGTGGACGAGTTCTCGCAGTTCGCGCGGATGCCCGCGCCGCGCGCGGTGCAGACCGACGTGCACGCGTTGCTCACCGACGTGCTCGGCCTGTATCGCGGGCTGTTCGCGGGCGTCGAGCTGCGCCCGCGGTTCGCGGAGGCGCTGCCGACTGCGGTGGCGGACCCGGAGCAGATCCGCCGTGTGATGATCAACCTGATCGACAACGCGATCGAGGCGATGGACCAGCGCGGCATCATCGACGTCGAGACGCAGCACGTGCCCGCGGACAACCTGATTCGCGTGGTGGTGGCCGACAACGGCCCTGGCATCCCGCCCGCCGAGCGCGACAAGCTGTTCCTGCCGTACTACTCCACGAAACAGCGGGGCAGCGGCCTGGGCCTCGCGATCGTCCGGCGCATCGTGGCCGAGCACGGCGGCAGCATCGAGGTGACCGACAACGTGCCGCGGGGGACGCGCTTCGCGATCGAGCTGCCGTGCTGATCCGTGAACCGGGCCACAGAGGCACAGCGACACAGAGTCCAGAAAAGATTGTCTCGTCTCTGTGGCCCGTGAGGGGCAATGCCGTCGATTCTGATCGTCGATGACGAGCCCGGCGTCCGCAGCGCCCTCGGCGGCGTGCTGCGGGACGAGGGCTACGAGGTCGACGCCGTCGACACGGGTGAGGCCTGCCTCGAGCGACTGGCCCGCCTGGCGTACGACGTGGTCCTGCTCGACATCTGGATGCCCGGGATGGACGGCCTCGCCACGCTCGCGCGCATGCGGGAGCGGCAGATCGACGCGCAGGTCGTGATCATCTCGGGCCACGGCAACATCGAGTCGGCCGTGCGCGCCATCAAGATGGGCGCCTTCGACTTCGTCGAGAAGCCGCTGTCGCTCGAAAAGACGGTGCTCGTCGTCCGCAACGCGCTGCGCCAGCGGAGCCTCGAGGTGGAGAACCGGGCGCTGCGGGCCCGGGTGGACGCGCAGCACACGATGATCGGCGAGAGCTACGCCATGGCGCAGCTCCGGGAGCAGGTGGCGATGGCCGCGCCGACCAACGGCCGCGTGCTCATCTACGGCGAGAACGGCACGGGCAAGGAGCTGGTCGCCCGCAACATCCACCAGTTGAGCCGCCGACGCGCGGGTCCGTTCGTCGAGGTCAACTGCGCGGCCATCCCCGAGGAGCTGATCGAGAGCGAGCTGTTCGGCCACGTGCGCGGCGCGTTCACCGGCGCGGTGGCCGATCGCCGCGGCAAGTTCGAGGCGGCGCACGGCGGCACGATCTTCCTGGACGAGATCGGCGACATGAGCCTGAAGACGCAGGCCAAGGTGCTGCGCGTCCTGCAGGAGCAGGTGATGGAGGCCGTGGGCGGCTCCACGCGCATCCGGGTCGACGCCCGCGTCCTGGCCGCCACCAACAAGGATCTCACCGCGGAGATCCGCGCAGGCCGCTTCCGCGAGGACCTCTACTTCCGCCTGAACGTCGTGCCGATCTTCGTCCCGCCGCTCCGCGATCGGCAGGAGGACATCCCTCTGCTGGCCGATCACTTCATGGCGATGCTCGCGCGGGAGTACGGGCGGCGGCCCAAGGCGTTCGACGCCGACGCGATCGCCGCGCTCCAGGAGTACGGCTGGCCCGGCAACGTGCGCGAGCTGCGCAACGTCGTCGAACGGCTGATGATCATGGTGCCGGGCGATCGGATCTCGTCGCGGGATCTGACGTTTCTGGACCAGGGGATGACGGCGGGGCCCGACGTCCCCGCGCGGCGGCCGCCGACGGCGTCGCTCCACGAGGCGCGCGACCAGTTCGAGCGCGACTACATCCTGCGGGCGCTCGCGGCCCAGCACGGCAACATCTCGCGCACCGCCGACGTCCTGGGCATCGAGCGCAGCAACCTGTACCGGAAGATGCGGAGCTTCGGAATCCTGTCAAGTGAAAAGTCAAAAGTGGAAAGTGGAAAGTAGGGGTCTGTCTCGGCCCTGGCCGCTCCGAATCCGCTGGCGGAACAGCTTGAGGGTCTCGGTCTGGCCCCGCGTCTTGCTGATCTCCAGAAACTCCTGCAGCATCGAGCACGTCAGCCCGGGAAAGAAGCCGCTGGCGTCCGACTCGGCGTAGGATCTGATCGCGAGGATCCGCGAGCTCACGCCTGACGTCGTGCCTGCCGGACGACGGTACGCGGGCGAGCGTCAGCCCGGACCGTGGTACGCGCTCGAAGCGGTCGGCGGCACGCGCTTCCCGCTGCCGCCCAGCGTCGAGTCGCCGGCCGACCCGACCGGCATCGAGCCGCTCCAGCAGGCGTGGACGGTCGTGCGCAACGGCGGGTTCGTCAGGACCTGCAGGTCGCGGCCGATCGATCGGCCATCACGTCGGTGATCGACTTCAGGTAGCCGGTGACGCCCACGGTCACGATTGCCAACGTTGGCGAGTTGCTCCGCCGCCTGATTGAAACGGTTCATCCTCGGCTTGAGCACGGCTTGGGCGGCATCTCGCATTCCCGCATCTGCTGAAGCGTGTGGTTCGATCGGGGAACCGAATCCTCGCCGCCTGCCGAGGATTTCCCACATCGAATCTGACTCACCCTTGTTTCCATCCGTACTGCGAATGCGGCCATTCGGCATGTGAATTCCCGGTGCCGATGCCGCGCCGTCGTGCGAGGCAGGCCCCTGTGGCAGTTGCACCGCTCAAATTGAGCCGATCGGCTCATTGACAGTCCTGCTGGCTGCTCGGAGTATCTCCCCTTGGGCTGCTCGGAGACCTCGGCGACCGAGCCAACGCAAGAAGGGGGAGCCACCGGATGGCGACTCGCAGGGAATTCCTTCGGGCAGGGATCGCTGCCTCGGTTGTGCCGTTCTCGCTGAGCAGCCCATTCCCACGCGCCCTGTCGGCCGAGGCCAGCGAGCCGATCGCGATACGGCCCGTCCAGCCCGACACGGTGATCTTCGACCTGCGGTTTCCGAGCAGCGTCGCTTTCGGACATGAAGCCAGGCGCCGGGGGATCCCGGTGTGGGCGCTCGAGGACGGCGACATCACCGACCTCTGGTACCGCGACCTGTCGCTCCGATGGAAGCAGGGCCCAGCCGCCATTGCGGGGCTGACCGACGAGCCGGCGCTGTTTTGTCTCGAGCGGCTCGCCTGGGACGAGCAACGCATGCGCGTGGTCTTCCGCGGTCGTCACAGGCGTCGGTCCCCCGGCCGCCTCGAGCATGAGTTGTGGGGCCCCGCGACGCTGCTGAAGCAGGCGCCCGGCTTGGGCGAGGAGCCGGCCTGGGGAGCCGCCGTGGCCACCCTGGTCGGCCAATGTCCCGAAGACGAGTCCCGCACCTCCCGAACACTCAGCGTCGAGACCTCAGCGGAATCGGCCGGTGATGGCGCGGAGCCACTGGTGTCGTGGCTGATCGCGCCCGTGCGTCGGGAGAGGGGCACGGTCTGACGACCCATTCCCGACCGCGATGTCAGGGCGCCGTTCATCAACAGGAGAGATCCCATGGCCGTGCCGCCCGGAGTCAGCGAGCGAGAATGGGCTGACGCGCTGAAGCAGTTCCAGCAGGCCCTCGGCAGCGGCGGAGTGTTCACAAGCGACGAAGACGTCGCGCTCTATCGCGACTTCTACTCGCCGCTGTGGGGCGAAGCCGAGGAGCGCGTGGCGTCTGCCGCCCTGGCGCCCGACACGGCGGACCAGGTCCAGCAGATCGTCAGGATCGCCAATACCTCCCGCATCCCTCTGTACTCGATCGCCACGGGCAGAAATCTCGGCTACGGCGGCTCGGCGCCCAACCTGGCGGGCAGCGTCGTCCTCGATCTGAAGCGGATGAACCGGGTGCTGGAGGTGGACGACAAGCGCCACTTCGCGATCGTCGAGCCGGGCGTCAGCTATTTCGACTTCTACCGCCACATCCAGGACCGCGGATTGAACGTCTGGATTGACTGTCCCGACCCGGGCTGGGGCAGCGTGATCGGCAACGCTCTCGACCACGGCGTCGGGTACACCTGGGGCGCCTTCCGGGACCACTTCCACTCCCACTGCGGCATGGAAGTCGTACTGCCCAACGGAGAGTTCCTCCGCACGGGAATGGGGGCCGTGCCGGGCTCCCGGACCTGGGCGGAGTACCGCTATGGCTACGGGCCTTACGTCGACGGCTTGTTCAGCCAGGGCAACTTCGGCGTCGTCACGAAAATGGGCTTCTGGCTGTTCCCCGCGCCGGAGACCTACCTGTCCGGGACCGTGACCGTCCCGAAGCGGGCCGACATCGTTCCCCTGGTCGACATCGTCAACTATCTGGAGCACGCCGGCACGATTGGGATGCCCCGGTACGGGAGCCCGCTCGGACAGGTGCGCGATCAGGAACTGGCGGACCTCGTCGCCCAGCCGGGCGGCCCGTCCACGGACGACCTGGACGCGTTCGCCGCCCGGAGAGGGGTGGCGGCCTGGGAGTGCAAGCTGCAGTTCTACGGCGGGGCCGAGGTCGTCGCGGCGCAGTGGGCGTATGCCAGGGAGAAGCTCTCGGTCATCGCGGGCGCGCGGTTCGAAGACACCGAGTTCTATCGCTTCCCCCTCACCGCCGAGCAGGCCGAGAGGGCTCACAAGGTGGCCCTCGGCATACCCAACCTGTCCATCTTCGCCGGCGGCGCCAGGAGCGAGCTGAACCCCTCCCCGCGGGACGGACACGTCTTCTTCGCGCCGGTGATCCCCAAGAGTGGCCGGGCGATCCTCGACGCGATGCAGGTGTTCAACCCGGTGGTCCGGGAGGTGGGCTTCCCCAACATGGTCTCCTTCTTCAAGGCGCCCAACACCTGGATGTTCAGGGCCTTCGTCTTCCTCTACAGCTTCCCCATCTCACGGAGTGACCGGGCGCAGAACAGACGCGTGCGCGAGGCGTTTCCCCGGCTGGTCCGGGCGGCGGCCGAGCGCGGCTGGGGCGAGTACCGCACCCCCCCCGTGTTCCAGGACCTGGTGATGGACGCCTACTCGTTCAACAACCATGCGCTGCGCCGCTTCAGCGAAACCCTGAAGGATGCCGTCGACCCGAACGGGATCCTCTCCGCCGGGCGGGGCGGGATCTGGCCGAGGCACCTGCGGAACACGCGGGGCTGAGCCAAGGAGAACCACGATGACGGGATATCGGGCGGCTGGCATGCTCGCCGTTCTCGCCCTGCTCTCTGGCGGCGAGGCGTGGGGGCAGCAGGACGCGGCGACCATTCAAGAGGGGCAGAAGGGAATGAACGTCAACGCGCGGCTGGAGAACGGGTTGGCGCTGCAGCTGGGGACGAGCACGGGGCGAACCAGCGAGAATGACTGCGAGATCGCGCAGAGACTGCCGGAAATGAACGAGTCCCGGCGGCTGCAGTTCTGCGATCGGCAGACGCCGTGGCTGACGTCGATCAAGGGATACGCGGTGTACACGGTCCCGCGACTGGTAAGGTTCACATGAAGCAGTTGCATCGCTCAAGACAAGTAGTCCGATCGGCTCATTGACAGTTCGCTCCGTCGCGCGCAGTATCGCTCATACCGTTCTCGCTGGGCGGCCGGTCTCACGCGAGGCCGTCGGAGCCGGTCTCAATGTGGTCCGCCCAGGCAAATCGGCTCGGGGTCCTGTTGCTGAGGTGGCACTCCCGATGGGTTCCTGGCCGACCGTGCGCCGGGCCCGGCTCGTAACCCACGCAACGAGCCGCGCCCGCGCACATCTCTGTCAAGTCAAGTGAAAGGTTGAAAGAGCTGGTGGCACTTTTCACTTACTTTCCACTTTCCACTTTCCACTTTCAACGTGTCACTTTGCGGAGCCTCTGCTCCAGCACCTGATCCGGCGTAAACGAAGCGAGCTGCAGGAAGTACTCCGCCGTGGCCGTGAGCGCCGCCGCGGGCACGAGGCCGACGATCTCGCTCTCCAGGACCGCGACGCCGTAGCGTGCCGCCTCGCGCCTGACCGCCTCGAACACGCGGAACATCGGCGTCCGTTCGTAGTTGGTGAGATTGATCGAGACCTGCACGATCCTGCGGTCCTCGAGCGCCACGCCCATCGCCTTGACGTGTCGGAAGCCGCCGCTGCTGTGGCGGACAGCGGCCGCGATCTTCTTGGCCACGTCGAGCCGGTCGGTCGCGAGATTGATGTTGTAGGCGATGAGCGGCATGCGCGCGCCGATGACCGACGCGCCCGCGCGTGGATGCGGCACGCGCGGTCCGTAGTCGGGCGCCCACTCGGCCGCCGCCATCTTCGCGGCGAGCCCCTCGAACTCTCCGCGCCGGATGTCCTCGAGGTTCTTCCGTGCGGGGCTCGTGGCGGCCTCTTCATAGAGATAGACCGGCACCTGAAACCGCGCGGCGACCTCCGCTGCCGTTTCTCTCGCCAGCGCCACGCACGCCTCCATCGTCACGTCCTCAAGCGGGATGAACGGGACCACGTCGACCGCGCCCAGGCGCGGGTGCTCGCCGGTGTGCGTGCGGAGGTCGATGGTGGCCATCGCGGCCTCGAAGAGCGCCAGCACGGCGGCCTTCAAGGCCGCGGCGTCGCCCGCCACGGTGATCACGGATCGGTTGTGAGCCCGGTCGGAGGAGACGTCGAGCAGGTGAACGCCCGCCGTCTGCCGAACGGCCGCGACGAGCGCCTCGATGACCCCTGGTCGACGACCCTCGCTGACGTTGGGCACGCACTCGATCAGCGACATGGGCTGCGTTTGTACCACAGGGTGCCAGTGCCCGGTGCCTGGTGCCTGGTGCTTGGTCGGGGTTGGTGCCTGGTTCTTGGTCGGTGCTTGGTGCGTGCGCACCGGGCACCAGGCACACCGAAGCACGAAGTACGAGGGACCACGCACCGACGTGGATCGCCGTCTGGCGTCGCTGCAATTCGTTGACCCGAAGGGGGTTTTACCTCATAATCGCAGCGTTCTGTCAGACCCGTTGCCTACCGAACCGGTCCATCCGCCGCCGCCCTCGAGCGATGCGGAGCGTGAGGCGCGCATCGAGCAGCTCCTGCTGTCGGGGCTGGACCATTATTTTGCCGGCCGGTACGAGCGTGCCATCAGCGTCTGGACGCGCGTGGTCTTCCTGGAGCGCCATCACGATCGGGCCCGGGCCTACATCGAGCGGGCGCGCAGCGCGCTCGCCGAGCGTCAGCGCGAGACCGAGGAGCTGCTGCAGACGGGAGTGGCCGCCTACAACGCGGGCGACATCGAGCAGGCGCGCACGCTGCTGACGCGGGCCGCCGACCAGGGCAGCGATACGGCTCATGTCTTCCTCGATCGTCTCAATCGCGTGACCGCAGGCGCCGCAGGCGTCGACGAAGGCGCCAGCGCGGAGCCGCCTCGTCCTCTGGCTCGCGCTCGTCGCGTGCCGCTGGCGCCGCGACGTGGCGGATGGATCGCCGTGGCGGGTGGCGCGGCCGCGGTTGCCGCGGCCATGCTCGTCGGCGGGTTGCCGATTGGCACGTGGCTCTCGGATGTTCAGGGCTCGGTGCCTGCGGCATCCGAAGCCGTGTTGCCCGCGGAACCGCTGCCGGTCATGCGCGCCTCTGAGGCGGCGCTGGTCCGTGCTCGCGCGCTGCACGCCGACGGCCGTCTGCGCGACGCGCTCCGCACGCTCGACCACATCGGCCTGGCCGACCCCTTCCGTGCGGAGGCGGACCGGCTGCGCGCCGACCTCCAGCGCGATCTGCTCGCGGCAGCGGGTCTCGAGCCGCAAGCTCCGGAGGTGGGAACCCGTCCATGAAGTGCCCCAAGTGCAACTATCTCGGGTTCGAGACCGGGGACCGTTGCAAGAATTGCGGGTACGACTTTTCGCTGCTTGCATCGACGGAAGCCGAAGAAGTCGAAATCGACCTCAACTTGCAGGTCACGAGCGACACGGAATCCAGCCTCCCCGCATGGCTCGATCAGATGGACAGGGGGCTTGGCGAGGCACCTCGTCCCGACCCTGCCGAAGCGGTCGGGGATTCACTCGGTATCGACCCGTCAGAGCCCGCCACGGAGACGGCTGAGCCGCCGCCGAGCGATCCACCACCCGTGATGGCGGCTCCCGAGGCTGCACGCGGTCCCGGTGCGATGCGCCAGCCGGAGCCGCTTCCGCTCTTCGCGCGTGGGACCGGCGGGGCGGACGACGAGCCCCTCATCAAGTTCCCAGCCGCGCCGCGGCCGCCGCTGTCGGTCCGGCGAACGCCCGACCGGCCGCGGCTGCGCGCGGTGCCGAGGCCCGTTCGGCAGGTCGATGCGGGCCCCGTGCTGGAGTTTGCCGAGGAGCCCTCGACGAGTGCGCCCAGTCCGAATGAGGTGGATAGGGAGGCGGCAGAGGCCAGTGGCGCCATGGCGCGGCTGGCGGCGCTGGTCGTCGATCATCTGCTCCTGGCCGCCATCGACCTGGCCGTCGTGTACTTCACCCTGCGGATGACTGCGCTGTCGATGGCCGATTGGCAGGCGCTGCCCCCCGCACCCCTCCTGGCGTTCTTGCTGCTGCTGAAGCTCTCGTACTTCTGCGCGTTCACGGCCGTCGGCGGACAGACGATTGGCAAGATGGCCGTCGGCATTCAGGTCGTCACCGATGACGGCCGGCCGGTCGACGGCGCGCGGGCGATCCGGCGCACGCTCGCGGGCGCGGCCTCCACCGCGATGCTCGGGCTCGGATTCGTTCCCGCCCTGGTGGGCTCGGAGCGCCGCGCGCTGCACGATCGCGTCGCCCGTACGCGCGTGGTCACCCTCCGTTCGATCTGATCGGCGTCTCGCCACTTGATGCAGCGTCTGGGGCTCTTCATCGCCACATGCGGCTATCTTGGCTACGTCCCGCTGGCGCCAGGCACGTTCGGGTCGGCCGCGGGCCTCGTCGTGTTCTTTGCCGTGCGGAGCAGCGGGTCGACGGCCGTCGAGCTGGCGGTCATCGCTGGCCTCTTCGCGGTCGGCGTCTGGAGCGGCAACGTGGCCGAGCATCATTTCGGCAGCGTCGACCCGGGTCCGGTGGTGCTCGACGAGGTGGTCGGCATGCTGATCACGCTGGCGCTGCTGCCCGTCAACGTCACGGGAGCGCTCGTGGGATTCTTCCTCTTTCGTGCGCTCGACATCGTGAAGCCCTGGCCGTCGGCGCAGTTCGAGCGGCTGCCAGGGGGACTCGGTGTCATGGCCGACGACGGGATGGCGGCGGTGTACGGGAACCTCGTCATGCGGGGCCTCCTCGCGCTGGCTCCGGGGTGGTTCGCATGAGGCCGTTGTCGCGCGCGGCGATCCTCGCCGTGGGCAGCGAGCTGCTCACCCCGTCGCGCATCGACACCAACTCGCTCTTCATCACCGAGCAGCTCAACCTGCTCGGCATCGATGTCGTCTTCAAGGGCGTCGTCGGCGACGACCGCGACGAGCTGGCCACGGCCGCGCGCGCCGCGCTCGGGCGGGTGGATCTCGTCATCTGCAGCGGTGGGCTGGGCCCCACCGATGACGATCTGACGCGCGAGGTCGTGGCGGCGGTACTGAATCGGCCGCTCGTGGAAGACCAGGCCATCGTCGACCGCATCGAGGCCCGCTTCGCCTCGCGCGGGATGCGGATGCCCGAGATCAACCGGCGGCAGGCGATGGTGCCGGCCGGTGCCCGCGTTCTCGCGAACGAGAACGGCACGGCGCCCGGGCTCTGGCTGGACGAGGGCGATCGCGTCGTCGTGCTGCTGCCTGGACCCCCTCGCGAGATGCAGCCGATGCTCACGCGGGTCATGCGGGAGCGTCTGCAGGCACGGAGCGCGGGCGGCGCCCTCGTGAGGCGAATCGTCCGGATCACCGGGCGGACCGAGTCGCACACCGAGGAAGCGGTGCGCCCGCTCTATGAGCCATGGGCGCGCGCGCCGGTCCCGATCTCGGCCACGATCCTCGCGGCGCTCGGACAGATCGAGCTGCACGTGACGGCGCGGGCTGCCGCGCGCGGGGAGGCGGAGGCCGCGCTGGATGCGGCCGTGCGCCAGGTGGCTGCGGCGCTCGGTCATGACGCGTACAGCGTGGACGGCCGGAGCCTCGAGCAGGTCGTGGGTGATCTGCTCGTCGAGCGTGGATGGCGGATTGCCGTGGCCGAGTCGTGCACCGGAGGGCTCGTCACGTCGCGGTTGACCGACGTGGCAGGCAGCTCGCGGTACGTGGACCGGGGGATCGTCGCCTACGCCAACGAGGCCAAGGTCGAGCTGCTGGGGGTGCCGCATCCGCTGCTCGAGGAGCACGGTGCCGTCAGCGAGCCCGTGGCCGTGGCGATGGCGGCTGGGATCCGGACGCGCGCGCGGGTGGACGTCGGCATCGGCGTGACGGGCATCGCGGGGCCGGGGGGCGGCTCGCCCGCCAAGCCGGTTGGCACCGTCGCCATTGCCGCGTCCACCGCCAGCGCGACGCGGTCGCGCGTCTGTCGGTTCATCGGCGAGCGGGAGCCGATCAAGTTCCAGGCGGCGCAGGCGGCGCTCGACATGGTGCGCCGGATGCTGTCCGAGGCAGGCGGACCGGGCGGATCAGGCGGACCGTCAGGCGGACCGAAAGGTCCGCCTCTACGTCGTTAGGGTGAGGCAGTGTACGCAAAGTGAGGCTGTTCGTAGCCGTCGAGCTCGACCTGGCCGTGGCGCGCGCGATGGCCGATCTCGGCGAGCAGTTGCGGCGGCGGGCCGAGACCCGTGCGCCGCGCGCGCGCATCACGTGGATTCCAGCCGACCGGCTGCATCTGACGCTGCGGTTCATCGGCGAGGTGGACGAGCGTCGCGCCGATGCCATTCGTGCGGTGCTCGATCCGCCCGTGGCCGTCGACGCGTTCGACCTCACCCTCAGCGGGCTTGGCGCGTTTCCGAACAGCGGCCCGCCGCGGGTGCTGTGGGCGGGCTTGAGCGCGGGAGAGGACGCGCTGATCCGGCTCGAGGAGGAGGTGAGTGCGAGGCTGGCCCGCTGTGGCGTGGAACCCGAGAACCGGCCGTATCGGCCGCACCTGACACTGGCGCGCGTGCGCGAAGCCGCCGGCCTGCGGGCCGGGCCGCTGCTCGAGGGCCTGGGCGCGCGCGCGTCGGGCACGAGCCGCGTGGACGCGATTACACTGTTCGAGAGCCGGTTGTCGCCGAAGGGGCCGACATATGTGGCCCTGCAGCGCACACCGCTGCGTGGGCCGACCTAAAGGTCGGCCCCGGGCCGGTCTAAAGACCGGCCCGCCGGGTCGCCTTTTGTCATGGAAGAACTCTTTGCGGTCGGGCTGGCGTATCTGATCGGCTCCGTGCCGTTTGCGTTCGTCCTGGCGCGGCGCCGCGGGATCGATCTGCGCCGCGTGGGGAGCGGCAACGTGGGCGCGGCCAACGTGCTGCGGACCAGCGGCGTGACGGCCGCGGTGGTGGCCACGGGGCTCGATGCCGCGAAGGGAGCGGTCGCGGTACTGGTGGCGCAGCGGCTGACAGTCGGCGCCGCAACGCCCGCGGCCGCAGGGCTGGCGGCGATCATCGGTCACATCTATCCGATCTGGCTGGGATTCCGCGGCGGCAAGGGCGTGTCTACGGCGGCGGGCGCGCACGTCGTGCTCGCGCCGTCGGCGCTGGCCGTCGCCGCGGCGGTGTTCGTGCTGGCCGTCTGGGCGACGCGGTTCGTCTCGGTCGGTTCCATCGCCGCCGCGATCACGCTGGCCGTCGTCGCCGCGGCCAGCGACGTCCCAGCGGCCGTCGCCGTGGGCGCCACCGTCTCGGCCGTCGTCATCCTCCATCGCCATCGTTCCAATCTGGGCAGGCTCGTCGCGGGTACCGAGCGGCGCGTGGGGCAAAGATTGTGACGCCCGTGTTCACCCTTCCGCGTTCTCCGTGCTCGGTTCGTGTTCAGGTTCGTGACGAACGTGAACACGAACGGAGACGCGAGCACGGAGAAGCGTGAACGACATGGCTCGCCGTGTTGCGGTTCTCGGGGCGGGCGGTTGGGGCACCGCGCTCGCGGTGCACCTGGCGCGCGCGGGGCACGACGCGTGCCTCTGGGGGCGCGATCCGGCCCTCGTGGCCGACCTGTGCGTGCGACGGGCCAACGCCGTGTATCTCCCGGACATCCGGTTCCCCGATCGGCTGCGCGTGACGGCCGATCTCACCGAGGCCGTGGACGCCACCGACTGCATCGTCGCAGCGGTCCCTTCGCACGGGACGCGCGACACGCTGAGGAGGGCGGCTCCCCTTGTGCGCCCGGGCGCCGTCGTCGTCAGCGCGACCAAAGGGCTCGAGCAGGACACGCTGTTCCGCATGTCGGAGGTCATCGAGCAGGAGCTCGGAGGACGCGTCCGCGTGGCGGTGCTGTCGGGCCCGAGCTTTGCCGCCGAGCTGGCCCGCCAGCTGCCCACGGCGGCATCGGTGGCCTCGCGCGAGGCGTCGGTCGTCGAGCGAGTGCAGGCGGACTTCCGCGCCCAGTACTTCCGCCTCTACGGCACGAGCGACGTCGTCGGCGTCGAGATCGGCGGCGCCTTGAAGAACGTGATTGCCATCGCGGCGGGAGTCGTGGAAGGGCTCTCCCTCGGGCACAACGCGCTCGCCGCGCTCATCACGCGCGGCCTCGCAGAAATTACCCGCCTGGCGTGCGCGCTTGGCGCACGGCGAGAGACGCTCGCGGGCCTCACGGGGCTCGGCGACCTCGTGCTCACGTGCACGGGATCGCTCAGCCGAAACCGCCACGTCGGCGTGGAGCTGGCGCGCGGGCGATCGCTCGACGACATCCTCTCGGGCATGAAGACGGTGGCCGAAGGCGTGCGCACCACGGAGGTGGCGCTCGCGCTGGGCGCACGGCACGGCGTCGAGCTGCCCATTACGGCGCAAGTCGCCGAGCTGCTGGCCGGCCGCAAGGACGCCCGCACCGCGCTGTACGACCTGATGCTGCGACCTCAGCGGGCCGAGGCCGGATAATGAACAAAGGGCCCCGAGGCCTGAGGCCTGATTGATGGGTGTTTTCGATCGTCTCCGCGAGGGACTGAACCGCACCACGCAGCAGATCATCGGCCGCTTCGAGGAGATCGCGCAGCGCGCCGACGCCGAGGACCAGCGCGCCAGGCCGGTCGACGTCGACACGATCGAAGCCCTCGAAGAGCTGCTCATCTCCGCCGACGTCGGCCTAGCCGCGACCGAGCGCATCGTCGCGGCGGTGCGCGGCCGCGCACGGCACGGCGAGAGCCTCCGCGACCTGGTCAAGGACGAGATCAAGCGCATCTTCGACGCGGTCGAGACGGTGCCGTCGACCAACGGCCATCATCCACACGTCACGCTGATCGTTGGCGTGAACGGCACGGGCAAGACCACGACCATCGGCAAGCTGGCCAACCTGCTGAAGGCCTCGGGCAAGCAGCCGCTGGTGTGCGCGGCCGACACGTTTCGTGCGGCGGCCGTGGAGCAGCTCGAGATCTGGGCGAAGCGCGCGAACGTCGACATCGTGCGCGCCAGAGAGGGAGCCGATCCGGCGGCGGTCGTGTTCGACGCCATCCAGTCGGGCAAGACGCGGGGCCGCGATCCGATCCTCGTGGATACGGCGGGCCGCCTTCACACACGCGTCAACCTGATGAACGAGCTGGACAAGATCCGCCGAGTCGCGGGACGCGCCGCCGACGGAGCGCCCCACGAGGTGCTGCTCGTCCTGGATGCGACCGTCGGTCAGAACGGGCTGGCGCAGGCGCGCGAGTTCACCAGCGTGGCAGGTGTCACGGGTATCGTGCTCACCAAGCTCGATGGCACCGCCAAGGGCGGCATCGCGGTGGCCATCGCGCACGATCTCAAGCTGCCGATTCGCTACGTCGGGGTCGGGGAAGGCATCGACGATCTGGTCCCGTTCTCGGCGCAGGAATACGTCGACGCGCTGTTCCAAGACACGTGGTAACCGACGATTCACGCTGGATGCGGCGGGCGCTGGCGCAGGCCAGGCGCGGCCTCGGCCGGACGACGCCGAATCCGCTGGTGGGCGCGTGCGTGGTGACCGACGAAGGGGTGGTCGTCGGCGACGGCGCGCATCAGCGGGCCGGCCAGCCGCACGCGGAAGTGCTGGCGCTCGAGCAGGCGGGGGAGCGCGCTCGAGGCGCCACGCTCTATTGCACGCTCGAGCCGTGCGCGCACACGGGACGCACGGGCCCCTGCACGGAGCGCATCGCCGCCTCCGGCATCAGACGGGTCGTTGCCGCGATGGAGGACCCGTTCCCGCAGGTGCGCGGGCGCGGATTCGCGCAGCTGCGCTCTCGGGGCATCGCGGTCGACGTCGGCGTGGAACACCGGGCGGCCAGGCTGCTCAACCTGCCGTTCTTCACGTTCGTCCGCGAAGGGCGCCCCTTTGTCATCCTCAAGGCCGCCACGAGCCTCGACGGGCAGCTTGCGGCCGCACCGGGGCAGCGGACGCAGCTGACGTCGGCGGCCGCCGATCGGCATGCCCAGTACTATCGCGCACAAGTCGACGCCATCGCCGTGGGATCGGAGACGCTGCTCGTCGACGACCCGCTGTTGACCGCCCGTGAAATTTTTCGCGAGCGGCCGCTCGTCCGGGTCGTGTTCGATCGCCGCCTGCGCACGCCTCCGACGGCGCGGTTGTTCTCGACCATCTCGGCGGGACCGGTGATAATACTCACGTCCTCCGAGTGTCTGCGGCGGCACCCAGGACAGGCGCGCCTGCTCGAGGCCGCGGGCGCCACGCTGGTAGCCGTGGACTCGCCAGCCCTGGCGGCGTCGGTGCGTGCGCTGGCGCAGTTCGACGTTCAGAGCGTGGTGATCGAGGGAGGCGCGGAGGTGCACCAGGCGGCGTGGGACGAAGGCGTGGTCGACTACGTGCAGCTCTACCTGGCGCCGACGCTGATAGGTCCGAAGGGCGTCCCCTTCCTGCAGGGGCGGCCGCTGTCGCCCTCGTCGCTCATCGACGCCAGGGTCGTGCCGCTGGGGCCGGACGTGCTGATCGAAGGGTATGTTCACAGGCCTCGTTGAGGCGGTCGGGCGGGTCGCCGAAGTCAAGGGCACCGGTTCGGGTTGGCGGCTGCGCGTGCGCACCGAGCTGGCTTCGGAGCTGCGTGCGGGCGACAGCCTGGCCGTCGATGGCGTCTGCCTCACCGTGATTCTCGCCGACGGGGATCAGGTCCACGCCGACATCGGTCCCGAGACGGCGCGCGTGACGACGCTCGGCTCGCTGCGCCCGGATCAGCTGGTCAACCTCGAGCGGCCGCTGCGCGCCGACGGCCGCGTCGGCGGCCACTTCATGCTGGGGCACGTCGACGGCACGGGCACGGTCGACGACGTCCGAGCCGAAGGGGATGCCCATTGGCTGACGATGGCTTTCGAGCGCACGCTGGCGCCGTACCTGGTTCGGAAAGGATCGATCGCCGTTGACGGCATCAGCCTGACGGTGGCGGGACTCGGCGACGCGCGGTTCGACGTCATGATCGTGCCGCATACCTGGGAGCACACGAACCTGCGCGTCCGCCGCGTGGGCGACCGCGTCAACCTGGAATGCGACGTGGTGGGGAAGTACGTCGCGCGGGCCATGGAGCTGGCGGAGGCCGCGGGGGCTCACGCCCCCGCTCTCCATACGAAGGTGTAAGTAGGACAGATGTCGCGCGCACGCTTCAGTGTGCGCGACGGGGGGCAGGTGTAGGGCGCACACGTCAGCGTGTACGCAGCCGAGATCGATATGACGAACCCGAGAATCCGCATCGCCAAGGGCGCCCGCAGGCGCGGTCCCTTCGCCTCGATCGAGGAGGCCGTGGACGCCGTTCGCGCCGGCCGCATGATCATCGTCGTCGACGACGAGGACCGGGAGAACGAAGGCGACCTGACGATAGCCGCGGAGAAGATCACCTCTGACGCGGTCAACTTCATGGCGCGGTACGGCCGCGGGTTGATCTGCATGCCGATGACGGCCGAGCGGCTCGATCAGCTCGAGATCCCGCTGATGGTGAACCAGAACACGGCGCGCCTGAACACGGCGTTCTGCGTGACCATCGAGGCCAAGCACGCCGTGAGCACCGGGATTTCGGCATCCGATCGCGCGACGACGGTGCTGGCCGCCATCGATCCGAAGACGAAGCCGACGGACCTGGCGCGGCCGGGCCACATGTTCCCGCTGCGCGCCCGCGACGGCGGCGTGCTGGTGCGCGCGGGCCAGACCGAAGCGGCAGTAGACCTGGCCCGCATCGCGGGTCTGTATCCGGCGGGCGTCATCTGCGAGATCATGAACGAGGACGGCACCATGGCGCGGGTGCCCGAGCTGACGAAGTTCGCGAAGCGGCACGGGCTGCTGATGATCACCATCGCAGACTTGATCAAGTACCGCATGCGGACCGAGCGTCTGGTCAAGCGTGTGGCGACCGCCTCGCTGCCGACCGGGCACGGGGCGTTTCGCATCTTCGCCTACACCAATCAGCTCGACAACGAGACGCACGTCGCGCTGGTGCGCGGCGAGATCGGCGACGGCCGCGACGTGCTGGTGCGCGTCCACTCGAAGTGCCTGACGGGTGATGTCTTCCATTCTGCGCGCTGCGACTGCGGCGAGCAGCTCGAGACCGCGTTGGCGCGGATCGCGGCGGAGGGACGCGGCATCCTGCTCTATCTCAATCAGGAGGGGCGCGGCATCGGCCTGGCGAACAAGATCCGCGCGTACGAGCTGCAGGACCAGGGGCTCGACACCGTCGAGGCGAACGAGCGCCTCGGGTTCAAGGCCGACCAGCGCGATTACGGCATCGGCGCGCAGATCCTCAGCGACCTGGGCGTTCACACCATGCGGCTGCTCACCAACAATCCGCGGAAGTTCGTGGGCCTCGAGGGCTACGGGCTGGCGGTGTCGGAAGCCGTGCCGCTGGAGATTCCCGCCTCCGACTCCACGCGCAAGTACCTGAAGACCAAGAAGGACAAGCTCGGCCATCGGCTGTCGTCCGTGTGAGGCCTTGGTACGTGGGGCGAGCCTTGTCAGTACGTGGCTCAGCTCCCGTGGGGCGAGCCTTGCCAGGCTCGCCCGCGGACCTGACAAGGTCCGCGCCACGTCGTCCGCGCCACGTCGTCCGCGCCACGTCGACGTGGCAAACGCTGTAACCTCCTCCTACTGAACCACTGTCCGGGCGGCGGCGTCTTGCCAGGTGAAGCGCTGATGCATGAACGCGTCGGGCGACTCGCGGGCCACTTCGTGAGCAGAGACGACGCGCTCGAGCGCGAGTTCGAGGCCCGCCTGGTGGAGTCGTCGACGCTGGCGTTTCGGGTGGCCTTCAGCGTGCTGCGGCATCGCGAGGACGCCGAGGACGTGGCGCAGGAAGCGTTCGCCAAGGCCTATCGCAGCTTCCGGCAGCTTCGCGATCGCCATCGCTTTCGCGCGTGGCTGGTGCGGATGACGTGGAGGATGGCGCTCGATCGGCAGCGGGCGAACCGCTGGCGGACGTCGCGCGAGCTGCTGACCACTGTGCCCGCCGCGACGTAGAGGCCGATCATTTCGCTTTCCATGGCCTCCTGCTTTTTGCCAGCCAGATGTTTGCGCCCAAGACGGGCACCCAGACGACGGCACCTGTGAAGGCCAGCGCGAGCGAGAACCGGCCTTCGCTCAGGAACAGGCCCACCACCAACCCGGCGAAGACGATGTTGGCGGCTTCGCGCAGTGTTTCGATCAACACCGCGCGCTGGCGTTCATCCCAGTCTAGCATCGTCCCTGTAAGCTGCTAGAGCTGTGCCGTTCGAGAGCCCGCTGGAAGTGTCAGTGTTTCTCGGAGTCGTCCGGCGCGGGTTTGACGAAACGTCAAGGGTCCCTGCAGACACTCCGTACTGGCCGCCCCGTTCGACGCGGCGCTTCACCCAATGCGAAGGTGCGGCAGGGACCGCCTCGAAGGGCCTTCGCTTGCCCGAGCCTTCGAGCTGGCCTAAGATAAGGGTTTGCGCCCGTTGGGGTTAGCGTCGCCTTGTGGGGCGAGCCTTGTCGCTCGCCAGGCGGCCCTGACAAGGTTCGCGCACGGAATTCAGATCATGTTCGACTCGCTCAGCACCCGCATCCAGGACGTCTTCACGTCGCTCCGGGGCGAGGTGCGGCTGACGCCCGAGCACGTCGAGACCGCGCTGCGCGAGATCAGGCTGGCGCTGCTCGAGGCCGACGTCAACTTCAAGGTCGTCAAGGCGTTCATCGACCGCGTCCGCGACCGCGCGATGGACCAGGCGGTGCTGCGGAGCCTGACGCCCGGCCAGCAGGTGATCAAGATCGTCCGCGACGAGCTGCTGGCGCTCTTCGGCGATGCCGAGGGCGGGTTGAGGAAGGACGCGCCCACGCCGCGCGTCGTGCTCCTGCTGGGCCTGCAGGGCTCGGGCAAGACGACGACGGCGGCGAAGCTGGGGAAGTGGCTGGCGCGCCAGGGGCGGCATGCGCTGATGGTGTCGACCGACGTGCGCCGGCCGGCGGCCATTCACCAGCTCTCGGTGCTCGGCGAGCAGGCCGACCTTCGCGTGTACGCGCCCGAGACGATGGACCCGGTCGCGCGCGCGAAGGGCGCGCTGGCCGACGCGAAGGCCAAGGGCTTCGACACGGTGATCGTCGACACCGCAGGGCGGCTGCACATCGACGATGAGCTGATGACCGAGCTGCAGGGCATCAAGGAGGCGGTGCAGCCGTCGGACCTGTTGTACGTGGCCGACGCGATGACGGGGCAGGACGCGATCAAGAGCGCGGGCG
>JACQTK010000274.1 GCA_016210845.1 Acidobacteriota bacterium | reverse complement strand
GTATCTCTTTGGCGCGCTTCGCGCGCCTAGGACCGCTATGCGGGGGTACAACGAGAACAAAATTCGCGTTTCGGGCCGCATAGCGGTCCAAGGACCAAGGACCAACGACCGCCAAGCACCAGGCACCAGGCACAAAGCACTGACATGCGCGGGTTGTTGATTGCGTTCGAGGGGCTCGATCAGAGCGGCAAGCAGACGCAGGCCGCGTTGCTGCGCGAGCGCCTGACCGCCGACGGCCTGGGCGTCCGGCTGCTCTCGTTTCCAGACTACGGCACGGCCATCGGCGCCGAGATCGGGCGGGCGCTGCGCGGGGAGCGCGCCTACGGCCCCGATGTCATGCAGCTTCTCTATATCGCCAACCGCTACGAATGGAAGCCGGAGATCGTGCGCGCCAGAGACGAGGGCACGATCGTCGTGTGCGATCGCTACCTGGCGTCCAGCGTGGCCTATGGCGAGGCGCACGGGCTCGATCCGGAGTGGCTCGTCGACGCGCAGAAACACCTGCCGCAGCCGGACCTCACGGTGCTGCTGGACATCCCGCCCGAGACGTCGGCGCGCCGCAAAACGGCCGATCGCGACGCGTACGAGCGCGATCTGCGGATGCTGGCGCGCGTGCGCGACAGCTACCTGCGGCAGGCCGCCTCCGCCAGGGCTTCGGCGTCCAAGGCCGTCTCCGCCGAGACTGCGGCGGCCAGGGCGGCGGGATGGATTCGGCTCGACGCCGACCGCGATCGCGACACGGTGGCGGCGGAGGTGTACGCGGCGGTACATGAAGCCGTGGCGCGGACCTTGTCAGGTCCGCGTGGGCGAGCCTGACAAGGCGGACCTGAAGGTCCGCCTCCTACGACGCGAGAAGCAACTCACGGAGAGGCGGGCCTTCAGGCCCGCCTGGCGGGCGGCGCGGCGCGTGCCACCGTGAGCGCCCTGACCTCGCGCGCGCCGGCCTGCTTGAGGACGCGCGCGCACTCGTTCAGCGTCGCCCCCGTCGTCCGCACGTCGTCGACGAGCACGACGATGCGCCCGTCGATCAGCCTTCGCCGCCGGACGCGCGAGAGCAGCGGCGACACGGTGAACGCGCCGCGGACGTTGCGGACGCGGGCAGCAGCCGTCAGGCCCGTTTGCGGCGGCGTGGCGCGCCTCCGCCAGAGCGCGTGCACCATGGGCGCCTCGAGCTGGCGTGCGATCTCGGCGGCCTGATTGAAGCCGCGGCGCAGGCGCCTCCATGGATGCAGCGGTACCGGGACCAGGCAGTCCGCGTCGTGCAGGAGATCGGGGGCGGCTGAGCGAAGCATGGTCCCGAGCGGCCGCGCGAGCGACCGGCGGCCGTCGTACTTCAGCGCGTGGATGATCGCGCGGAGGGCGCCCTCGTAGTCTCCCGCGGCGCGGCCGGCATCCACCGCTCCTGGCCTCCTCCGGCAGCGCGGACATTGCGCCAGGGCGACGCTGAGGACGCGCCAGGACGGCAACGGATCGCCGCACGTCCGGCAGAGCGGCGCCGCGAGCTGCCGCACGTCGCTCCAGCAGCGCTCGCATACCGGCCCACGGAGCGGCGCGTCGAGCACGCGGGCGCAGGCCGCGCATCGCGGCGCCAGCGTGACCGTCAGCACCGCATTGGCCGTGTGCTCTACTGCAATCCGTAGCGCTTGCGCTTTTCCCATAGGGCCTTCCTGCTGATCCCCAGGATGGCCGCCGCCTTGGTCTGGTTCCCCTGGACGCGGTGCAGCGTCAGCTCGATATAGCGGCGCTCGACCTCGTCCAGCGTCGGCCGCCTGCCAGTGGCGCCAGGCGCGAGATACGCATCGTCCCGCTCCAGCAGGTCCGACGGCAGCGAGGCGGTGGTGAGGGCGCCCTCGACACCCGCGACGAGCGCGCGCTCGAGAACATGCCGCAGCTCGCGGACGTTGCCCGGCCAGCGATACCGCCTCAGCGCGTCTTCCGCGTCGGGCGCCAGATCGGGCACAGGTCGCTGCAGGGCGGCCGCCAGCTCGGCGAGAAGCCGGCGCGCCAGCGGCAGGATGTCCTCGGGCCGCTCGCGCAGCGACGGGATGTGCATCGGCAGCACGTGCAGGCGGTGAAACAGCTCCGCGCGAAACGATCCCTCCCGCACCGCGTCCTCGATTCCCGCCTGGGCGGAGGCAACGAGCCGCCCGCGTACGTCGAGCGCGACGGTGCCGCCGAGACGCGTGACCCGCCGCTCCTCGACCAGACGGAGCAGCGCCCCCTGTCCGGCCGGGCTGAGCCCCGTGACGGCGTCGAGATAGATCGTGCCACGTCCGGCCATCTCGAACCGCCCGGGGCGCGCCGTCGTGGCGTCGGTGAACGCGCCGCGCTCGTAGCCGAACAGCTCGGCCTCGACGAGCGTGGATGCGAGCGCTGGACAGTCGAGGGTCACGAACGGCTCGCGCCGCCGAGGGCCCGAGGCATGGATGAACCGGGCGAGAGCGTCCTTGCCGACGCCCGTCTCGCCCGTGATGAACACCGTCGCGTCGACGCCAGCATATCGCCGCGCCTGCCGTACGAGTGCGCGCATCGCGCGGCTCTGCGCCACGAGGGGCCGGCCGCCCTCGACGATCGTCGGACCGGCTGCGCCTGGCGCGGCAATCGAGGCGGCCCGTGCCATGTCACGCGTCCGCGAAGGCGTGCCGCTCCGCGCTGCCCCAGAGCCGCTCCAGGCCGTAGAACGCGCGGCAGTCGGGGCTGAAGACGTGCACCACGAAGTTGAAGTAGTCCAGCAGGACCCACTCGGACTTCTCCAGGCCTTCGACGAGCGCGGGCCGCTCGCCGAGCTCCTTGCGGAGCGTCTCCTCGACGGCATCGGCAATGGCCGCGATCTGCCGCGGGTTCGCCCCGGTACAGATGACGAAGTAATCGGTGAAGCCTCCCGCGTGTCGCAGGTCCATCACGACGACGTCCACCGCCTTCTTGTCGCGCGCGGCCCGCACCGCCGCCGCCACGGTCTTCGGCAGCTTCGGCGCGCGCGCTTTCCTCACCTTAGTCGTCTTTGCCATGCAAGGGACCGTCCAGGCCGTAGAGATGGTGCACGAGGATATGTCGTGCGACGGGGGAGGGCACGAGGCCATCGATTCGCTCTCCCGTGGCGAGCCGCCTCCGGATGGCCGTCGAGGAGACGTCGTGCGTGCGCGCGTCCACGAGATAGATGACAGAGGTGGGCGGCACGTCGGCGCCCGCGACGACAGGGCGCACGCGTGATCGGAGATCCGGGCTGCGCGCCAACGCCACGTCGACCGAGATCCCCGGCCGCGCGACGACGACGAAGTGTGCGGCATCGAGGACCGCCGGAAACTCGCGCCAGGTCGCGATGTCCGCGAACGCGTCGGCGCCCAGGATGAAGAACAGCTCTCGCGGCGCCCAGCCCTCGCGGCGCAGCGCGCGCAGCGTATCGGCCGTGTAGGAGCTGCCCTCCCGTTTCAGCTCCATGTCCGAGAGGCGGCAGCCGGGGCGGCCATCGATGGCGAGCGCCACCAGCGCGAATCGATGGAAGGCGCTGGCGTGCGGCTCGACCGATCGATGGGGGGGATCGTGAGAGGGCACGAACAGCACCTCGTCGAGCGCCAGGGCGTCCCGCGCGGCCTCGGCGGCGTCGAGGTGGCCGAGGTGCACCGGATCGAACGTGCCGCCAAGGATGCCCAGCCGTCGTGTCACGGCTCGTGCGACGCCACGGCAGCCTCGGACCTCGCCCCGATCACGTGCTTCCACGCCGCCTCGAGCAGCCGCTCGATCCCCTCGCCGGTCACACCCGACACGCGGTGAAAGGGGCGCGACTGCTTCCGCACGTGCCGCTCGAGGCGCGCGAGGCGCGAGGGATCGTCGAGCGCGTCGATCTTGTTGGCCGCCACGATCTGCGGCTTGGCGGCGACGTCGGGATCGAACCGCCGCAGCTCCTCCTGGATCGTCTCGAAGTCGTCGACGGGATCGCGCCCCGACGCGCTGGAGACGTCCACGAGATGAATCAGGACCGTGGTGCGCTCGATGTGCCGCAGGAAACGGTGGCCCAGTCCCTGGCCCGCGTGCGCGCCCTGGATCAGTCCGGGCACGTCGGCGACGACGAAGCTGCGGTTGTCGCCGAGCGTCACGACGCCGAGATGAGGGGTCAACGTCGTGAACGGATAGTCGGCAATCTTCGGGCGGGCGGCGGAGATCCGGGCGATGAGCGTCGACTTGCCCGCGTTCGGGAATCCCACGAGCCCGACGTCGGCGAGCAGCTTCAACTGCAGGCGCAGGGAGCGCTCCTCGCCAGGCTCGCCAGGCTCGGTGCGGCGCGGGGCGCGGTTGGTGGACGAGACGAAGCGCGCGTTGCCGCGCCCGCCGCGGCCTCCGCGCGCCACGCGCACCTTCTGTCCCTCCTCGGTGAGGTCCGCAAGCCATTGCGGCGACGCTCCAGCATCACCCGGCCTCTCCCTCGCGAATACGAGCGTGCCAGGGGGAACCTCGATCTCGAGATCCTCACCGCTCTGCCCGGTCTTGTTCGCGCCCTGGCCGTGCCGGCCGCGCGCGGCGTGGAACTCGGGATGGTACCGGAAGTCGATCAGCGTGTTCTTGCTGGACGAGGAGACGAGGTAGACCGAGCCGCCGGTGCCGCCGTCGCCGCCGTCGGGCCCGCCGCGGGGCACGAACTTCTCGCGGCGGAAGCTGAGACAGCCATTCCCGCCGTCGCCGGCGGCGACGCGGATCTCCACCTCGTCGACGAACATCAGCGATCAGTATAAGCGGACGCGGCGGCTGAAGCCGCCGCGCTACAGGCGAATGAGAACCTGTAGCGCGCAGGCTTTAGCCTGCGCGGACTCAGGCTGGCAGAATTACACGATTGGGATGACGGAAACCCGGCGGCCGTGCTGGCCGTGATCCTCGAAGCGGACTCGGCCGTCGACCTTGGCGAACAGGGTGTGATCCTTGCCCAACCCGACGTTGAGGCCTGGATCGAAGCGACGCCCCTTCTGGCGCACGAGGATCGATCCGCCCGTCACCACGTTCCCGTCGTGTCGCTTGACGCCGAGCCGCTGCGCGTTGCTGTCGCGGCCGTTGCGCGAGCTGCCCTGGCCTTTCTTGTGAGCCATGATGTGACCCCGTGGGCCGACCGAAAGGTCGGCCCTACACCCGTATTTCTATACCTGTATTTCGGTAATCCGGACGCGCGTGAACACGCTGCGGTGCCCGCGCGTCTTGCGAAATCCCTTGCGCCGCTTCTTCTTGAAGACGCGCAGCTTCGGGCCGCGCGCCTCGCCCGCCACCACGCCGATGACGCGCGCGTTGGCGACACACGGCGCGCCCGCGACGATGTCGCCCGCGTCCTTCTCGACGAGCAGCACCTGATCGAAGGTGAGCTCGGCGCCGGCCTCTCCGGCCGTGCCGTCGACCTCGACGACGGCCCCGGGCGTGACCTTGAGCTGGCGGCCGCGGGCCTGGATGATGGCGTACACGCGCGTGACCTCGATTCGGATGGCGGGCCCTTCATGAGCCCGCACAAGCAACTCAGCTTACCAGATGGTCGAACGGGGCGACAAGGTGGACGGGACGATCGTGGACGGGACGATCGTGGCCCGGTGGGCCGACCTTCAGGTCGGCCCGCGCCGCTACTGAAGCAGGACGCGCGTGCCCCTGATCCGCTGGCTGCTGAGCGTGCCCAGGAAGCTCGGGATGAGCCGATCCATCAGCTCGAAGTAGGACGACAGCGCCGGGGTTGTCTGGTTCGCCGAGTACAGGATTTCCTCACGGAAGCTCTCGGAGTGCATCACCGTCCCCGTGCGCCCGTCGATGAAGATGAACCGCGGGACGAGGCGGTATCCCTTCCGCTCCTGGTACGTCCGCGTCGGAATGACGCGGCGGCGGCCGAACGAGTCGAAGACCTCCTGGTCGCGCTGCACGATGCCCGAGGCCGTCCGCGGCGTGAACATCACCGTGCCCGTCACGATCAGCGGCTGCTGGTACTCCTCGCCGATGCGCTTCCAGTACTCGACGTCGGCGAACACGTGTTCGTAGAGCTCGAGGTCGCGGTCCTCCTTGATGAACTCCGGCAGCGCCTCACCGCCGTCCGCCACGGTGCGCACCGAGGCGCTGCGCCCTTCGGCGGCCACGTCCATCAGCGGCAGCACGTCGGTGTCGATCACCCGCATCTGCGACTTGGTCCGCAACTGGCTGCGGAGCAGGCGCGTGGTCTCGAGGTTGCCATCCACGTCCTCGGTGCCGCCGGCGATGAAGCCCGCCACGAGCACGCGCTGGAACGCCGAGACGTCGAGCTTGGGACGGATGGGCGTCTCGATCGGGATCTCGAAGTAGCTGGTGCACGCCCCGGTCAGCACGAGGACGGCGAGGCTACTGAGTGTCCTGACGACTCGTGCGGTCATTGATTTCCTTGAACAGTTCGAAGTTCTGCTTGATGAAGGTGTTGTCGGGCTCCAGCGCCAGCGCCTTCTCGTACGCGGCGCGCGCCTTGTCGAGCTCCCCTTCCTGCTCGTACGCGATCGCGAGGTTGTTGTACGCGGCGGCGTACGTCGGGTCGATCTGGGCGGCGCGCTCCCACCGGTAGATCGCCTCGCGCCAGAGCCCGCGCTGCGCCACGGCGATCCCGAACTCCACCTGCTTCTTGGCGTCGCTCCGCGCGTCGGCCACGGCAGGCGCGACGGCCACCGCCACGAGGAACACGACGGCGAGGGAGACAACGCGCATCGAGGATGGCCCAACTATAGTCACTCGGTCACGGGCTCGCAAGGGCTTTACGAGTCAACGGCTTAACAATTCCGTCCGGGCCGTCGGACCCGCGTTGCGGGTCCGACCGGTCCTGGATCTGGCCTGGCGGTGAGCAAGCCGTGTACCACCTGCGGCGAGATGAATCCCGCGCAAAGCGGCCCGTTTTCCGGCAAGGGTTGCCCCTGATGTTTGCAGGATCCGTTGCGGGGTGTCGGATTGCTGCCTATAATCAGGACAGCGAGGTCGGATGCACCGCTGATGTCGGACGTCACGCGGGCTCCGGCCTTTTGTGTTTGTCCGCGCCCTCCGCTGCGCCAGCATCGCTCAGGAGTCGTCCATGACCCTTGATGAGGCTGTCGCGCTCTCGCTCATCCCCGATCTTGCCAGGTTCGGCCTGGTCGAGCGGCTTCGGTCCGGCGACCCGGTCCTGCTCGATCAGGCGGCTCGCCTGGCGGATCGCGCCAGGACGGTCCGCGCGTGCGCCGCCCGCGAGGGCATTCAGGCGCTCGCCTGGAACGATCCGCGCTTTCCGGTTCCGCTGCTGGCGATCGCGGATTCCCCTCCGGTGCTGTGGTACCGAGGCGCGCTCGACGCGCTGGACGCGCCGGCGGTCGCCATCGTCGGCTCGCGGGCCGCGTCAGCGGTCGCGCTCGAGACCGCCACGCGCGTTGGCGCCGACCTGGCCGCCATGGGAATCACCGTGGTGAGCGGGCTCGCGCGCGGCGTCGATTCCGCCGCGCACCGCGGCGCGCTGCGCACGGGACGCACGATCGCCGTGCTCGGCTCCGGCGTCGATCGCGTGTACCCGACCGAACACCGGGGGCTTGCGGAGGAGGTGGCTGTCGCCGGCCTCGTGGTCAGCGAGTATCCACCGGGCACGCCGCCGCGCGGCTTTCACTTCCCGCAACGCAACCGCCTGATCAGCGGCCTGTCGCGTGCGGTGGTGGTGATCGAGGCGTCGGAGCGGTCGGGCTCGCTCATCACGGCGGCATGCGCCCTGGACCAGGGACGCGAGGTGATGGCCGTGCCTGGCAACGTGCTCAGCGGCCGGAGCCGTGGCGCGCACGCGCTGATCCGCGACGGCGCAAAGATCGTGGAGGGTGCGGACGATATCGTGGTGGAACTGGGACACGGCCCCGAGGGGACGCGGTCAGCCGCGGGAGCGGCCACGTCGTCCTTGCAGAGGCCCGCAGCCGCAGCGCCGGTGGACCCGCTGCTGCGGGCCATGCACGCGGGACAGCCCTACGACCTGGACGGGCTCGCCGGCCTGACAGGCGTCGACGCCGTGCGGCTGCTCCCGCGCCTGCTCGACCTGGAGCTGGCAGGGTTGCTGCGCCGGATCGACGGCGGCCGTTTCATGCGTCCGGCGTGAACGTGCTAGTGTGAATCGAGGAACGCGGCGGAATGCGGCGGAACGCGGCGGCTCAAGCCGCCGCTCTACAGGAGGATAGCTTATCCACCTGTAGAGCGCACGCTTTAGCGTGCGCGTGCGCGCCGAAGTGCGAACGAACTGAATGGCGAAACCACTGGTGATCGTCGAGTCGCCCGCGAAAGCGAAGACGCTGGGCCGCTTCCTCGGCGCGAAGTACCGCGTCGAGGCGAGCTACGGCCACGTCCGCGATCTGCCCGAGTCGGCGGCCGACGTGCCGAAGGAGATCAAGGAAAAGGAGTGGGGCCGGCTCGGGGTCGACGTGGAGCGCAACTTCACGCCGTACTACGTGGTGCCTGGCGACAAGAAGAAGCAGGTGGCGCACCTCCGGACGGCCATCAAGGACGCCTCCGAGCTGCTCCTGGCCACGGACCCGGACCGCGAGGGCGAGTCGATCAGCTGGCACCTCATGCAGGTGCTCAAGCCCAAGATCCCCGTCCGGCGGATCGTCTTTCACGAGATCACCGAGGACGCGGTGAAGGACGCGCTGGCGAACCCCGCTGCGGTCGACGAGAACCTCGTGCGCGCCCAGGAGAGCCGCCGCATCCTCGACCGGTTGTACGGCTACACGCTCTCGCCCCTGCTGTGGAAGAAGGTGCAGACCGGCCTGAGCGCCGGCCGCGTTCAGAGCGTGGCCGTCCGCCTGATCGTGGAGCGCGAGGAAGAGCGGCGTGCGTTCCGGTCGGCCGTCTACTGGGATCTCGAGGCCACGCTGCAGGGCGACGGCCGCGAGTTCGCCGCCGCGCTGGTGCGCCTCGGCGAGCAGCGCGTGGCCACTGGCAAGGACTTCGATGCGCAGACAGGCGCGCTGAAGAGCCCGAACGTGCGCGTGCTGGACGAGGCCGCCGCCGCGCGGCTCGTGGACGCGGTGCGCGCCCACGTGCCGTGGGACGTGACCGCGGTGGAGCAGAAGCCGATCGTCGAACGTCCCGCGCCGCCGTTCACCACCTCGACGCTCACGCAGGAAGCCAGCCGCAAGCTCGGGTTCTCCACCGAGCGGACGATGCAGGCGGCGCAGCGCCTGTTTCAGGGGGTCGATATCGGCAACGGCGAGATGGAAGGGCTCATCACCTACCACCGCACCGACTCGACCACCCTCTCCGACAAGGCGCTGCAGGAGTCGGCGCGCGTGATTCGCGGCATGTTCGGCGCGGAGTACTACGACGGCCCGCGGAGGTACCAGACGCGCGTGAAGAACGCGCAGGAAGCGCACGAGGCGATCAGGCCGGCGGACTTCCGGCTGGCGCCCAGCCAGCTCGAGGGCGTCCTCGACGCCGACGACCTCAAGATCTACGAGCTGGTCTGGAAGCGGACGATGGCCTCGCAGATGGTGGACGCGCGCGTGCTGCGCACCACGATGGAGATCTCCGCGACGGGGACCGACGGCGAGATCGCCGTCCTGACGGCCACGGGCAAGGCCATCGAGTTCGCGGGCTTCCGGCGCGCCTACGTCGAAGGGAGCGACGATCCCGCCGCGGAGCTCGAGGAGCAGGAATCCATCCTGCCCGCATGCAACGTCGGCGACCGGATTCACACCGACCCTTCGGCGGGCTACGGGACGCCCCTTGGGGAGTCGTGGGGCGACGGCACCACCGCCGTCACATTGCTCCGCGTCGAGCCGAAAGGGCACGAGACGCTGCCGCCGGCGCGCTTCACGGAAGCATCGTTGATCAAGGAGCTGGAGCGGCTGGGCATCGGCCGGCCGTCGACCTACGCCCCGACGATCGCCACGATCGTGCGCCGCGGCTACGTGTTCCGGCAGGGTAAGGCGCTCGTGCCGAGCTTCACGGCCTTCGCGGTGACGAAGCTCCTGCGCGACCACTTCGGCGATTTCGTCGAAACCGACTTCACGGCGGAAATGGAGGACGACCTCGACGAGATTTCGCGCGGCGAGCGCGAGTGGGTGGCGTTCCTGAAGCAGTTCTACTACGGCGACCGGAAGCATCGCGGCCTGCGGCCGGCCGTCGAGCGCGGCGAGGAGAAGGCGGACTATCCCGTGCTGGATCTGGGCGTGGAGCCCGACACGGGCGAGCCGGTGCGCGTGCGGATTGGGCGGTTCGGCCCGTTCGTGCAGGTGGGCGATGGGGGCCCGGGGCGCACGGCGTCGCTGCCCGAGGAGATCGCGCCCGCGGATCTCACGTCCGACAAGGCGCTCGACCTCGTGCGCGCGAAGGCGGAGGGGCCGAGAGCGCTGGGCGGGGATCCCGCGACGGGCATGACGGTGTACGTGATGAGCGGGCGGTACGGGTCGTACGTGCAGCTCGGTGAGACGCCGGACGCGCCGCCGCGAGGCGCCAAGGCGCAGAAGCCGAAGCGTGCATCGCTCCAGGCAGGGATGAGCGAATCCACGGTCACGCTGGACGAGGCGCTGAGGCTCCTGTCGCTGCCGCGGGTCGTCGGCACGCATCCGGATGACCACGAGCCGATCACCACCACCTTCGGCCGGTTCGGGCCGTACGTGAAGCACGGGCACGAGTTCCGATCGCTCGAGTCCGACGAAGACGTGTTCACCATCTCGCTCGATGCGGCGCTGGCCTTGCTGCGCGCGCCGAAGCGGTCGCGGCGCCGCGTGGCGGCGCCCAAGAAGGTGCTGCGCGAGCTCACGCGGGACGGCACGACGCTGCGGGTGCTGGAGGGGCGCTACGGCCCCTACGTGACGGATGGGACGACCAACGCCTCGATTCCGAGAGGGACGAACCCGGACAGCGTCACGTTCGAGGACGCCATGAGCCTGCTGGACGCCCGCCGCGACGCACCACCCGCGCGGCGGCGTGCAGGACGGCCACGGATGGCAAGAGCGGCCGCCAACGCGCCTCGCGGCCGCCGCCGCGCGGGGGCCTGAGGGCCTGGGCCCCGAGGGCTACATGATTCACATCATCGGCGGCGGTCTTGCCGGCAGCGAGGCGGCCTGGCAGGCGGCCTCGCTGGGCGTGCGCGTGGTCCTGCACGAGATGCGCCCGGCGCGGGCGACTGCCGTTCACAAGACCGATCGCCTGGCGGAGCTCGTCTGCTCCAACTCTCTGCGCGGCGACAAGCTCGACAACGCGGTCGGGCTGCTCAAGGAAGAGATGCGCCGGCTCGGATCGCTCGTCATGCGTGCGGCCGACCGGCACCGCGTGCCCGCGGGCGCGGCGCTCGCCGTCGATCGGGAGCGCTTCGCGCAGGCGATCACGGAGGCGATCACGGCCCAGCCTCTCATCACGCTGGTACGTGAGGAGGTGAGCTGCATACCGTCGGATCCGGCGATGTTTCCGCTCGTCATCGCCACCGGTCCATTGACCTCGGACACACTTTCGTCCGATGTGGCCGTGCTCGTTGGCGCCGATCACCTCTATTTCTACGACGCCATCAGCCCCATCGTCCTGGCCGAGACGATCGACATGACGAAGGTCTTCCGCGCGTCGCGGTGGGATCGCAGCCTGCGCGAGAGACCGCGCCGTGGCGACGTTGCCCCCTCCATACGTAGTGGGGGACCTCTAGGTCCGCCCCTCGACGTCAGAGCCCCGCCTACCGAGGTCGCTTGCGGGATCGACGATGGCGAGGGCGACTACCTGAACTGTCCGCTGACGAAGGACGAGTACGACCGCTTTTACGACGCGCTGATCGCCGCGGAGCCGGCAACGGTCCACGACTTCGACCGGGCGAGGTTCTTCGAAGGCTGCCTGCCGATCGAGGTGATGGCGCACCGGGGCCGCGACACGCTGCGCTTCGGTCCCATGAAGCCGGTGGGTCTGGTCGATCCCCGCACGGGGCGTCCGCCGTACGCAGTGGTTCAGCTCCGCCAGGACACCCTGGCTGGCGATCACTTCAGCCTCGTCGGGTTCCAGACGCAGGTGAAATGGGGCGAGCAGGCGCGCGTGCTGCGGATGATCCCCGGGCTCGAGCGCGCCGAGTTCGCCCGCTTCGGCATGGTGCACCGCAACACCTACATCAACGCGCCGACCGTGCTGCGGGAGACGTGGCAGGCGAGATCGCGGCCCGACCTCTTCTTCGCGGGGCAGATCTCGGGCGTCGAGGGCTACGTCGAGTCGGCGGCGTCGGGGCTGATCGCGGGACGCAACGCCGCCGCGCTGGTGCGCGGCGGGGAGCCGCGCGTGCCGCCGCGGACCACGGCCCTCGGCGCGCTGGCGCACTACGTGTCGCACGCGGATCCGCGCGACTATCAGCCGACCAACATCACCTTCGGCATCATGGCCCCCTTGGACCAGGGGGGGCGTCGTGGGCGTCTCGAGCGCAAGCTGGCGATTGCCGAGCGCGCGCTGCGGGATCTGGACCAGTGGATCACGTCGACCGCGCAGGCAAAAGCCTGCGCTCTACATGGCCACCAGTAGCGCGGCGGCTTTAGCCGCCGCGTTCCTCGAGTACCTCCGTCTGAACCGCAACGCCTCCGCGCACACGGTGGAGGCCTACGACGGCGATCTGTCCCAGTTCCTCGCCTTTGCCGCTGCCCATCACGGTAAGGCTACGCTCGAGCCGGACGATGTCGACCTGGCGACGATCCGGGCGTTCATGGCCGAGCTGTACCGGCAGGGGCAGTCGCGCGCGTCGGTGGCGCGCAAGCTCTCGGCGCTGCGGACGTTCGGCCGCTTCCTCCGCCGCGAGGGGTGGATCGACGTGGATCCGACGGCGCTGACCGTGACGCCCCGCCGCGATCACAAGGTGCCCGCCCATCTGTCCGTCGACGAGATGTTGCGGCTCCTCGAGGTGCCGGACACCTCGACGCCGCTCGGGCGGCGCGACCGCGCCATCCTCGAGCTCTTCTATGCGTCGGGCCTGCGCTTGAGCGAGCTGGTGGGGCTGGATCTGGAGGACGTCGACCTGCACGCGCGCATCGTTCGTGTGGCGGGAAAGGGCGGGAAGGAGCGGCTCGTCCCGTTCAATACGAGCGCCCGGCGCGCGCTGCGTCAATGGTACGGCGACCGTGCCGCACTTCGGCT
Organism: Acidobacteriota bacterium; assembly: GCA_016210845.1. Taxonomy (GTDB): domain Bacteria; phylum Acidobacteriota; class Vicinamibacteria; order Vicinamibacterales; family UBA2999; genus JACQTK01. Next base: position 2,736 of record JACQTK010000274.1, on the reverse strand, counting down.
GCCGCAATCACGAGCCGCCAGCCGCAGGGCGCGCGGGACGGGGGAGCCGGTGTTCGTCAATGCCCGCGGCTCGCGGCTGACGGGCCGCAGCGTGCAGCGGCTGGTTGCGCGCTACGTGGCGAGCTGCAGCACACGGTTCGGCATCAGCCCGCACGCGCTGCGGCACTCCTTCGCGACGCACCTGCTGCAGCGCGGGGCCGACCTGCGCGCCATCCAGGAGCTGCTGGGCCACGTACAGCTCTCGACGACGCAGCGGTACACGCACGACAATGCCGCGCAGCTGCTCGAGGTCTATCGGAAGGCGCACCCGCGCGCGCGACGGGGCGCGCGCGAGACGCGCGAGATGGGCAGTTGCCCCGCCGGTTCACGAGCGCCAGAATCAGTCGTCACATCGGCGCCGAGGGCGCGCCAGAGGAGGGCACCATGACGCGCGGCGGAATCGTCGTGCTCGCGGTCCTGACGGCCCTCCCTGCTCTGGCGGCAGCCGAGCCACGGCAGGGAGGGACCGTGCTCACGACCGCGGAGATCATCGCTTTCGTCGGGACGGCGAACGCAGAGCGCGCGAACGTGTTCTATCGGGACACCCTCGGGCTCCGGCTCGTCAGCGAAGAGCCCCAGGCGCTCGTCTTCGATGCCGGTGGCCGGATGCTGCGGGTCTCGATCGTGCCGCAGGTCCCGCCGGCCCGATACACCGTGCTCGGCTGGAAGGTGGATGACATCGCCGCCGCAGCCGACGGCCTCGCAACCAAGGGCGTGCGCTTCGAGCGCTTTGCGGGCTTCGTGCAGGACGCGCGCGGCGTCTGGACCGCACCGGACGGCACGCGGGTCGCGTGGTTCAGGGATCCCGACGGCAACATGCTCTCGTTGACGCAGTTTCCCAACGAGCCGCCGCGGCGACAGCCGTAGACGTCAACGCCGAGCGGCGGTCCGAGACCTGTCCGAAAGCGCACTCGCGCGCGACGCGGCGTGCCTGGGCCGCGCGGTGCGGTAGCTGCGCTCGAGCAGGCGCGCGACGAGCGCCCAATCGAGCCGTCCGTCGGCCCAGAGGCTGACCCAGAGGCCGCGGCCGTAGGGCGTGGGGAAGAACTGCCGCCGGCGGAGGAGCCGATGTGGATGTCGAGTGCTACGCCGGCCATCGTGGCGAGCAGACGCCCAGACGGTTCCGGCTCGGGGAGCGCGAGATCGAGGTCGACGCCTGGCTGGCGCCCGACCACCGCTACTTCAAGGTGCGAGACGCGCAGGGCGATCTCTACATCCTGCGTCACGATCTCGTCTGGAGTCGGTGGGAGCTGACGTGTTCCGTCGCGGCGAGAACGGCGAGCGACCACGCGCGGAGTGATCGGCCGGGGGGAGGGCGCTCTCGGTTCGCATACAACCACCTCCAGACAGAGGCCTGCAAGAACAGGGTGACACCTGCCGGAGTCTCAGCCCAGAATGGCGACATGTACATCGGCTTCGTGGTCGCGCACTCCTGGCTCCGCTGGCTCGTCCTGCTGCTGGCGCTCGTGGCGATGGCCCGCGCGCTCAGTGGCCGCATGAACCTGACCGGATGGTCCCCCGCAGACGAGGCCGCCGGGCGCTGGTTCGTCATCAGCCTCGACGTGCAGATGCTGGTGGGACTGGCGCTCTACCTCTTCCTGAGTCCGTTTACGGTCGGGATCTGGAGCGACATGGGCGCCGCGATGGGGAACGCCGCGCTGCGCTTCTGGGCTGTCGAGCATCTCGCGGGCATGCTGGCCGCCGCCATCATCGCGCACGTGGGGCGCGTGAGGATCCGCAGGGCCGCCGATCCCGCGCGCCGGCACACGCAGGCGCTCACTTTCTACGGCATATCGCTGCTGCTGATCGTCGCGTCGGTACCGTGGCCGTTCATGGCCGCCGGCCGTCCGTTGTTTCGAGGGATAGCTGGCTCTGAGTATCCCATCATCTCGCTCGCGGGGATCGCCGCGACGGGGATGAGCGGACGTTGGCGGCTCACACCGACGCGACGGCGCGATCGGCGCTCGGGGCGGGTGCGGCCCTTCGGCCGCGCGGGAAGTCGATTCCCAGCACCTTGATCTTGTAATTCATCACGCGCGGGCTGATCGAGAGCAGCTCGGCCGCGTCCTTCTGCACCCAGTTCGACATCTTCAGCGCCTCCACGAGCGCCAGGCGCTCGAGGTCTTCCAGCGGGATCCCCGTCGGCGGGATCTTGAGGATCGAGGCCGTCTCCCGCGGCGATCCGGGCGCGCCCGTGTCGCCGAGGCGCAGGTCGTCGATGGCGATGTGGCTCCCGTCGGCCAGCAGCATCGCGCGCTCGATGGCGTTCTCCAGCTCGCGGATGTTGCCCGGCCAGTGATACCGCATCAGCAGCTTGAGCGCGTCGGGCTCCAGCCCGTCGATCTTCTTCTTCAGCTCTCCCGAGAAGCGCCGGATGAAGAAGGACGCCAGCGCCGAGATGTCCTCCTTCCGCTCCCGGAGCGGCGGCATCTCGATCGTGACGACGTTGAGGCGGTAGTAGAGGTCCTCGCGGAACGCCCCCGACTCCACCATGGCCGGCAGGTCGCGGTTGGTGGCGGCAATCAGCCGCACGTCGACCTTGATGGTGCGCGTGCCGCCGAGCCGCTCGAACTCGTGCTCCTGCAGCTCGCGCAGGATCTTGGCCTGGGTGTTGGCGCTCATGTCGCAGATCTCGTCCACGAAGAGCGTGCAGCCGTCGGCCTTCTCGAAGCGGCCGATGGGCTGCTTGTCGGCGCC
>JACQTK010000273.1 GCA_016210845.1 Acidobacteriota bacterium | reverse complement strand
GCGTGCAGCAGGTCCATGGGCAATGAGGCCCTTTTATCCTAGAAATCAAAGATCCAGGGGACTAGTGGCGAATCGTCTTCGGGTCCTTCGTGCCCCTGGCTCGTCGATCTGGTCGTCGGTCTCGACCGGCAGCTGACGCACGTCGAGCAGCACCTCTCGTACTACTTCAGCCCGAACACACACCTGATCGGCGAGGGGCTCGCCCTCTACGTTGTCGGCCTCGCCGTGCCTGAGCTCGCGGCGAGCCGCCGCTGGGTCGACACGGGCCGGCGGATTCTGCTCGCGGAGATTTCCCGTCAGATTCACGCCGACGGCGGGCACGTCGAGCGATCGACGCACTACCAGCGCTACGCGCTCGACTTCTACCTGCTGGCGCTGCTCATGGCCGAACGCACCGACGACCTCGTGGCGATTCCGCGCTTCAGGGACGCCGTCACACGGCTGGCGGACTTCACGCGGACGCTGGCGGATGACGACGGCCGGCTGCCGCTCATCGGCGATGACGATGGCGGAATGCTGTGGCCGATCGCGGGACGCGCGTGCAGCGACGTCCGCGATTCGCTGGCACTGGCGGCGCTGGTGATCGGTCGTCCCGATCTGGCGCCGTGGGGCGCGCCCGAAGAAGTCGTCTGGATCGCGGGCCGTGCTCCGATCGACGACGGCGCACTCGACGAGAAGGAGAAGCTCGCCCCGCTCGCGGACCATGAAGGTCCGCGCCACATGACGTCGCGTGCTGGCACAGCGTCGCGAACGCTCGCCGACACCGGCTACGTCGTGATGCGCGACGGCGGCGGCGGGCACGCGGTGTTCGACGCGGGTGCCCACGGCTACCTGAACGGCGGCCACGCCCACGCCGATGCGCTCGCCCTCACCCTCACGCTGGCCGGCCGGCCGCTCCTCGTGGATCCGGGCACCTCGACCTACACCGTCGACCCGCGCCTGCGCGATCGCCTCCGCGGCGGCACGAGCCACAACACGGTCACGCTCGACGACCAGCCGCAGGCGCTGCCTGGCGGTCCCTTTCAGTGGCGAACGCGCGCGAACGGACGGCTGTACGCCTGGCGGCACAACGCCGCGTTCGACTGGGCGGAAGCCTCGCACGACGGATACGCGCCGCTGCGCCATCTCCGCCTGATCTTCCGGTCCGCCCGGAGCGGCTGGCTGATCGTGGACGAGGTGACCGGCGGCGGCCGCCACTCCGCCTCGGCCTGCTGGCATTTCGATCCCGCCTGGACGGTGGCCTGCGACGCGCCAGGACGGCTCCACGTCGTGCATCTCGACGGCGACGCGGCATGGCTGCTCCATGACGGAGACGAGGCGGAGCTGGTGCATGGCGACGAGGGACGCGGACTCGGATGGTATGCGCCGGTGTACGGCACGCTGGTCCCCACGTGGACGGCTCGCGTCACGCGCGACGGTGTGACGCCCTTTGCCATGGTGACGTGGATTGGCATGTCGGACCCCCACCAGTCCGACCCGCCGTGCCTCGAGCGCGTCGCCACCGCCTGTGAAGCCGGTGAGCGCGTGGTCGGCGTGCGCATCGTCGCCACCGATCGGACGTCGACGTTCCTGCTGCGGGCCGAGGACCCGGCGAAGGGCGACACGCGTACGTGCGGCATCCAGGACTACGAGACCGACGCCCGCGCGTTGCACTGCCTCGAACACTGCGGCGAACTGGTGGCGCTCGAGCTCGTCGACACCAGCTACGCCGTCACGTCCCGCACGGAGGGGACGAGCATCACCGCGAGCGAGACGGTTGCCGATCTCCACGCGGCGGTCGACGGCCCCGCGCTGGAGCTCTTTGCGTCCGCGCCGCCCTCGCAGCTGCGTATCGAGGGCGGCGCCATGAGACGCACGCGCGTCGTTCGCGCGAACGGACGCGAGATGCCGCGCGACGGCCTCGGCACAGGGGCCGTCACGATCGAGCGTGGCCAGTGGGGGCCTCACCCCTCGCGCCGCCCCGATCCAGCGGGCCGCACGGCGCCCGCCCTCGCGACCTAGCCCGACCGCGCGCACTCCGTCCGGGTGCGTCTTTTGCTGCCCAGATGTCACGCGACTGGATGTGTGACGTGATTTGCCGTTAGGAGAGACCATGGCGATGAACACGAGCAAGCGGCTACGTACGTATTCCATTGTTTTCGCCTGTCTTGCCGCGCTGGGAGCCGGAGCGTGCGGCAGCATCGAGCCGTCACCCACCGCGCCGACTCCGGTCACGGAGCCGACTCCTGCGCCAGCGCCGCCTCCGGCTCCGGCTCCAACACCGACGCCGACCCCGACGCCGACGCCCACGCCGCCGCCTCCACCCCCACCGGGCCCCGGGCGACTCGAAGTCACGATCAATCCGAACCCGGTGCCCTGGAGCGGCCAGCCCATCACCGACGCCGCTGGCTGCGCCAACGTGCCGAATACGTGGTTCTACGACCAGGTGATCACGAACGTGGGCGGAGAAACCGTGACCGTGAGCGACCGCACCGACTATTTCAACGGCCGCGAGGTCAGCAAGCGCAGCAGTCTGGGGATCGTTCTGGCGCCCGATGCCAGCACGACGATTCGGACGCGCTGGTGCTCGTCGTCACCGGGGCCTCACACGTCGAAGACGGACTTCAGCGGTCAGGACGCCAAGGGCAACTTCGTCGTCATCCATGGTCCGGACGTGACGCTGCGGGCGAGGTGATGTGCGCGATTGCCGGGCTGGTCGGCGTCGACGGGGTGCGCGCCGATGATCGCGCGCGTGCGATCGCCATGCGCGACGTCATGACGCATCGCGGCCCCGACGGCGCCGGACTGTACGGCGACGGCCACGCCCTGCTCGCGCACCGCCGCCTGAGCATCATCGACCTGGCAGGCGGCCACCAGCCGCTGGCCAACGAGACGGGCGCGATCTGGGTGTCCTACAACGGCGAGATCTACAACCACCGCGACGTGCGCGCCGCGCTCGAGGCCGCCGGCCACCGCTACCGCACGCGCAGCGACACCGAGACGATCGTCCATGCCTACGAACAGTGGGGCGACGACTGCGTCCACCGCTTCCGCGGCATGTTCGCGTTCGCGCTGTGGGACGCCCCCCGGCGGCGGCTGCTCCTGGTCCGCGATCGCCTGGGCGTGAAGCCGCTCTACTGGGCGCGCGCGGGCGGCCGCCTGCTGTTTGCCTCCGAGATCAAGGGCATTCTCGAAAGCGGCCTCGTGGCGCCGCGCCTCAACCGCGGCGTCCTGCCCGAGGTGCTGGCCACGCGATATGCCGCGGGCGCCGAGACGATGTTCGAGGGCGTCTACAAGCTGCTGCCCGGCCACCGGCTCGTCTTCGAGCGCGGCGCCGTGCGCGTCGAGCAGTACTGGGACCTCCCGCTCGACGGGCCGGACCCCGAGCTGGCGCGGCTCCGCGAGGCGGCGCTCGTCGATCGCTTCCGGACGCTGCTGCAGGAATCCGTCCGCCTGCGGCTGATGGCCGACGTGCCGCTCGGGCTGTTCCTCTCGGGCGGCATCGACAGCAGCGCCGTGGCGGCGCTCATGGCGCGCGAGATCGACCGCCCCGTCGACGCCTTCTCCGTGGCCTTCGCGGACCGGCGGTTCAGCGAGCTGGAGCACGCCCGCCAGATCGTGCGGGCCATCGGCGCCCGCGGCCACGAGATCGTCATCGACGACCGCGATTTCTTCGGCGCGCTTCCGCGCCTGATCTGGCACGAGGACGAGCCGATCGCCCATCCGTCGAGCGTGCCGCTCCACTTCGTGTCGGCGCTGGCGCGCGAGCGGGTCAAAGTGGTGCTCACAGGCGAGGGCAGCGACGAGCTGCTGGCCGGCTACGGCAAGTATCCGCGCGCGCTCGCGAACTGGCAGGCGGCCGCCGCGTACGAACGGCTGGTCCCTGCCTCGATGCGCAGGCTCGTCGCCGCTGCGGTCGTGCCGCGCCTGCCTGGCCGGCTTGGCCGGTACGGCCGGCGCTCGTTTCTGGCCGTCCCGCGGCGGCCGGGCGCCATGTTCCTCGACACCTTCGCGGCGGTTCCGCTGCATCTGCAGCGCACGCTGCTCGATCCCGAGGTGGTGGGGGGCGAGGACGCCTATGCACGCTCGCTCGAATACTTCGCGCGCGTGAACGGCCACAGCGGGACGCTCAGCAGGCTGCTCTATACCGACGTGAAGACGTACCTCGTCGAGCTGCTCATGAAGCAGGACCAGATGAGCATGTCGACCTCGATCGAGAGCCGCGTGCCGTTCCTCGACCACACGCTCGTGGAGTTCGCCGCGCGGCTGCCCGATCGCCTGAAGCTGCGAGGCTTCACCACCAAGCGCATCCTGCGGCACGCGGTCCGAGGGCTCGTGCCCGACGCCATCCTGTCGCGCCGGAAGATGGGGTTCCCCGTCCCCTTCCCGGAGTGGATGCGAAGCGGGTGGCACACGGTCGCGCGCGAGGTGCTGCTCGATCGACGGTCCCGCGAGCGGGGCCTGATCAATCCAGCGGCGCTCTCCCGGCTGCTCGAGCAGCACCGCGAGGGGACCTGCGCCGGCGGCGACGCGATCTGGGCGTTGATGAACCTGGAGCTGTGGCATCGCACGTTCATCGACGGCGGCGGAGTGCAGGTGCTGCCAGCCAAGGGCTCGCCCTTGATATCCCCTTGATTCTTGGAAGCGAGCCCTTGGCTGGCGGCCAGTATTTGCTTGGCGCGCTCCGCGCGCCGAGGACCGCTATGCGGACCGGCAACAGTTACAGAATTTCGTTGGGGCCGCATAGCGGTCCAAAGGGGCCATCATGAGGGTGTCTGTGTTCGGACTCGGGTACGTCGGGACGGTCTCGGCGGCGGCGCTCGCCTCCGACGGACACGAGGTCGTGGGCGTGGACGTCAATGCCGACAAGGTCGGCGCCGTCAACGGCGGCCGAAGCCCGATCGTCGAGCCCGGCCTCGAGGAGCTGCTGACGCGCGTGGTCGGCGACGGACGGCTCCATGCGACCTCCGGCACGGACGAGGCGGTCCACGGGACGGATCTCTCGCTCGTCTGCGTCGGCACGCCGTGCCGCCGCAACGGCAGCCTCGACGTCACGTATCTTGCCCGCGTCTGCGAGCAGATCGGCGCCGCGCTGAAGCGCAAGCGCGGCTACCACGTGGTGGTCGTTCGCAGCACGGTGCTGCCCGGGACGACGCATGGATGCGTGATTCCGACGCTCGAGGCCACGTCGGGCAAGAGGTACGGCGACGGCTTCGGCGTGGCGGTGAATCCGGAATTCCTGCGCGAGGGGACGGCGCTCAAGGACTTCCATGAACCGCCGCTCACGCTGGTTGGACACAACCATGCGGCCGATGCCGCACCGACGAAGGCGCTCTACCAGCAGGTCGAGGCGCCGCTCGTCAGCACGAGCATCCGCGTGGCCGAGATGATGAAGTACGCGAGCAACGCCTGGCACGCCGTCAAGATCGTCTTCGCCAACGAGATCGGCAATCTGTGCAAGCGGCTCGACGTCGACAGCCACGAGGTCATGGACATCTTCTGCCAGGACGCGAAGCTGAACCTCTCCGCCTACTATCTCAGGCCCGGGTTCGCGTTCGGCGGCTCGTGCCTGCCGAAGGACGTCAGGGCGCTGCAGTACCGCGCCAAGGAAGTGGACGTCGACCTGCCGCTCATCGGCTCCGTGCTGGGCAGCAACCGGCTGCAGCTGCAGCACGCGATCGACCGCATCGTCGAGACGGGCCGGAGGCGCGTGGGGCTGCTCGGCTTCAGCTTCAAGGCGGGGACCGACGACCTCCGCGAGTCGCCCATGGTGATCCTGGCGGAAGCGCTGCTCGGCAAGGGCTTCTCGCTCTGCATCTACGACCGCAACGTCTCGCTGGCCCGCCTGGTCGGCGCCAACAAGGAGTACATCGAGGAACAGATCCCGCACCTGTCGCGGCACCTGTGCGAGTCGCTGGACGAGCTCATCGAGCGGTCCGAGGTCATCGTGGTGGGCAACGGCGCACCGGAGTTCTCCGACGCGGTCACGCGGTGTCGAGCCGACCAGATCGTGATCGACCTGGTGCGGATTCCGCTCGATTTCAGCAAGGTACGGGCGCAGTACGACGGCATCTGCTGGTAGGCACGGCCGACAGCGACTCGTGCTAGCATCCGGCCTGCGTGGGCAGCCGTCGCGCGCGGATTTCACACTCGTGGGGCGAGCCACGCCACCCCACGGCGCGGGCGCCGTGGGGACCCCGGGGTCAGGCTCGCCTCGCCCTCGTCATCGCGGTTCTCCTTGCTGCGGCGCCCGTCTCGCCGTCGATCGGCGCGCAGGCGCGACCGCAGACCGCAGACACGCGGGGGACGCTCCGAGTGCTCTTCATCGGCAACAGCTACACCTTCTACAACAATCTCGGCGATCTGGTGGCTGGCATTGCGGCCGGACTCCGCGGCGGGCCAGCCATTGTGCCTGCGCTGGCCGTACGGGGCGGCATGCCGCTCGGCTGGCACCTGGCCAACGGACCCGCGATGTCGATGCTGGCCGAGCGTCAGTGGGATTACGTGGTCGTGCAGGATCACAGCCTGCTTGGAGGGCTGGTGATCGACGGGGAACCGCGCATGGCCCCGCCGCGGCTGTTCCACGAGTCGGCGCGCGTCATGGTCCGGCGCGTGCGCGAGCGCATGGCCACGCCGCTGTTCTTCATGACGTGGGCGCGCCGCGATCGCCGAGACGAGGAAGCGGTGCTCACGAAGGCCTACCTCGACATCGGCCGCGAGCTGGGCGTGCGCGTGGCGCCGGTCGGCACCGCCTGGAGTGCCGCCGGAAAGGCGAACGTGCAGGCAGACCTGTACGCGCAGGACGGTGCGCATCCGTCGCCCGCGGGGTCGTACCTGGCGGCGTGCGTGATCTACGCATCGCTGACCGGACGGAATCCAACGGGAGCGCCTGCGATCATCGAAGGCTCGCCCTATTCGCGCGTGGAAGGCGCGGTGGATCGGCGCCAGCGCGTGCGCCTCGTCGACCTGACCTCTGAAGTGGCCGCACGGCTCCAGGAGACCGCGTGGCGAACCGTCTCGGCCTCCTCGGGTCGACCTGAAGGTCGGCCCCTGCAATCCCAAGGCGGATCGTAGAGGCGGACCTTCAGGTCCGCCTTGCGGCTCTACCGTCCAACGGATCGCCAGTCGCCGCTCGCGGCGTACGCCCGCGCGAAGCACGCCTCGGCGCGCGCCTCGGCGTCGCGCTGCGCGGCCGCGGAAATAGCCAGGGTCAACTCGGCGTCCGCGGGACAGCGCGCCGCAGGTCCCGTTGGCGCCCGCGGCCGACCCGAGGACGAAGGCGTCTCGAGAGGCGCCTGGCGGCCGAAGTACCGGGCCGCACCCACGCGCACCCACAGCGGCCGGCCCGCCAACGGCTCCGAGACGAGCCGCTCGGCCACGGCGATCCGAATCGCCGTCTCGAGCCCTTCCCGCTGCGCCAGCAGCGGCGCAGGCGCGAGGTCGATGGTCGCCGCCCCCGCAGACGCACCCACCCACCACGGCATCCCCGTCGCCAGCCGGAAGCTCTCCAGCGAATCGTGCAGCTCAATCGTCGTGACGGGCGCGGGCGACGTGCCGAGCGCCTTCGACAGTTCGTCATGTGCTCGCATGGCCAGGCGCTCGAGCTCGCCAGCCGCAATCGCCGAGCCATGGGGCACGCGCGCGACGATCGGCGAGCGCGAGAGCCGTGCGTCCGACGGCGGCAGGACGGCGGGCGGCCGCTCGGGAGGGCTCAGCCGCACACGGTCGGCCCCGACGAGATCGAGGCCCGGGTAGTACTGGGCCAGGATGGCGCGGACACCCGCACCACGGCTCGCGCGGCGTCCTGCGCCGATGACGCACATCCCCACGCCGTGGCCGTACCCGCGGCCCGTGAAGCGCACCGTCTCACCCCGCTTCTGAATCGAGAAGGCCGTACTGCGCAGCGCGCTCGCACCGATCGCCGCGCGAAACTGCTCGCCCGCGATCACGTCCGGCTGCAGTCCCGCGAGTCGCAGACGTGCCGCGCGTCCGGACGCCGTGCGCGCATCGATGCGGACGTCGCGCAGCCGGCTGCCCTCGAAGCCCGCCCGCTCGAGCGCCCGTCGAATCTCGCGAAGCGGCAGCTCGACGGTCCACTCTTCATCATCCTCGTGCACATCGTCGCGCACCGATCGGAGGTACGGGTAGTTCGCGCCAGGCCACACCGCCGATGCGCTCTCCGACCGTCCGCCGCACGAGGCGGAGTAGAACACCTCGGCCGGTACGCCGTTGTAGGCCAGCACCTGGCCGGCCGTGGCGAGCACAGCGCGACGGGTGGCCGGTGTCGCGGCACGCGGAACCTGGCAGTGCGTGGTGTCACACAGGTCGAAGCCGTCGCGGGCGTGACGGCCTGGATTGGCGAGCGCGAAGGTGCGAATGGCGATCGCCAGCGCCTGAGAGGCCGCATCGGCCGCGCGGGGCTCCCCTTCGCCCGCCAGCACGCGGGCCACGTACACCTCCAACGGCAGCGTCGTCACGGCGCCGCCGTTGGACAGCGCGCCGATCCTCACCATCCTGCCACCGCTGGCGGCTTCAAGATCCGCGTCGGTGATCTCTGTCTGTGCGGTCAGAGAACTGTCAAGAACACAAAGACGTACGACCACAAAGGCCACGAAGACCACGAAGGGCATGAAGGTAGGGAAGCGCTGTTCGACTGGTCGGCCTGCCAGGCAGGCCGACCTCGCGGACGACGAGACCGCGAAAGAAACCTTTGAGCGAACGCAAGCTGGTTTCTTTTGCGGTCTCGTCGTTCGCGAGCCGCCCGTGGCGGCCAGTCGAACAGCGTCTCTTCGTAACCTTTGTGCCCTTTGTGGCTCGTACGTCTTCGTGTCCTTGACAGACATCACAGCTTGCGCGTGCATCCCGGACGGCAGCGGCAGGGGATGATGCGCTCGCCGTCGGTGTAGTAGTCGTAGGTCAGCTCTTCACCGGCCTCGATGCGGCGCGCCGCGCGAATCCAGATCGTGCGGCCGGCGGTCTCCGAGTAGCAGTTGGGGCGGCACGCGTGGTTGATGAACCGCGCGACGTTGCCGCCCACGTTCGCGTCGCGCACCCAGCGACTGTTCACCGTGAAGCACCAGATCTCCCCGCGCGCGAGGTATGCCGTCTCGCGCTCGAGGCTCTCCTTGTGGTCGACCAGCTCACCCGCGTAGTCGATGATGCGCTTGTTCTTGTTGATCGGCTCCAGGGCGAATACGCCCCAGCCGTGCAGCTTCGACCGCCGCCGCGCGATGCGGGGCAGTCGTGGACCCCCGGACATGTGGAAATCAGGATAGCAAAGGGGTTGCCGGGTAGTTGGGTCGCTGGGTAGCTTGGGTATCGCACGATCCGACCCCGCTACCCAGCAACCTAGCCGCCCAGCCACCCAATAGCCCATAATGGGTGCCTCATGAGCAACGGCCTCCATGTCCACGAGGTGGTGCAGGCCTGGGGCCGCATCCTCGCGGGGTATCGCCCCAACCTGTCGATCGAAATCACCAAGGAATGCCCGCTTCGCTGCCCCGGATGTTACGCCTACGGCGACGAGCACCTCGGCGGCGGCGTGACCCTCCGCGGCCTGGCCGACTACAAGGGCGACGAGCTGGTGGCCCGCTTCATGGCGCTCGTCGACCTGCACCGCCCCCTGCACATATCGATTGTCGGCGGAGAGCCGCTCGTCCGATACCGTGAGCTGGGAACCATCCTGCCGCGCCTGGCCGACCGCGGCATTCACACGCAGCTGGTGACGAGCGCGGTGCGCCCCATCCCGCCGGAGTGGGCGCGGCTGCGCCGCCTGCAGATCGTGGTGTCGATCGACGGCCTGGCGCCCGAGCACGACGTGCGCCGCGCGCCGGCCACCTACGACCGCATCCTGAAGCACATCGCAGGCCAGCAGATCACCGTGCACTGCACCGTGACGCGCCAGCAGGCACGGTGCGAAGGCTACCTCGAGGAGTTCCTGCGCACGTGGCAGGAGAATCCCGACACGCGGAAGATCTGGATCAGCCTCTATACGCCGCAGAGGGGAGAGATCTCGGCCGAGCGGCTGAGCGCTGCCGATCGGGCGCGCGTCATCGCCGACCTCCGGCGGCTGCGCACGCACTTCTCGAAGCTGCAGATGCTGGACGGGATGTTGAACGTGTATGCGCGGCCGCCGCAGTCGCCCGAGGAGTGCATCTTCGCGCAGACGACCGAATGCTTCTCCTCCGACCTGGAGCGCCACATCATGCCGTGTCAGTTCGGCGGGGATCCCGACTGCGCCAACTGCGGCTGCGTGGCGTCGGCCGGCCTCGAGGCGATCGGCCGCCATCGGCTGGCTGGCCACATTCCGGTCGGCCGCATCTTCCATGCCTCGCTGCTCGTGGGCCGCACCGTGGAGCGTCTGCGCAACGGAAACGGTCGTGCGGCGGTGGCCGTGCAGCCCGCAGACGGCGGGTAGAGACGCGCGGGTGCGTCCCTACCGATCCGTGGGCACCGCGAGCACGATCTCCTCGGCCGTCGCCAGCTTCTGATCCTTCTCGAACTGCCGCTGTTCCTTCCGGCCGAGATCCGTCCTGCCCCAGTCGTCCTCGAAGACGTCCTGCATCCGCTTCACGACCACAGGGTCGCGCACGATCAGGCCCACCTCGCGCCGCGCGTCCAGCTCGAGCGGCCGGAGGCTCTGGCTGCCGACGAAGACTGTGCTGCCGTCGCGGATCATCGCGCGGACGTGCAGCCGGCCGTCCGGCATCTTCTGCGCTGCCAGCCCGTTTCCTCCGCGGACGACCTTGCCGATGATGCGGACTTCCACGCCGGCCTTCGCGCGCTGGGTGAGCAGCCGAATCATCCGACCGTCGGTCACCTTCGGGTCGTAGATCGCGAGCGAGCGCTCGGCCTGCTTGATG
>JACQTK010000276.1 GCA_016210845.1 Acidobacteriota bacterium | reverse complement strand
GTACGCGTGCGTCAGCACGACCGCGGGACCGATCCGATCCAGCAATTCGACCGCGCCATCGGCCCACTGCTCGCTGTGCTCGGCCATGCTGCGCGGGAAGCCCGATTCGTTGGCGACGAACTGCAGGCCCAGCTCCTCGCCTACGAGCCCCGTATTCCGCGGACTGCCGGGGGCGAGCGGCGAGTTGCGGAGGATGCGGGCCAGGTTGGTGCCGCCACCGTAGCCGGTGAAGTAGTCGCCGTACGCGTCCGGGTGCATCGGCACGCGCCCGTACGCGGGACGGTCCATGACATACGTCCGGTAGCCCTCGCGGACGAAGTAGTGGACCCACCCCGGACGCCGGCCGATGCCCATCATGTGCACGGCCTGGCCGAGCCCGCCGTGCACGAGCACGATCGGATGGGGGTGCCGCACCTCGGCCGGAGTGAACACCTGCACGCCGCTCTGCGCGTAGGCCGCGGTCCCGTAGTCGAGCGATCGCCGCTTGATGCCGACGAACAGATACCCGTGATCCGACAGCTGCAGCGCCGTCGAGTCGCTGTTCCGCCGGACCGGCGGCTGCACGACCGGCGAGGCGCCCGCGGCGGTCCGGCGATCCAGCCAGGCCACGACCGGCGAGAGCGCTTCACGGCTGTTGCGCTCCAGCATGGGATATAGTCCGTTGCCGCGCACCCCGGCATCGGTCAGGACGATCCGGTCGGCCGTCAGTCCCGCGTCGCGGAGCGTCCCCAGCGCCCGCTGGTCGGCATCGGGGTCGGCGGCGACCTCGGGCGTGACCACGGCGGCGGCAACCCCGCGGAGTCGTTCGAAGGCAACCGGCGTTGCCGTGAGACGCGCCGCGGGAGACACCATGACGACTGCCTTCACGCGATCCGGCCGCTCGTCGGCGCTGACCCAGGCGAACGCGGCGCCGTCGCCGTGTGTGATGAAGATTGCCGGACCGGTCTCGTCCAGCAGCCGCGCCCCGCTGAACCGCCACGCGGACTCGGCGCCCACTGCGTTCGGCAGCCCCGGCCCCTGCGACGCCATGAACTGATCGAGCGCGGGATCGCCGATCCGCCCCGTCCCCGGCCATTGCGTGTGGCCAGGCGCATCCGGCCGTGTGACGGTTCGGATGGCCGCCTCATAGGTCGGCGCCTCCGCCGAAAACGGACCGTGCAGATCGGGGACGTACGGCGGCCGTCCTTGCCCTGGCCGGTCCACGACGTACACGCGATAGCCCCGTTCGACGAGCTGCAGGGCCCAGCCGCGCCGGCCCTCGGCCGTGACCATCCAGTCGAGCCCCTGGCTCGTGCCGCCGGGCACCATGACGACCGGATACGGGTGGCGCAGCTCGCGCGGCGTAAAGATCTCCACGTAGATGTTCTTGCCGGTCAGCATCTCGCCCCGCGGCAGCATCGTCGTTTCCAGGCCGATGTAGCCGTTGGTCCATTCTGAGAGGTCGAGGGCAGGCTGCGCGGCATTGCCCGCCGCCTGGCCGGCCGCCGCCGCGCTCCGCTCGAGCGCGCGCCAGAGCGGCAGCGTCGCCGCCGACATCGCCGTCAGGCGCAGGAACTTGCGGCGACCCGGTGTCATTCCGTGATCCATAGGGCTTCTATCGTACCTCCCGGCCCTAGGCGTCGAACAGGACGACCGACGTGATCTTCGATCGATCCGCGGCGACCTGGAGCGCCTCCCGCATCCTTTCGCCACGGAAGGTTTGACCGATCATCGATCTTGCATCGAACAGCCCTTTTTCGATCAGCCGCACGAACCGCGGGATGTCGCGCAGCGCCTGGACGCCTGCGAAATTCCCTGGCACGTGCGTCCTCGAGCTGTTCGACCATCCTCCCGCGGGGAACGTGACGGTGGTTCCCATGGGGTGACCGACACCGGATGTCCGGAGGTACCCGCCTCCCCTCGTGAGGGTGTACGCCTGCTGCAGCGCCTCGGCGCCTGTCATGTCCAACGGCGCTTCGACCCCCGCCGGAAGCGGGAATCGGGTGCCGCCCACTGCCTCGAGGACGTACATCCCGCCCCATCCTCCCCCGAAGCCTCCGCCGTTATTTCGGCGCTGGCCGACGAAGAAGCGCCCCGGCGGCACGACGTCAGCCATCATGGCCTGCGCCTTCGCGATCAGGTCGTTGCCCCTGTCGACGTTGGGATCTATCACCGCCGTCGCGCCGAGCTCGAGCGCCAGGTCTCGGCGATACTGAATCGGATCGATCCCGACAATGTTTTTCGCTCCCTGGATGCGGGCGCCCTGCAGGGCGCTCATGCCGACCGGGCCGAGCCCGAACACCGCAACATCGGATCCGGCTTCGACCGGGAACCGACACATGGCCAGCCCAAGGCCGGTCGCGCTGACGCATGCGAGGAGCGACAGCTCGGCCGGGGGCACCTTCGTGAACACCGGGACGACGAATTCCTCCCACGCCACGAGGATCTCCGAGAGCCCGGACGGCCCGGCGGGTGGAGACGTGAACACCGGCACGCCATCTGCCATCGTCGCCGTCGGGATAACGGGGCGACCGAACATCGCGCAGATGTCGCCGCGGCCGTTGAGACAGGTGGCGCACGTCCCGCAGTTCGGGGTGATCGACATGATGACCTGGTCACCCACCTGCACCCGCTTGACCTGCGGGCCGACCTCCAGGACGACGCCAACGCCGCCGTGTCCGGCGATCTGCGCGTTCATCACGGCGTTGGTCGTGTTGAGCGCCGCCGTTGTCGTGTAGCAGGTCTGCGCCGCCTGGTTCCGAATCACGACCTGCTGCGGGTGGATCGGCCGCAGCGTCAGGGTTTCCATCGACAGGCTGTTGGCGTAGCGCACCAACGCGCGGAACCGCATGCCCGCCGTCCGGCCCCCGGCCTGGCGCTCCGCCTCCGCGGCCGCCTGGGCGGCTGCAACGGCCGGGTTGGGCGTCTGGGCCAGCACGGGTGCGCGGCCGAGCAGCGCCGCCGCACCGCCGCCTATGGCGGCTGCCGCGCTCTGCTTGAGCATGCGGCGCCGCGAGACCGAATCGACGCTCTGGGGCTCATCGAATCCCGAGCCGTACTTGAATGTCATCGGTAACCCTCCAATTCGCGGATGTGCCAATCGAGATGTGCGTGGAAGACGCGGCCAGCACACACCAGCAGGAACCCCGGTTCATGGGCAGGCAGCTGAAGAACGCAGCCTCAGACTCCTGGTTGTTCATCCGCTTCAGGTCGAGCACGACGCTACCGGCATACGCCGGCGCCGATCCGCCGTAGCCGAGATTGTTGCCCGTGGAGATCGGATACAAGGGAATCCGGTGCTGATTGGCGAGCCTGACGACTTGCCGGACCTCCTCCACGTCCGCGGTGCCAGGGCCGCAGACGCGAGGCGTTCCTCCGGTTCGCCCCAGAACACCGAATAGTGGTCCCGGTACGCCTCGAGATCCCGGTCGTCGGTGTACACGTTGTCTCTGCCAACGATGCTGGCCCATTGCTGGATCACGTCGGCGAAGACGGAAGCCTGGACGGCAGGGGGTTCTCGCACGGCAGTGGTCTCCTCACGTGCCGGCGTCGCCGCGCCACGCCGGCTCTCACGGGCGGTCCGCGCTGGATCGGTGTGGAGACGCGGGACCGGCCGGGCGCAATAACCTACGGGCTGCTTCGGCGCCGGGTCAGGTACGCGATGAGCGTATCCAAGTCGCCGTCGCTAATCTCCGTCTTGCGGAAGGGGGCCATGAAATACGTCCCGTTGCGGACGGTCGTCCGCACCAGCGACGGCGTCAGGTCCGTTCGCTCGTCGAGCACGGCGGGCAGCTTGCCCTTGTAGCTGTTCCGCAATGCCTCGGTGCCGGCTTTCCGACTGCCGCCGGGACCGCTGGGGCCGTGGCACGGCCAGCACCACTTTTGATAGATCTGTTGCCCCTGATCCCCCGCCAGGGGCGCCGCCGAGTGCGATTGAGCGTTCGCCAGGGCCGCCCCGCCGGTCAGCCCGGCGACGAGCGCACTGACGGCGACGACGTACCTCGCTCTGCCTTTCATGCCCGTGCCTCCCGTGCCTCCCGCAGCCGCCTGGGCCAGATGCCGCACTTGCCCGGGGCCAGAATGCCGTTGGGATCCAGCGCGTCCTTGACCGTCTCGTGGAACCGCCGCAGCGCGTGGTTGTTGTACGAGTAGACCTCCATCGCGTCCGGCATGAAGACGACCGGCGCGCGGTAGACGCCCCAGCCGTGCTCACCCGCGATCCTCATCAGGCCGCGGAACGCCTCCCGATTCTTCTGCGCCTTGCCGGTGTCGTGCTCGACCGGCAGGCTGATGAGACTGATGAGGCTCCGGCGCTGCCAGCCGGTAAAGCCCACCGGCCCGCGCCCCGGCAACTCCAGCTGCTTGAACGCCTGCTCGAACACGTCCTGCGCCTCGAGCATCGCCTCGCCCGTCATCGGGATGATCGGGGCGAAGAAGTAATGCCCGTACCCATGGGGCCGACCGTCCCGCACGAACCCCTGCCCGAAGGCGGCCAGGTCCGGGATCCCCAGCACGTTCTTGTTGGGGATTCCGTCGATCGCGTCGGGACTCAAGGGAAACCGGTAGAGCGCGTCTTCCTGGAACCGGACGCCGGCAATGGCCGAGAACTTCTCCTGCGCGTGTTCCCACTGCGCGTCGATCACCTTGAGCGGGCCGTAGAACTTCAGGCTCGCGCTCCAGTAGCCCGTGTCGTTCCTGGGGCTCCGGATCCCGAAGCTCGCCGGGCAAATCCCGGCGTTCTTCAGATACCCGACCGTGTTGACGAATGGTACGACGTCATCGCGCCGCGGCGCCGTCACGGTGACGAGCCGCAACGCCTCCGGCTCCGGCAGGAGGTGGAACCCCATCTTCGTGACCACGCCGAAGTTGGACTGCGCGAACATGCCGTCCACGAACGGTCCGAACCCGTACGGGTTGTGCTGCCACGACTTCGCTCCCGGCACCGCGCCCATCCCGGTCCGCATGACCTCCCCGCTCGGCAGCACCACCTCCATGCCGCAATGGGCGCCGAAGCGGTCCTCGTACGGCCCCTGGCCGACTCCGCGGTCGAGGGCGTGGCCCATCACGCTGCCCCAGCCAGGTTGGGGAAGATCCAGCATCAGCTTGAGCCCCCGCTCTTGAATGTCGCGATAGAGATCGAAGAAGCTGACGCCGGGCTCGACCAACGCGTAGGCGTTCTCCTCGCTGACCTCGAGCACACGGTTCATTCGTTTGAGGTCGAGGACGATCGTGCCCGAATTGAGCGGGGCCGCACCCCCGTAGCCGAGATTCCTCCCGGTCGAGACCGCCCAGAGCGGAATCCGGTACTTGTTGGCGATGCGGACCACCTGCTGCACCTGCTCGACGGTGTTGGGCCCCACCGCCGCGGAGGGAATCGGCTCTTCCGCTTCCTCCCAGAAAGGTGAGAAGGCATCTCGATAGGTCCTGATATCCTCGTCTGTCGACAGGACCCACTCGGGGCCGACGGCGCTGCCGAACTCTCGGAGCGCGTTCGAAAACTGCTGCGCCGTGACGCCAGGCGGAAGTGGTGGCATTGCAAACCTCCTAATTCACGCTGGATCGATCAAAACTTCGCTCGCTCTCCCACGAGGCTCGATTCGGGACCGCCGCCTGCGGCCCACGCAGGCGGGCCCCAGGGGCTGATCACCCAGGACACGAGATGTGCTGGATCCTCGCCGGTGTGCTCCGCGCGCGCGACCAACGTCAGCCGGGTCGCCGGCGCCGGACTCGCTGGATGCCGCGTCACCACACGGGCAAGGCCGCGGCCCCAGGCTGCCTGGCCGCGCATCAGCGTGTCGGCGTCTCGCAGGAGCGCCGCCGGGCCGGCCATCACGTGCTCGACCCGCCCGGCCGCGCGATCCAGATAGTGATCGGCCCGAAACCGCGTCCGCATCCCGTAGTCGCGGGCCAGGACGTCCAGGCAGAACAGCGCCCCGTACGTGGTCAGGCCGGCGATCGCCGCCGGCTCCTGGCGCCAGCGCCGATCCAAATCGTCGAACCAGAGGCGCGTGACGTCGCCGCCGATCCCGCGCGTCGAGAGCCCGAGCCGCTTCGCCTCGCCGGCAAACGCGCGGCTGGCGGGATAGCGCTCGTCGAACACCACGGCATAGAGCGGCGTCGGCGCGGTCGATTCGTCCGCCCACCCGGCTGGCGCGGCCAGCACGCCGCGTGCCGCGAGCGGCACGGCCGACGCGGCCAGCGCCAGCTGCAGAAATTCTCTCCGGCTCGCCATGAGACAACCTCCTATGGCTTCGGTGGGAGATGCTCGCGCACTCGCCGCGATGGCGTCGGCGCGGCAGGA
This sequence comes from Acidobacteriota bacterium, assembly GCA_016210845.1. Lineage (GTDB taxonomy): Bacteria > Acidobacteriota > Vicinamibacteria > Vicinamibacterales > UBA2999 > JACQTK01. The sequence goes on along the minus strand of JACQTK010000276.1, from coordinate 3,681 downwards.
CACCGTTGTCGGCAACGGCGCGTGGGACCTTGGGCTGGAACTCCCATTGTCGAGGTGATGCCGCCACCCTACGACAGGTCGTGAGCGCGGTAAATGAGCCAAATGGCTCATTTTTTTTACCCGTCCGCCGCAGCCACGTTTGCCAGCCACTCGGCAGCAGATGGCGACGCGCGGTACCGGATCTTCAACGGCGTCAGGTATCCTTCACGGAAGTGCAGACCGGAGGCGGCGCGGCCGGGCACGGTCATACAGCAACTCGAGCACTCATTCGACTGCGTGGAGAAACCTGGAGAACGACATGTGCGACCACGATTCGAACGTCGACTTGGCCGAGTACATTCACTGCAGCCTTTCGCGGCGCGACCTGCTGAAGACCGGCGCCGCCGCGGTGGCTGGGGCCGGGGCGGCCCTCTTCGCGCAGACAGCTGCCGCCCAGACGCGACAGGGCCCCATCGCGCTGTTCTGGGGGCAGAACGCGGGCAGCGCGGAGCTGGCGGCGCAGGTCGAAGCCGAGCGGCAGACGACCAGCCGCACCGCCGGCATGAAGTTTCGTGCGCTGGTCCGCTACGAGAACAGCCTGACGACCGAAACGCTCACGCTCAAGCCGGTCCATCCGCTGCAGGTCGTCATCCGGACGCAGGCGTCGCAAACCTGCTACTCGTCGGTCGGCCAGCTCAACACGACCACCAGGCAGGCGAACGCGGTGGTGACCGGACACGGCGGCGTCGGGATCGTCGAGGACGTGGGCACCGCCGTGAAGCGCGTGACGGTGGGCGATCAGGTGATCCTCGCCACCACACCGAACTGCGGCGTCTGCGGCCAGTGCCTCAACGGCCGCGGCGACATCTGCATGATGCGCCTGCCGGCCCTGGTCTCCGCGACGATGGCCGACAACACACCGGTCTTCATGACCGGACCGCCCATGGGACCGGCCGGCTACTCGGAAATCCTCGTGGCAGACGAGGACTGGGTCGTGCCGGTGTTCACGCGCGTGCCGCCGGTCGAGCTGTCGATCCTGGCGTGCGTCGGCGGAACGGGGCTCGGTCTGACGATGTGCCGGTTTCCGATCGAGGCCGGCACCGACGTCGCGATCTTCGGTCTCGGCCCGATCGGCATCAGCGCCGTGCAGGGCGCGCGCATTCAGGGGGCGAAGACGATCATCGGCATCGATCCGATCCGCTACCGCCGCGAGCTGGCGCTCGAGCTCGGTGCGACGCATATGCTCGATCCGAACGCGCTGACAGGTGACGCTCTCATCAATCGGATCCGTGAGCTGACTCCCGACGCGGTCCCGACCGGGAGGCGCTACCTGGGCGAGCGCCCGGCCGGACCGATGTACGTCCTCGAAGCGGCCGGCGGTACGCGGTACGCGCTCGCGCCCGGCGTCGAGGCACCGGCGGATTCGAGCGGCATAGAAGCGCTGCAGCAGGCCTACGCGGCGGTGCGCAACGGCGGCTACGTACGGACCTGCAGCATCGGCCACGGGCAGGGAGCGATGGTCAGCTTCCCAGCCGGTCAGTGGTCCAACGGCGCCCGGACGCATGTCCCGGGCAACTATGCGGGCGTGCAGGCCATGCGCGACCTGCCGAAGTTCGTGCGGCTCATCGAGCGCGGGCAGTTCGACGCCAGATCGATGGTCGGCCGCGTCCTCCGCCCGGACCAGATGCGGGAAGCCGTGGAAGTGGCAGGGGAACGCTCGGCCATCACGTCGGTGATCGATTTCACCTGAGGTGTACGCGGGGGCCGCGCACGGCTGGTGCCCGCCGGATTCCGCGGTCTACAGCGAACCGCAGGCCGAGCGCGCGGGGAGCCGCCTGCCCGCGCTGTACGGAGGCGCCTTGTGAGGCCCGCGAAGGCGCGGCAAGGTCAGTGAGCGAGCGGATCCGGCCGCAGCTGGAAGTGCACGGCCTGCGGCCGCGTCCCCTTGCCGCCTTCGATGTGCCACGGGTTTCTCACCTCGTTGGCGGCCCATAGTCCGCGGCCCTTCCAGCCGGAGGTGGGATCGTCGATGCGGCCCGAGAGGCTCCTCGTGTAGAAGCCCATGGGATAGGGCACGCGCAGCACGACCCACTGCCTCGCGTCCGGCATCAGCGCCAGCAGCGAGTCGGAGCCGGTCCCGGTGGTCAGCGGCACGTTTCGTCCCAGGCCGAAGGTGTCGAACTGGTCCACCCAGTTGGAATACATGAAGTCCGCGCTGCCGTTGGCTGTGATGCCTTGCAGGTTCGGGCCGGGAACGGCGTACAGCGTCCACCCCTCCGGGCAGTGCTGCGGGTCGAACTTCTCCGGGCCGCTCTGGATGGCGCACTTGCGCCGGTCGAAGCTGGCAAGGTGCCCGCTGCCTGCGAGCCCGGTCCAGACGAGCCCGGTGCGATCGACGTCGAGCCCGCGCGGCAGGTACCCCAGCCTGTCCGGCGCGTCCGGGTTGTAGAACGGCGGCGCATAGGCCTCGGAGCGGCACGTCTCCGGCGGGCTCGATCCGACGTCGACGCGCACGATGAGCCCGGGCGTTCCAGGCACGGCATACCACACGCTCCGGTCGACCGGATTCACCGCGATGAAGTAGCCCGCGCCGGGAATCAGGCGGTCGGCGTCGCGCTCGTACCGACCGCTGCCGTTGATGTCGTAGTACGCGGGGCACCAGCCCTGAGCCGCCACCTCGTCTCCGGTCTCGTCGAAGACGCGCGTCTTGACCCAGCCGATTGCCGAGGGGAGTCCGAGCGCAGCGTTGTACATCGTGTCGTCGTCGTCCTCGGCGAATGCGCCATGGTGCGTCGTGAAGCAGGTGTCGACCGTCCGCGTCTCACCCGTCCGGGGGTCGTGGACCGCCACCTGCCGGCCGCTCCGCTCGAGCGGGAAGTACCGCGCGAATCGGTTGGTGGAGCCCTCCTTGCACCAGTCCGGATTGTCGGGCCTCCGAAAGGTCAGCATCGTCCACACACGACCCTTGGCGTCGAGATTCTGAACCTCCGTCCGCTGCCTCTCCTGGGCGACCATCTCTTCCCCCCAGTACAGCGACGGGTGCTCCATTGCCTGCGGCGAGAATGTGGGAATCAGCTGCGGGTCGTCCCGATACGGCATCTTCACTTCCCTGACGCGGTGTTCGAGCGGGTCGAGCACCCACAGGCTGCCGTGGTTGAAGTCGCTCGCGTAAACCGGGCCGTACCCGTTCACCATCGGGGCACGGCGATCCGTCTGGTACATGTCGTGGAGGAACGACGTCGGGGTGGCGATGTCCCAGAGGCTGATCACCACGTTCCGCTCCACCCCCTGCGGTCGGGGCGGCGCCGGCGGTACGGCGCCGGCCGCGATGCGATCAGTCCAATCGGCGTACAGCGCCAGCGCCCGCGCGCTGCCCAGGCTCGCGACGCTCCCGGTCATCGCGGCGCCTGATTGCCCCTGGCGAAGGCGGTAGTCCCAGGCGGCGATGCCCGACGCGAACGTGCCCATCGCCGGCGAGACCTCGCGGGTGATCTTCGTGCCCATCTGATGGCAGATCAGACAGCCCTTGACCGTGGCGACCCAGTGCGCCTGGGTCGGCACGTCACCGGCGGCGCCGCCGCGCCCGGCGCGCCCGCCTCGTGCGGCCGCGCCGTCGCCGGCGGCCCCGCGCATCGGAAAGTCGCTGTCGGGCGGGACACGCAGCAGCGAGTGCCAGTAGTTGGCCGGATAGTACTGGGCGGC
>JACQTK010000020.1 GCA_016210845.1 Acidobacteriota bacterium | reverse complement strand
GAGTACAAGAGCCCAGTGAGCGGCGGCATGCCGTACGAGGCGTGGCCGGACACATCGGACAACGTGTGGACGGCCGACGAGGTGCACAGTGCGCTGATCAAGCTCGACCCGAAGACCGGCGGGTTCACGTTCTATCCGATGCCGCAGCCACACCAGAGCGTGCCCAAGATGGAGGTGGAGGCGAACAACACGTTATGGTTCGGCACGCGCGGCGTGCCGACCACGGTCGGGGTGCACTTCTATCCCGAGGGCTACACGCCCGCCGCACCGCCGCTGCCGTAGGTCATTCGAGGGCGGGTAGGGCGGGCTCACTCGCCTCACTCGCCCTCAAGTTGATGTAGAAATGCCCGGAGCGCCAGGTGGCGGGGTAGCCATTGCTTCATCTACATGGACCCCGACTACGCGGGCAAGGACGTGGCGCGCTACCCGTGGCTGCGGGGGCGCGCCTGACTCGAAAGGGCGAGACATCTGGCGAGCATCATGAGGACGTCGCAGCCTGGCGGGAGGCACGTGGCTCACCTGACGACTGGCGACCCGCCTTCGAGATCGCTGTCGTAGACATTTCCGTCTGCGTTGTCTAACCTTTCGGCGCCAGCACGAGGGCACCCACGAAACCCGCGTGTCGACGTTCTACGACGGGCGATGCGAGGACTCATCATGAAGGGGAGTTGGAGCCAGGCAGTGTCGGCGTGCGCCGGTGCGGCGCTCGTCATCGGCGGCGCCCTCGCGCTCGAGGCGCGTCAGCAGACGGGAGCTGCGGCGCAGCGGGAGGCCAACCAGGTGGCCATCGACGCCGACGACATCGGCGGCGTGGCGACGGGTCCGGGCGGTCCCGAAGCCGGCGTCTGGGTCATCGCCGAGACGTCGGAGCTGCCGACGATGTACCGCAAGATCGTCGTGACCGACGATCGTGGACGGTTCGTCCTGCCCGACCTGCCGGGAGCGACGTACCGGATCTGGCTGCGTGGCTATGGACTGGTCGACTCGGAGCCCGTGTCGGGCAGGCTTGGCCAGCGTCTGGCGTTGGCCGCCACTCCCGCGCCTGACGCGCGGGCGGCGGCCCAGTACTACCCCGCCAACTACTGGCATTCGCTGCTGCGCATCCCGCCCGACCGCGAGTTCCCGATGCGGGGCACCGGTGACGGCACGGCGGGACGCGGCGGCCGCGGCGGCGCCGCCGGTGACGTGCCCACGCAGGGACACTGGATCGCGGCCATCAAGGGCTGCGTGATTTGTCATCAGATGGGCACGAAGATCACGCGCGAGATCTCGCCCGCGATGGGGGTGTTCGAATCCAGCGTCGCCGCATGGAACGCCCGCATCCGCCAGGGGCAGTCCGGCGCGGGCATGCTCGCCACGGTGACGGGACTCGGCCGCGATCGCGCGCTGTCGATGTACGCGGACTGGACGGATCGCATCGCGGCCGGTGAAGTGCCGCCGGCGCCGCCCCGGCCGCAGGGCGTGGAGCGGAACGTCGTCGTGACGCTCTGGGACATCGCCACGCCCACCTCGTTCATCCACGACATGTACCAGACGGACCGGCGGAACCCGACGGTGAACGGCTACGGCCCTGTCATCGCCAGCGACTTCAACCGTGGCAGCCTGTGGGTGCTCGATCCGCTCGAGCACGGCGTCAAGGAAGTGAAGATGCCGTACCGCGACGACCTGCAGCTGATCCCGACGTTCTCGCCGCAGACGATGGAGCGTCCCTCGCTCTACTGGGGCGGGCAGTTGATCGCGCAGGAGCGGCAGAAGACCGAAGTCCAGATGGTGGATGCCAAGGGGCGGCTCTGGATGATGCTGTCGTTCCGCCGGCCGGCCAACCCCGACTGGTGCAAGGCCGGCTCGACGAACAGGTTCGCGCAGTATTTTCCGCTCGAGCAGAGCGGCCGTCAGGCGGCGTACTACGACATCCGGACCGGCGAAACGCGCATGATCGACACATGTTTCACCACCCATCACGGCGCTTTCGCCGAGGATGCCGACGACACGATGTACAACGCGGCGCTCGGACTGCCCTCGGCGATCGGCTGGGTGAAGACCCGCGTGTTCGACCAGACGGGCGACGAGGTCGCGGCTCAGGGCTGGTGCCCTGCCTACTACGACATCAATGGAAGCGGGCGCTACGAGCGGGCGAGCGATCGGCTCATTGCCGGCAGCGGGTATTTCATCGCGGTGAACCCGATGGACGGGAGCGTGTGGTATGCGGTTCCGGGGACACCGGGAAAGATCGTGCGCGTCGACGTCGGCCCGAATCCCCCCGACACGTGCCGGTCGGAGGCGTACGAGCCGCCCTTTTACAATGCGAAGGCGCCGGACACGCTGGGCTACCTGCCGCGTGGCATCGACGTGGATCTCAACGGGCTCGTCTGGACCGGCCTGGCCGGCAGCGGGCATCTCGCCAGCTTCGATCGCAGCAAGTGCGCCATCAAGGAGGGACCTGGAAAGTTCGACCCGCAGCACTGCTCCGAAGGCTGGACGCTGTATGCGGTGCCCGGCCCGCAGATGCAGAACGTCACGGCGAACGGCAGCGCCGATTTCATGTACTCCAACTGGGTCGATCGGTTCGACACGTTCGGTCTCGGGCGGAACGTGCCGTTCGCGACCGGGACCGGATCGGATTCGCTGCTCGCGCTGACGCCGGACAGGAAGCAGTGGGTGGTGCTGCGGGTCCCATATCCGATGGGCTTCTATACGAGGAGCATGTCGGGCCGCATCGACGATCCGATGGGAGGGTGGAAGGGCCGCGGCCTGTGGGCGGCCAACGAGGTCAGGAATCCGTGGCACATCGAGGGAGGGAAGGGGACGCGGCCGCAGGCAGTGCACATCCAGTTGCGGCCGGACCCGCTCGCGCACTGATACGGTTGTAGCGCGCTGCACGTGGCTGCGCGGACGCGGGTGGGCGGAACATTTCACGCCATTCGGCACGAATTCAACCCCGTTTCAGCGTTTCATCGGGACTTCAACCCGCCTTTCTGACCATCCTGGACAACAGTCGATGTCCAGCGGAGGCGACGGCATGATGCGCAATGCGCGCGCGATGGTCGGCGGGTTCACCGCCCTGCTTCTCATGACCGGTGCGGCGAGGTCTGCGGCCCAGATTCCAGGACGCCAGGAGGTCTTCGTCTCGCTGAGCGGCGACACGCGGGCGGTGGAACCGGACGGCACGACGCCCCTGCACAAGGCGGTACGCGCTGGCGACCGTGAACAGGTGCAGGCGTTGATTCAGGCGGGCGCCGACGTGAACGCACGCGCCCACACCCCCGTGCGCGACAACCGGTGTGTCGGGGGCGGCGGGGCCGTGGCGCCGCAGGGCGGCATGACGCCCGCTGCTCTACGCGGCGCACGAGGGCGCCATCGAGTCGATTCGCGTGCTCGCGGACGCGGGGGCGGCCCTCGACCTCGGGGATCCCAACGGCATCTCGCCGCTCATCTACACGCTCATCAACGGGCACGACGATGCGGCGGCGGTGCTCCTCGAGAAGGGCGCGAACCCGAACATGGTGGACTCCACCGGCCGGGGACCGCTCTTCGTGGCGGTCGACATGCACACGCTCGAGTTCCGGTTCAACCGGCCGGACCCGAAGCTGACCGACCGCCTCACGCCGCTCGATCTCATCAAGATGCTCCTGGCCCACGGCGCCACGTCAACCAGGCGCTGACGGCGAACATCATCGCGCCCAAGAACTTCGCCAAGGGTCCGAGGGCGAGGAGGTCACGCCCGAGAACGGCGGCGGCGACCGGCGCGGCATCAACCACCGGACGCGGACGCTGCTGCTGGCGCTGATGCAGAAGCATCCCGAACGCCAGGTGGCGGGCAGGAGTAGGCGGGGTGGGCGGAGTGAGCAGGGTGGGCG
>JACQTK010000279.1 GCA_016210845.1 Acidobacteriota bacterium | reverse complement strand
GATCCCAGGTGGTAGATCGCGTTGACGCCGAACGACCGCGGCATCGGCGTCAGGTAGGCGAGCTCGTTCTTCCACTTGATGACCCGCCGCATGTTGAAGCCCCATGTCTGGGGGCCCGCGCCCGGATAGCGGAGCGACTGAACGGGATGGCCATCTCGAAGCCTCAGCCCCAGTCGAACTTCGCGCTGCGGACCTCCCAGACGGTGTTCCAGCTGTCGACGTTGACCTCGTCGGCGACCACCGAGTCGTGGAAGGCTCCGAGCGCATTGGTCTGGAACCTGAAGCCGTTGCGCAGATCGTGAAACGTGTCGATGACGATGGCGACGCTCTCGTTGTTGAAGATCCCGGGGTTGTCGCGCCGCAGCTCCGTGGAAATCATCCGGTCCGGCTGGCTGTCGTAGCACTTGGCGGCGATGTACAGGTTCTTGTCGTCGAACAGCACCCAGACCTCGGTGGCCTCCGTGGCGGGGTCGCCCTCGCGCGGGTCCTGCTGGATGAAGCCGCGCGTCGGCTCGACGGTCAGGTACACCTCGTCGTCGAAGCGCGCGTCGACGGCGATCGGCGTGGTGACGCGGGTGGCGGTGATGACGCGGTCCGAGCCCGGCGTGACGGCGGTCTGCCCTTGCGCGGCCCCCAAGGCTGGAAGCAGGAGCAGGAAGCAGCCGCCCCGGACGAGCAGGCCGGCGAGCCGGTCCATGACGCGGAAGTGTAGGGGAATCCGGCCGAAATGGGAATCGATCGGTGCGGGGCTGTCGATATACGATGGCGGGACGCGCCTCGTGGGCGCGGCGAGAGGAGGCGGCATGCGCGGCAACGACACGGTCATCGCTCAGCTCCAGGAGGCGCTTCAGGAAGAGCTGACGGCCATCAACCAGTACTTCCTGCACGCGGAGATGTGCGACAACTGGGGCTATCACCGGCTCGGCGCCTCCATCAAGAAGCAGTCGGTCGACGAGATGAAGCACGCCGAAAAGCTCATCGAGCGGCTGCTGTTCCTGGAAGCGACGCCGAAGATGGAACACCTGGATCTGGCCGTCGGCTCGAGCGTGCGCGCGCAGCTCGAGGCCGACCGCAAGCTCGAGGAGAAGGCGGTCGCGATGTACAACAACGCCATCCGGGTCTCGCGCGAGGCGGGCGACGACACCTCACGCGACCTGTTCTCGCTGCTGCTGAGGGACGAGGAGGCGCACCTCGACTGGCTCGAGGCGCAGCTCCATCAGATCAAGGAAATCGGGTACGAGCGCTACCTGTCCGTGCAGATCGAGGGGGACGAGTAGGGCGACGTATATGTCGCCCCTACCAGGTCTAGACGGCCTGCGCGTCGACCGTGATGGCCACCGATCCCCGGATCGCGTTCGAGATCGGGCAGCCCTTCTCGGCGCCGGCGGCGAGCTCCTGGATCGTGCCCTTGTCGATCCCCTCGAGCCCCTCGACCTCCGCCTTGAGGTGCGAGGAGACGACCTTGAGGCCCGCGTCGCTCTTGTCGGCCGTCACCGTCGCGGTGACGCGAATGCGGCGCGATGTGCCGCCCTGCTTGCCGATCGTGTTGGTGAGCACCATCGCGTAGCAGACGGCGTGGGAGGCGGCCATCAGCTCCTCGGGGGTGGTCTTGCCGTCGCCCGTCTCGGCAATCCGGCTCGGGAACGTCACGGGAAGCGAAAACGCCCCCGTTCCCGCCTTGGCCGTTCCGGTGCCTTCCATCAGGGTGCCGTTCCACTCCACATTCGCACTGCGCGCAAACGTCGCCATCGCATCCTCCGAAGTCTGACTACGACAAAGGTGGAATCATACCCGAAGTGGTGCGGGGCTCAGGGCTTCTTCTGGTGCGCGACGTTGCGGAAGGCGAGGCTCCTGGCGGGGAGCTGCCAGGCCGTGCGCAGCACCTTGGCGAGACCGGGGTCGGTGCGCGAGATCCGTTCGGCGAGCGCGGAGAACTTCTGCTCGATGCGCGCGATGCGCGCCTCGTATTTCTCCAGGTCGCCCTTCTGCTGCAGGTCGCGGCGGAGCAGCCCCACCTTCTCGACCAGCTCCGTGAGCAGCGCGGCCAGCTCAGGATCCATCCCCGCCCACCCCTTCGCGCTCGAACGTCAGGTAGAACGGCCCAGCGCCGAGGAAGCCGATGAAGGACGCGAGCACCGAGTAGGTGCCCCAACCGGCGCGGTTGACCGCCGCGACGCTGGCGTGCCCGCCCGCGCCCGGCGTGAACTCGAGCGTCTTCCAGCATAGCGTATTGTTCGCCTGCAGCCGGTGGGTGCCCGGCGGAATCTCGCGCGAGACGCGTCGCCGTGGTGAAGGATCGCCAGCAGCTCGCCTTCGAGCGAGATGACGATCTCGCGATACCCGACGTCCTCCTTGGATTGGCGCCTGACGTGATCGTAGCGGTCCAGGACTTCTCCAGATCGCCGACGACCTGGTCGATCGCTTCCGCCGTGGGCTGGACGTCGGCGAGGACGGGCACGACGAGATCTCACGATGGCGTGCGCAACCGAGTGGCTTCGCCAGCGCGAAACACCCGCGACGGCAGTGGATGCCCGACGTGGGGCTCGATCGCGCGTGACGCGTCGATGACGGCGTCGAGTCTGACGCCGGTGGCAATCCCCAGACCGTCGAGCAGGTACACGAGGTCCTCGGTCGCGAGATTGCCGGTCGCTCCAGGGGCGTACGGGCATCCGCCCAGCCCGCCCGCAGACGCGTCGAACGTCGTCACTCCCGCTTCGAGGCCCGCGTAGACGTTGACGAGGGCGGTGCCACGCGTGTCGTGGAAGTGGAGCGCGACACGACCCACCGGGATCCGCCTGGTGGCGACCTGGCTCAGCACAGCGGCGACCTGGCCCGGATGGGCGACGCCGATCGTGTCGCTGAGCGACACCTCGGAGGCGCCCATGTCGATCAGGCGGGCCGCCAGCTCGGCCACACGCGCGGGCGGGACCGCGCCCTCGAACGGACAGCCGAAGCTCGTTGACAGGTACGCCCGGACGCGCAGGCCCGCCGCGCGGGCCTCGCCGCACACGGCCTTGCCCGCCGCGAACGCCTCCTCGATCGTCTGATTGAGATTGCGGCGGCTGAACGTCTCGGACGCAGCCGGAAAGATCGCCACCTCGTCGACGCCAGCGTCGCGCGCCCGCGCCAGGCCCTTGAGGTTCGGCACGAGCGCGGTGTAGCGCACGCCGGACCGCCGCGTGATGCCGGCAAAGACGTCGGCCGCGTCGGCCATCTGCGGCACCCACGTCGGGCTGACGAACGCCGACACTTCGATGGCCGACAACCCCGCGTCGGCCAGCCGATTCACGAAGGCGACTTTCTCCCGCGTCGGGACGTGTGCCGCCTCGTTCTGCAGCCCGTCTCGGGGGCCGACTTCGACGATCCGCACTCGATCTGGACACGTCATTCGAGTTCGAGCAGCGGGACGCCGGGCTGCACCAGCTCACCCTCGCGGCACGCGAGGGCCTTGACGCGGCCCGCGCGCGGCGCCGTGATGGGGAGCTCCATCTTCATGGCCTCGAGGACGACGAGCACATCGCCCCGCGAGACCGCCTGGCCTGGCGTGACGTTCACGAGCACCACGGTTGCGGGCATTGGCGCGGCCAGGGCCGTCTCGTCGTCGCCGGATCGCGCGCGGGACGCGCCTGCCCGCGCCGCCGCGCGGACGAGGTGGACATCGCCGTCGAGAAAGACCCAGCAGCCGTCGTGCGCCGCCACGGCATAGGCCACGCGGGAGCGCGTCCCGTCGGCGACACGATACCGCCCGTTGCCGAGCGGCGTGACGTCAACCACGCCATCCTCGCAGCGTGACCCACGGATCCGGGGCGATCGGCCGCGTGGGACGGAGGGGCGCGCCAGCCGCCTGGGCCGCCACAGCGCGCGCCAGGTCCGTGGGCTCGGCGGTCAGCGGCGCCACAAGCGTGGCCAGTTCCGCATCCACCAGCCGCGTGTCGAGATCGCCCGCGATGACCCGCGGGTGCTCCAGCAGCGCGATCAGGAACGGAATGTTCGTGCGGATCCCGAGAACGGGATACGCCCGAAGCGCCGCCAGCAGGCGACGCCGCGCGGCGTCTCGCGTTTCTCCCGCCGCCACGACCTTGGCAATCAGCGGATCGTAGTGGATGGAGATCTCGTCGCCTTCGAGCACGCCCGCATCCACGCGCACACCGGGCATCGACGGCTCACGATAGAGGAGCAGCGGACCGGCCTGCGGGAGATGGTCGCGCGCGGGATCCTCCGCGTAGACGCGCGCCTCGATGGCGTGGCCGCGCTGCGCGAGCTGCTCCTGACGCCAGGAGAGCGGCTCACCGGCGGCAATGGCGATCTGCGCGTGCACGAGATCGATGGCGGTGGTCTGCTCGGTGACCGGATGCTCCACCTGCAGCCGCGTGTTCATCTCCAGGAAGTAGAAGCGCGCGTGGTCGCCGGTGCCGTCCACCAGGAACTCCACGGTGCCCGCATTTCGGTAGCCGGCAGCCAGGGCGACCGCGACGGCCGCCTCGCCCATCCGCGCGCGCAGCGCGGGAGTGAGCGCCGTCGACGGGGTCTCTTCGAGGATCTTCTGATGCCGCCGCTGCAGCGAGCACTCGCGCTCGAACAGGTGGACGACGTGGCCCAGATGATCGGCGAGCACCTGGATCTCGACGTGGCGCGGCGCCTCGAGCAGACGCTCGACGTACAACGTCCCGTCGCCGAACGCGGCGACGGCTTCGCGTCGCGCCTGCGCGATGGCGGCGTCCAGCGTGGCGGGGTCGCGCACGGCTTTCATGCCAATCCCGCCGCCGCCTTCCGACGGCTTGATCAGCACGGGGAAGCCCACGCGCCGCGCCGCCACGGCCACTTCTTCGCCCGTCTGCCCGCCGGGCGTCTCGCCCGGGACCACGGGCACGCCCGCGCGCTGCGCCGCCTGCCGCGCCTCGATCTTCGATCCCATGCGCGCCAGCACGCCGGAGGGCGGGCCGATGAACGCGATGCCCGCCCGTTCGCACGCGTCGGCGAAGAGGTGGTTCTCCGAGAGGAAGCCGTAGCCCGGATGGACGGCGTCGGCGCCCGCGCTTCGCGCGGCGTCCAGGATGGCGGGAATCGACAGATAGCTCTCGGACGGCAGCGGCGGACCGATGCGCAGGGCGCGGTCGGCCAGCGACACGTGGAGGGCGCCCGCGTCGGCGTCGGAGTAGACGGCCACCGACTCGATGCCCAGCTCGCGGCAGGCGCGAATGACGCGGACGGCGATCTCACCGCGATTGGCGATCAGGATGCGACGGAACATTCGTCCTCAGGGAGTGATGCGCCACGTGGCCTTCCGTTTCTCCAGAAACGCCCGCAGACCTTCCTGACCTTCCGCCGACACGCGACGCGCCGCGATCGTCTCGGACGTGAGGTCGGCCACCTCGCGGGGCGGTCGGCCGGCGATGCGCCGCAGCAGCTCCTTGGCGGTCGCGATGGCCTCGGGCGCGGCGCTGAGCAGCTCTCCCGCGTAGTCCGCCACACGCGCGTCGAGATGCGCGGCGCCCGTCACGGCATGGACGAGCCCTGCTGCCTGCGCCCGAGCCGCGTCGAAGCGCATCCCCGTGAGAAACAGCTCGCGCGCGGCGGACGCGCCAATCTTGGCGAGCACGTACGGCGCGATGACGGCCGGTAGAATCCCGACCTTGACCTCGGTGAACCCGAACACGGCATCCTCGGCCGCCACGACGATGTCCGCCACCGCAAGCAGGCCAGCGCCGCCGCCGAGCGCCGCGCCGCGCACGCGGGCGACGAGCGGGACCGGCAGCCGGTCGAGCGCCGCGTACATGCGCGCCATCGCCGCGGCGTCGCGCACGTTCTCGTCGTGCGTGCTGGCCGCCATTTTCGCCATCCACGTCAGGTCGGCCCCCGCGCAGAACACGGACCCTGCGCCGCCGAGCACCGCCACCCGTGCGGGGCCGTGGCGGGCGGTCGCCTCGGCCCAGTGCGTCAGCTCGGCGATCACCTGCTCGTTGAAGGCGTTTCGCACCTGGGGGCGGTTGAGCGTCAGATACTCGACCAGCCCGTCGCGGCGAATCTGCAAGTGCTGATATTCCATCTTCACGATCACGGAGACGGTTTGGCCACCGAGAACACAAAGGTCACAAAGGTTCGAAACCACCACCGTTCGACCGCCTTCGGCGACGCGGTCGAACGGCAATCCTTCGTGACACTAACGCGCCAGACTTTGTTTTTTCGCGCAACTCCTGGCGCGTTAGTGTCACTAGCAAATACTGGTTCGACCCAGCGCGGATGCGCTCTTTGGTTGCGGCGCAGCCGCGCTGGGATCTTCGCGGCCTTCGTGGCCATCCGTCTTTGTGCCCTTGACATGATTACATCCTGAACACACCGAACTTCGCAGGGGGAATCG